>NZ_KV803780.1:0-20315 GCF_001811185.1 Corynebacterium sp. HMSC067D03
GGCCTTCGCGCCGTTCTCAACTCGTTCGGCGACATGGAAGTGGTGGCTGAGGCCGCCGACGGCGACGCCGACGTGCCCGAAGGCGTGGACGTAGTGGTCTCCGACATCCAGATGCCCGGCGCGTCCGGAATCGACCTGACCCGCCGTTTGGTCAAGGCGGGCGGGCCGCCGGTGCTCATCCTGACCACCTACGACACGCAGGCCGACGTCGTTGCGGCGGTGGAGGCCGGCGCGATGGGCTACCTGCTCAAGGATGCACCTGAGGATGAATTGCATGACGCGGTGGTGCAGGCGTCGAAACGCAAGCGCGTGCTCTCTCCGCAAGTGGCGAATGTGCTGGCAGACCGTCTGGTCAACCCCGACGAGGCTCTGTCCGCCCGCGAGATCGAACTGCTTCGCGCACTGCAGACGGGCGCGTCGAACCGGGAGATCGCCGAACAGCTCTTCATCTCCCAAGCCACGGTGAAAACCCACCTGATCCACATCTATTCAAAGTTGGGGGTTGACAACAGAACAGCTGCCGTAGAGCAAGCTCGGCAGCGTCGCATCATCTAGTGTGTCCCGTATGACTTTCATCGAGCTGCATACTGGGCCCTGGCGCGCCAGTACCTGCTTACTGGGGCTCAGCGGCCCGCATGACGCGCCAGTTGGCTTGGCCAGCCTGACCTGGCGCCATAACGGCTCGCTGCGTACCGGCGACGATTTGGACCGCCCTCAAGGGCAGATGTTCATCGAGGCAGATGCGTTGCCCGCCCGCCAGCAAATCGCCGAACCTGAGGCGTTTCCGCTGCGTACCGTGACCACTCGAACCGCCGGCGAGGCGTACGTGTTCATCGGTGAAATGTTCGGCCGCAAAGGAGAAATTGAGACGCTCACGCCGTGTGTCGCAGCGCAGATGACGCTTGCCACGGACGCTGAACTTGCGATGACGCTCAACCCTGACTTCGAGTACGCCATCATTGCCTGCGACGGCGATATCGAGGTCAACCGCTCCTCGGTGGTCTCTCACTCCCACATGCTCATTGGTCCGGGTGAGCGCACGCTCGGTTTGGAGAACCGTTCCGAGCATTTCACCCACGTGCTGGTGTTGGGTGGTCTTCCCGAGTAACACGAACCGGGGAGATCTTGCCCACATATAGGCCACTTACCGTGCAGACATGCGGTAACAGCGCAATAATCGGATAGTGCTATATATTCTGATTGCTGTCTTGGCCGTCGCTGCCGTCGGCTACTTCATTTACAAAAAAGTCCACGCCGCATCCGCCATCTTCGCGGTGGGTGTGCTGCTGCTCATGATCGCCGCCGCAACCGGCCGCATCGACTACGCCTCAACCGAGTTCGAATCTTCCGGCAACGCGTTCTACGACGAGTTGCTCATCATCGAGGCCCTGTTCAAGTCCCGTTTCGCCGGCACCGGCATGGCAATTATGGTGCTGTTCGGTTTCGTCGGCTACATGCGCCACATCGGCGCCGACGCAAAGACCGTAGTGGCACTGTCTAGCCCGCTGCGTCGCTTCAACGGCTCCTACTGGCTCGTACCCATCGGCTACTTGGTGGCGACGCTGCTGTCGTTCGTGGTGCCCTCTGCCAGTGCGTTGGCGCTGTTGCTCGTGGCCACGCTCATGCCGGCGTTGATCGCTGCGGGGCTGACTCCGCTGACGGTGGGTGCGATCGTCGCTACGGCCTCCACTATTGCCCCGTCCCCGCTGGAGGCGGGCCTGATTCAGGCCGCTGACCTGACCGGCATGACGGTCACCGAGTTCACCTTCGGCAACGTGGCTAAGGCCACCATCCCGGGCCTGATCGTCATCGCGTTTGTGCACATGTGGTGGCAGCACCGCTGCGACAAGAAGGACCTGGTCAAAGCCGGTGCCGCCGCAGGCGAGGCCGACCTGGAGGCCGCGAAGCACGAAGAGTCCGACCGCCGCATCCACGAAGCCATGGAGCGCGCCGAGGGCCTGCCGGGCTTCTACGCCATCTTGCCGCTGATGCCGCTGCTGCTGATCATCGTCTCCGCAATCCTGAACCGCCTGGACATCGTCGGTTTCGAGGCCGGCATTCTCCCCGTGACCGTCGTGTCGCTCATGCTGACCATGATCATCGAGGCCATCCGCCTGCGCGACGTGAACTACGCCGCGGATTCCCTCCAGGACTTCTTCAAAGGCCTCGGCGAGGGCGCCGCAGGCGTGGTGTCCCTCATCGTCGCCGCCGCCATCCTGGTGGAAGGCATCACCCAGATGGGCGTTATCGAGGGCCTGACCAGCCTCGCCCAGGCGTCCTCGGGTGCTGCGATCCTGATGGTGCTGGTGTTCGTCATCGCCACCTCTGTCATGGCAATGCTCACCGGCTCCGGCGTGGCCCCGTACTTCGCGTTCTCCGAAATGGTGCCGGGCATCGCGGCCGACTCCGCCGTGTCCGCCCCGCAGATGCTCACCTCCATTTGGGCCGCCTCCAACACCATGCGCCAGGCTTCCCCGGTCAACGCTGCGGTGCTCATCGTCGCTGGCGCACTGAACGTGAACCCGGTTGACGTGGTGCGCCGCACCCTCGTGCCGTTGGCAGCGGGCATGGTCACGTCGGTGGTGTGCGCGCTGTTGTTCGTCGTGTAGCAAAAGTCCGTATTGTTTCCGGTATGACTGTCTCAGTGCTGATCACCGTCGAAGACTCTTCGCCGGAAATCTCACGTTGCTTCAACGTTGACCCCGACATGACGCTCGGCGCGCTCGCCGAGGTCATCGACGCATCCCTCGGGTTCTCCGGCGCGTCCTCGCACCTGTTCGTGGGCAAGCACGGCACGCAACGCGAGGTGTACGCCGAAAGCCCCGGTGCGGGTGAGCAGCACGAAGACACCATCACGGTCGCTGAGATGGAGCCGATGACCTACATTTACGACGCGGCGGCCGACTGGTCCATCCACGTCGAAGTCCTCGGCCCCTCCCACATCGATGCGCCAACGCCGATGCTTGTCGACGCCGCCGGCCCCGACGTCATCGAAGCCTGCAACGGCCCCGCCATGATGACCGAGTTCCGCCGCCAGGCCCGCCTGCTCGCCGCCGGTATCGAACCCGACGTGGACACCGTCACCTTGCTGTTTAGCTTCCTGCCGGTCATGCCGCCGGAGCGCATGCTGGACCGGCTGACCTTCGCCGACCCGGTCACGGTCGCCTCCCGCATGGCCAACGTCGCCGAGGAGCAGTTTTTCGACGAGATGGCCGCCGCCGAATCCGAGGGTCTAGGCCTGGCGGAGCGCTTTGACAACTTCATCAACTCCCAGCCCGGCCTGCGCGAAATCCTGGACGTGGACCCCCACCCGGAGCGCAACCCGGCGATGATCTCGGCCGTGACCGACTTCTTCAACTCCGTCCTCGGCGAAGGCACCGATTTCCCCGAACTCGCCGAACTGGCCAGCCTGCCCGGCTTCGCCGGCCTGCCAGGGCTCGAAGGGCTCGAAGGGCTTCTCGACGACACCGATGACCTCGAAGCCCCCAACTCCCTGACCTTGGTGTTCGGCGACCTGATCAGCCTGTTCATCGCCAGCGTGCCCTACAACGTGGGCGAGCTAACCCCCGAGGTATCCCGCGAGATCCGCGACATCACAGCGCTGCCGTTCCCGGGTACCGTCGTCGATTTTCTTCTCGACGCCGGCTTGTTAAAGAAGCGCCACGAAATCCTCACCCCCACCAAAGCGGGTCTGACCTTCCTCAGCAGCGACGACGCCGTCGCCGCCAACGCCGACAACCTGCGCCGCTTCTTCGAATCCGTCATGGGCGCAGACCTGTGGCGCGCCACCGTCGACTGGTTCATCGGCGAGCCCCAGCCCAACCCCGACATCGACGACTACATCCCGTGGCTTTACGGCTTCTGCGTCGTCGAAGAGTACGAACCGGGCCGCTCCGGGCTTTCCGACGAAGGCCGCGCCATGATGCACCTCCACCGCGCCTACTACGAAGGCTAGGTTCTAGGCCCCGCCCGGTTGGCCCCGCCCGGTTAACTCAGGCGAGCACCAGGTAGAGCCCCACCACGGCAATGCCCAGCATCATCGCGGTGAGAATGGCGATGGGGGCGGTGTTCGGGGCGCTGCGCTCGTCGGCAAGAGCAAATGCGTCGCGCCTGTACAGCCGGCGGTTCAGCAGCCCGATCGCCACCGCGCCGAGCGTGAGCGCGCACGCCGCAAACATGATCAGTTCCGGGTAAGCATCCGCCCAGCGCAGCAGCGTCGCCGCGCACACCAGCATCGCCAGCCCGGTGCGCGTCCAGCTCATCGCGGTGCGCTCCGGCTGCAGGCCCGGGTCCGCGACGACGATGCTCACAGCAGGCTCACCCCAACCACCACCGCGGCGACGAACACACCGATGCCCAGAATCGGCACGATCGCCGGCGCCGGGATTGGTTTGCCGTGGCGCAAGGCGCGTTCGATCCGTACCCAACGCACCGCGGCACCTGCGGAAATAGCCATGGAGATCACGATGATGGTGGCGGCGGCGATGGAGCGCACGGTGTCGTCGATACGCGGAAGCTCAAACGCCTCCAACGCAATCCCGCCCGCCAAAAACGCGAGCGCAGTACGCGTCCACGCGAGGAATGTGCGCTCGTTAGCCAAGGTGAAACGCGGATCCGGCTCGTTGCCATCCGGAAACACCCGCCGGGTAAACCAACCACGCTCACTCATGTGCTCAACCCTAGCGCCGCATACACCGTCAGGAGAACCACCCCAACCGCAGCGATCACCCACAACGCAGTATTGCTTTGCGACGACACCCTCGCCCACACCGCCCCCAACAACGCACCCGCCGCGTTGCAGATGACATCGTCCGTATCGCTATACCCCCACCCGCCCAGATACTGCGCCGTCTCGATGCCCAGGCTGAACAGCGTGCCTGCCGCGAGCGCCCTCACGATCGAGCCCCGATACGCCACAAACCCCACCGGAATGAACAGCGCAATGTTGCCGAACAAGTTCAGCCACGGACCCCACCACACCCGCGCATACGTGAACGTCTGCAGCGGATTGAGCCGGATCTGACTGATCTGGTGCGACTCCGCCGCCCACACTCCCGGGATCGACACGAACGCCTTACCCACCGTAAACGCAAGCACGACAACGACAGTCACCACTGCCGCGGCGACCGTTGCCGGTGTACTTCTGGTCGTATTCACCCGCCCCACGGTAGACGCACGTTAGGCTGGCGACCATGAATAGCACCTTGCTGGTTACTGACAATGGCCCCCAGATCGTAGAAACCCGCGATGAATACGCCGGCGAAGGCGACACGCTGATCAACGTCACGCACTCGTCGCTGAACTACAAAGACGCAATGGCACTGTCCGGCAACCGCGGTGTCCTGCGCGAACTGCCGCGCGTCCCCGGCATCGACGCGGTGGGCACCCTCGAAGACGGCACGCTGGTCACGGTGAATGGCCGCGGGCTCGGGGAGCGCCGTCACGGTGGCTACACCCCGCGCGTGCGTATCGACGACACCCACATCACCCGCGTCCCATCCCGCTTCACCGCCGAGGACGCCGCCGCCATCGGCACCGCCGGCTACACCGCGGCACTCTCCGTCGCGGCATTCGAGCGCGCCTCCTACTCCACCGACGGACCCATCCTGGTCACCGGCGCCACCGGCGGAGTCGGCTCCATCGCCGTATCACTGCTCGCGGAACGCGGCCACGAGGTCTGGGCGCTCACCGGGCGTATCGACGAACACAGCACCTGGCTGCGCGAACTCGGCGCCACCGAAATCCTCGACCGCGCCGACTTCACCGGCAAAGGCAAACCACTGCAGAAGGCGCGCCTCGGCGGCGTGATCGACACCGTCGGCTCCGACATCCTGGCCAACGCGCTGACCCAACTGCGCTGGGGCGGCGTCGCCACCGCATGCGGCATGGCCGCTGGCAACGACCTGCCCGCATCCGTCCTGCCGTTCATCCTGCGCGGTACCCAATTGATCGGCGTGAACTCCGTCGACACCCCCAACGACCTTCGCGACGAAGCCTGGGCACTCCTCGACACCTCCCTCAACACAAACGCCATCCGCACCGAAACAATCGGATTGGATGGCGTCATCGAAGCCGGCCAGGCCCTGTTGGAGGGCCGGGGCGGTGGAAGGGTCGTCGTTAAGCTGTAGGCTCCTGCGGCACCGGACCAGCCGAAATCTGCCGGTAGGCGTACGCCAACGCGAGCATCGTCGCCGGCAAGGTCACAATCAAGCCAAGACCAAACGGGATCGCACCAATGAGGTTGATCAAACCAGCCAACACCGCGAAGCCCAACAGACGGCCATAGTTACGCGCACCCGCCTTGAAACCGCCGGTGAACGCCTGGCCAAACGTGCCATTGTTGTCACCCGCGAACCACGGCTGCAGCATAAACAGCGGGCTGATCAGCAGCATCACCACCAAACCAATGCCGAATGCCGCCATCACCGGGCCCATCACCGCAAAGAACGTCTCCGGGTCATCCATGATCGCCTCCGGGTTCTCCGGGATCATCGTCGGATCGATCGCCGAAAACGCACCAATGCCCAGCGCCGTCAGCAGCACCGTCATGCCAAGCATGGCGATGACCGACAACAACACCGACATGCCCAGCGTCTTACCAAACGTCGGCGACTTCACATCCCCGAAGTTCAGGTTGCGCGCCAGCGTCGCCTGCAACGCCGCACCAATCATCCACGGGCCGAACACCGTCGTGCCGCCCACCTGAATCCAGGTGCCCACCGTCGGCACAAACTGCACCGCCACGCTCAGCAGCAGGTACACCACGCCAAGCGGCAGCCACAGCTTCGGGTTGCCAAACACGGTCTTGAAGCCCCAGCCGATCGCCTCCAAAATGTTCAGCCTGCCGGTGCCCTTCACATGCGACCAGCCGTTATTCGCCGGGTCGTTAATCGGGTGCGGGCTCACACCATCGCCCGGAACGTTGTCCGTCAACTGCTGGCCATGGAACCGCAACGCCGTGTTGCCCGCCATCGACGCCGCCGAATTGACCTCAAACGCGCTGTAGTCGCTGTAGCCGTTTTGGTAGTTGCCGGCTTGGTCGGCGTAGTTGCCGGCGTCGGCGGGGTCGGCGTAACTGTCGTAGCTCGGGTAACCCCCGTCGTTCTCCGGGTGGCTTCCTTGCGGATGCTGCGGATACGGCTCGAAGCCGTCATTGTTCGGAGTGGACATTGATGTGTTCCTTCATCGGATAGGTATCAGTTTTGCCCAGCCGAGTTTAACAACCCTGCGCGGTGGGACGCCGGGCCGGAACGTTGGCGCTGCCCGGGCCGCCTCCTGACAAACTTTGCAAAATCTGTCAGGAACGTTTTCTGACCTGCACGTTTACCGACGCCTGACAGATTCCGCCGTGATCTGTCAGCCGGACGGGGCGGTGGGGGGCGGTGGGGCCGGGCCCGCGGGTCGGGGTGAGGCGGCGGGGCGCCCGGGGTGAGGCAGGCCGGGCATTTTGGGCATCACCGGCAAAATAGTTCCCCGGCGGGGAATTTTCTTCGTCCGGTGGGCTAAGAAGTTTCACTACGCCCAGGACAGGTCGGCGCGGGCACAAAAAAGTTCCCCGGATTCGGCCGAACCGGGGAACTTTTTTGAGAAGGGTATGAGAAAAGGGTAGGGCAGCAGAACCCGAGCAGAACCCCTACTTGACCACGAGGTTGACCATGCGGCCAGGGATCGCGATCACCTTGACTACGGTCTTGCCGTCCACCAAGGCGGCGACGCGGTCGTCGGCAAGGGCGGCGGCTTCGAGGTCGTCCTTAGAGGCGTCGGTGGCCACGTCGATGCGGGCCTTGACTTTGCCGTTGATTTGGACGGGGACCTCGACGGTGTCGTCGGTAAGCCATTGCTCGGCGAACTCCGGGAACGGCTCGAACGTGATGGTCTCGGGGGGGCCGAGCAGGGACCAGAGTTCTTCGGCGATGTGCGGGGCCAGCGGCGAGACCATCTGGACCAGCGGCTCGACGGCGTCGCGAGGCGCACCCGACGGGTAGGTCTTGGTCAGGTAGTTGACGTACTCGATGAGTTTCGCGGCGACGGTGTTGTCGCGAAGGTGGGCGTAGTCGTCGCGTACGCCGGCGATGGTGCGGTGGAGGGCTTTGAGGTCGTCTTCCGTCAACGAAGCGTCCACCACGGTGACCTCGCCGGTGGCCTCATCCACGACCAGGCGCCAGAGGCGCTGCAGGAAGCGCTGCGCGCCGACGACGTCCTTGGTCGCCCACGGGCGGGAGGTGTCGAGCGGGCCCATGGACATTTCGTAAACGCGCAGGGTGTCAGCGCCGTAGTCCTCGACAACCTCGTCGGGTGCGACAGAGTTCTTCAGAGACTTGCCCATCTTGCCGTATTCGCGGTTGACCTCGGCGCCGTTGTAGAAGAACTTGCCGTCCTTCTCCTCGACCTCGGCCGCGGGGACGTAGACGCCGCGGGAGTCGGTGTAGGCGTAGGCCTGGATGTAACCCTGGTTGAACAGGCGGCGGTAGGGCTCCTTGGAGGTGACAAAGCCGAGGTCGTAAAGCACCTTGTGCCAGAAGCGCGCGTAGAGCAGGTGCAGCACGGCGTGTTCGACGCCGCCGACGTACAGGTCAACGCCGCCGGGGTCGTTGGCGCCGTGCTCCTCGGGGCGCGGGCCGGTCCAGTAGCGCTCGTTCTCAATGTCCACCAGCGCATCCGTGTTGGTCGGGTCGATGTAGCGCAGTTGGTACCAGGAGGAGCCGGCCCACTGTGGCATGACGTTGGTGTCGCGCCAGTACTTCTGCTTGCCGTGGCCCAGGTCCAGTTCGACCTCGACCCAGTCGGTGGCCTTGGCCAGCGGCGGGGCGGGTTCGGAGTCGGCGTCTTCGGGGTCGAAGGCGACGGGGTTGTAGTCCTCTACCTGCGGCAATTCGACGGGCAGCATGTCTTCCGGCAGGCCGTGCGCCTGGCCGTTTTCGTCGTACACGATGGGGAATGGCTCGCCCCAGTAGCGCTGGCGAGCAAACAGCCAGTCGCGCAGTTTGTACTGGATTTTCTCGGAGCCCTTTTGCTTATCGACGACCCACCCAAGGGCCGCTTCAATCGCCTCATCCTTACCCATACCGTTGAGGTCCAGGCCGGATTCGTTGGCGGAGTTGATGTGGGTGGCGTCGCCGGTGAAGGCGGCTTCGGAGACGTCGCCGTCGAGAACAGGCGTAATCGGCAGGCCGAAGACGGTGGCGAACTCGTAGTCGCGCTCGTCGTGGGCCGGGACCGCCATGATGGCGCCGGTGCCGTAGCCGGTGAGCACGTAGTCGGCGATGAAGATCGGGACCTGCTCGCCGTTGACCGGGTTGACCGCGTAGGTGCCCAGGAACACGCCGGTCTTTTCCTTGTTTTCCTGGCGTTCCACATCGGACTTGGCGGCGATGGAGCGCAGGTAGGCGTCGACGGCTTCGCGCGGGGTGGCTTCGCCGTTGGTCCAGCGGGTGTCGACGTCGGTGGGGTAGGAGTCGGCCACGAGGTCGTCGACAAGCGAATGCTCGGGCGCGAGCACCACGTAGGACGCGCCGAACAGGGTGTCGGGGCGGGTGGTGAAGACGGTGATGTCGCCGGCGGGCGATTCGAACACGACCTCTGCGCCGCGGGAGCGGCCGATCCAGTTGCGCTGCATGCTCTTGACCTTTTCCGGCCATTCGAGCAGGTCAAGGTCGTCAAGCAGGCGGTCGGAGTAGTCGGTGATGCGCATCATCCACTGGCGCAGACGCTTGCGGAAGACCGGGTAGTTGCCGCGCTCGGAGCGGCCCTCGGCGGTGACTTCCTCATTCGCCAGCACGGTGCCCAGGCCCGGGCACCAGTTGACCATGGAGTCGGAGAGGTAGACGAGGCGGAACTCGTCGATAGCCTTGTGCTTCTCCTCGGTGGTCAGGTCGCGGAAGTTGCGGCCGTCCTTGGTCTGGCGAGCGCCGGACATGAGGTCGCGCACGAGGTCCTCGATCGGGCGGGCCTTCTGCTGCTCCTCGTCGAACCAGGCGTTGTAGATCTGCAGGAAGATCCACTGCGTCCAGCGATAAAACTCCGGGTCCGTGGTGGCAACGGAGCGGCGCGGGTCGTGGCCGAGGCCCAACATGGCCAGCTGGCGGCGCATGTTGGCAATGTTCGCCTCAGTGGTCGTGCGCGGGTGGGTGCCGGTCTGGATGGCGTACTGCTCTGCCGGCAGACCAAACGCGTCATAACCCAGTGTGTGCAGCACGTTCTTGCCCAGCATGCGGTTGTAGCGCGCGTACACATCCGTGGCGATGTAACTCAGCGGGTGGCCGACGTGCAGCCCCGCACCCGATGGGTAGGGGAACATGTCCTGAACGTTGAGTTTGTCCTTTGGCAGCTCGGTCTGGCCTTGCGACGCTTGCGGAGCAAGATCACCAACCGGGTTCGGTGCGTAAAACGTGTGGTTGTCACGCCAGTACGCCTGCCACTTCTTCTCGATCTCATTGGCCAGCTCGGCCGTATAGCGGTGCGGGGTCGCCTCAGTCATGGTTATGCAGTGTAGTGAACAGGCATTGTTTATCTGCGACCTCCGCCCCGAACGCCATTTCCCCAGGGAATTGTTTTCGGGGTCGTTTTGGGATGTGAAAGATATAGAAAAGATATAGCGGGCGTTTGGACGAGCCGTTTTGCCAGTTTCCGCAGGTCAGCGAATTGTTCCGATATCTTTCACTATCTTTCGGAATTGTTTTCTGCGCGGATTTACGCGCGAATCCAGCGGGTGCCGCGGCCACGAGGGGGACCTTCCGGATCAATCCTTGCCCTACCGAGGCTTCGAAGGTGTCGCAGGATTCTGCCCGCCTCTGCAACGCTGACGCCGGTTTGATCGGCGATGTCGGCGGACCGGAGGGTTTCGCCGTCGAGAAGCTTTGCTTCGATCCATTCCTGAATGCTTACCGTTGCCAGTTCGCCAGCCTGGCCCAAGTTGAGAAGTTTCCGAGCCTCGCCGCTGAGTGTCCATTCGTTTGCGTCGGCTACGGAATCGAGGAGGCCGCGGTCCACGAGATCGTCCATGAGCTCCCTGACCTCAAGCGAAGTGAGCTGGGTTTTCTGCACTGCGGTCGTTGCCGTGATGAGTGCTGCGGAGTTGAGGTGCCACAACACAATCAAGGACGCCACACTATCGACGACAACCTCCCCGTAACGCTTCGACAGCCTCCTCAGCCCCTTGATGAAGTCCACGTCCGGTTTTTGTGCAGCCAGAATCACTTGGACGTTCACATCGGTTGCGATAACCTCCGGCTCACTGCGTCCGGTTCGGAGCATGGTCGCCCACATACGGTCAAAACCACGAGAGCTTTCTTCCGCCAACCCCAGCGTGCGCATTGCCGCCATCAGCCGGTTGTTCCGCGGAACCGAGGACGTAGATAGGAGTTTGTCCCGGGTCACACCTGGCGGGAGTGGGCCAGGGGAGGTGACTTTAAGCGTTCGATTGGACTGCTCGACAACCACCGGGCCGGGCAGTCGCCAGTCGCGGTGAATGAATGCATTCGCAACAACTTCATCAACGGCCTGCTCGGGAAAACGGCTGATGGCAACCTCTTCACCGTCGTCAAACTGGACCCGTTCAATCTCAGTGTCACCGTTTTCGGTGATCAGTCGGCGAAGGCGGGGCAGTGCCAGCAGGACCGGGTCTGAAATCAACGTCGCCCGGGGTTCCTCACCCGGCAACGTCCGCCAAAGGTGGCGCACAATAACGTCCGTTGGTTCTGGACTGGCCAGGAGAATTTCGCCGGCACGTTTAAGTTTGCCGTCGTCACGCAAAAGCCCAAGTTCCCGCAACAGTCCGGTTGTGGTCTGAGGGACGGCAGCATCCAGGCCGCGTGTCCTGCGGTGTTGGCGGAGCATCCTGCGTGCCTCTTCAACTACCGCTAACGGCAAGTCGTCTATCGAGATATCGGCTGGACCGTTTGAGTAATCCGGGTTGCGACGTGCCGCGTCGATAGCGCGTCGCTCCTCTTCCGTGATCTCCTTGCAGGAGAATTGGCCGTCTGCGGTGCGTTTCTTCGCGGCGCCGTCGCTACGCGTGTACAACGCCCGCGCTTCAGGGACGTGAATAACAACGAGCCTTGCGCCCCACGCATCCAACGTCGTGACCTGGACGTTCATGTTGGGATTGGTCTTGACGAAGATCCGGTGAGTGATCTTTTCTTCATCCAGTTTGGTACCCGTAAACGCTTCCCTCCCGGGAACCTTGTCGGCGACACCCACCACGATGTACCCCATGGCTGCTTCCCCGTTCGCCATGCAGACGGCCTCATCCACCAACTTGTCGACGAACCGCTCCCTCTCCGCCTGTCCTCCTCCTCGAGCAGCGGGGTCCTCCTTGAACTCCAAGATGAGCGACTCCTGCGAGTCCGCCGTTGCCCCGTCATTGATCGCCTGAAGCGCATCACGCACGTTTGGGAGAAGATCATCCCAGGCAGATTCTGTAACCATGGTGCGATTGTACATTTCCCCAGGGAATTGTTTTCTCGCCCGTTTTTAGGGTTTGAAAGATATAGAAAAGATATAGCGGGCTTGCGGGCGGGCATCTACCGAAGTTTCCCCAGGTCCGAGAATTGTTCCGATATCTTTCTATATCTTTCGGAATTGTTTCCTGCGCATTTATTCGCCCCAAAATGTCCCTACATTACAAATTAATAACGACAACTGGCTATATTGATAGCTGTTCATAACTCCCCTCTAAGACTTGGAGCTCCCGTGAAGAAGATCGCCGCAGCCACCCTGGCAGCAACCATGACCCTTTCCCTCGGCGCTGTTCAGGCCAACGCCGCAACCAACGAGATGCGCGGCACGGGCGACGACCGCGTCTGCGTTCTGACCCTCGATGGCCAGAAGAACAAGATCGAGGTCGCACCGGCCAAGGTTGACGAAAAGGTCAAGGACATCCTCCCGGACAACAAGAACGGCCTGGTGCGCACCAGCGCTGACCTCGGCCAGGCTTTCGGCTCCTCCGACCAGGAGCTCATCAACGGCGCCAACAACCTCGAGGCCATCGACGCCTGCAAGAAGGGCGTGGACTACAAGACCGCCGATATGACCGCGGGCAAGAAGGCTGCCATCATCGGCTCCACCGTGCTCGCCGTGATCTTGGCAATCGCTGGTCTGGCATCGCCGTTCGTCGGCCCGATGATCCAGCAGTTCCTGCCGCGCTAATCTTTGCGACGACACCACGCGGCCGTTCCTCACCGAACGGCCGCTTTTTCGCTGCCCGGCGCCGATAGTTGGTGCGCCCCCAGTTGTCCGCAATGCGGAGTCCGCAATGCCCGTGACACCTGCAATGCCCCGAACAGGGGTGACGAAATTCCCTTTCGGCGACCGTAATTGTCACCCGCCACACATGGGAATATCTTCATAAGTGGAATCTGTTTTTCCCCTGTCCAAGAATTGGAGTTTCTCTGTGAAGAAGATCGCCGCAGCCACCCTGGCAGCAACCATGGCCCTTTCCCTCGGCGCTGTTGACGCCAACGCTGCGTCCAACACGATGACCAAGGTCCAGGGCCGCAACGCCTGCAACATGACCTTTGACAAGCCGTCCAACATCGAATACACGAACGGTCTCAAGGACCCGGTCAAGGTTAAGAAGCTCCTGGACTCGGATAAGGCCAATAACCTTATCGACTCCGCCCAGACCTCCTCCAAGATTGGCGAGGCTTTCGGCTCCTCCGACGAGACCTCCGTCAATGACGCAAATAACCTCGCTGCACTCCGCGCTTGCGCCCAGGGCGAGACTTTCAAGTCCCAGCCGATCACTGACAGCGAGAAGGCCGGCATCATCGCAGGCACCGTCATCTCCGCTCTGGTCCTGATCGGTGGCGTTCTCGCCCCGGTCGTCGGCCCGATGATCCAGCAGTTCCTGCCGTTCTAATTTCGCCTTAGAACACCAAAGCCGCTCCGGCTACGACCGGAGCGGCTTTTTTCGTTGGCACATACCAACGGTTGGCGCGAGCCCAATTGTCCGCAATGCGGAGTCCGCAACCCCCGTGCGGACCCTGCGCGCGTCACATAAACATCTGCCAGATGGCGACGCCCATGATGATCACACCGAGAACGAACACGAAGATGGTTTCGGGTTTGTTGGCAAAGCGGCGGAATGCCTTGGCGTTGCGGAAGAGCAGCATCGGCACGATGTACACCAGGAAGGCGATGAATACGCCGCCGACGACAGAGATCAGGTCCAGGATGGACGGGTTGACCACGGCTGCAGCAACGGTGGTGACGAACACGAAGACGTAAATGCCCCAGCGCATTGCCTTGGGGCTGATGCGGTCCGCGAACTTCGGGGCGACGGCGCGTACCAGGTAGGTGGTGCCTTCCTCCGCGCCCATGACGTGGCCGAAGTAGGACGAAGCGATCGCGCACAGGGCGACGATGGGGGAGAGCACCGCCAGGAACGGCGCGTGGGTTTCGTTGGCCAGGTAGGACAGGACGGGGATGTTTTGTTCGCGGGCGGCGTCCATGCCGTCGGCACCGAGTGCGAGGCTGCAGGACCAGACGAAGAACATGGTGAAGCCGACGAGCATGATCGCGGAGATGGCTTCGATCTTGGAGACGAGCTTTTCGGTGGCCTTCTCGTCGCCATCGAAACGCTTCTGCGCGTCGAGGGCCGCCTGGGAGATCGCCGGCATGTGGCTAAAGGAGAACACGAAGACCGGCAGGATCAGCAGCAGCGCCTGCCAGGTTGGGGTGTCGGACTGGTAGGAGCGGAAGCTGGCCAGGTCCCACTGGGGGATGAGGTAGATGGACACGGCCGCGAGCGCGATGATCAGCGGGTAGACCAGGATGTTGGCAAACGCCAGGGTCGCCTTCTTGCCCATGGCGTAGGCGCCGGTGAGGATGCCCACGCACAGCGCCGCCAGGACCCAACGCGGCAGCTGCGGTCCGCCGAGTTGGTTGACCAGGAAGCTGTCCATCGTGTTGGTGATACTCACGCCGTAGATCAGCACGATGGGGTAGATGGAGAGCCAGTACATCAGGCCGGTCATCAGCCCGCGGGTGCGGCCGGACAGCGCGGTAACCACCTGCAGGACGTCGAGGCCCTTCACCGGGGAGGCCGACACGATGCGCGAGTAGGTGCGGTGCGACATGAACACCATCGGCAGCGCCAGCAGCGAGATGAAGATGAGGGGGAGGATGCCGAACGAGCCGGCGTCGATAGGCAGGAACAGAATGCCCGCACCGACTGCGGTACCGAACAGGGTGATCGCCCAGGACAGGGTGCTGCCGTCGGGCGCGTCAGCGGCACGTTCGGCCTTGATTTGCCGCATGTCCGCATCTGTCAGATGGTTTAAGTTAAATTCACGCGTTGGTGTGGTCAATGTCGCCTTCCTCGTTAGGGGGTGTCATACGCCACACGGATCATAGACCACGCCTTTGCTTATCGACGAAAAACGCCCGCGGCCCCAAACCTCAGGGACGCGGGCGTACATGCCGTTTACCGCTTATGCGCGGGGGAGGACTGCCAGCGGGGACACGTCGATGTGCGTGGCAAGGCCACGGTCCTCATCGCGGAACCACGCGCGAATCTGGTCGAACAGGTTCATCATGCGGGTTCACCTCCTTTCAAAGCGTGAAGGTTGTTCACCTTCCGTTCATCTTGAGGCAACCCTAGGCCGGGCCAAATAGTTTGTCAACACCAACGATTGGCCCGTGCGAATAATCCCTGCATACACACTAAAAATTAATGTGACGCATGTGACTAGAGGAACGGATACGGGTCCCATCCGGTGAAGTACTCAATGCGCTCGCGAGCGATCAACAGAATCGCTGCCACCACCGCCACCAGCACCACAGCCAGGAACACCCAGCCGATCACCCGGCGCGCACCCACGGGTGCCGTGCCGTCCTCCTCAGGCGACAGGAAGTGGATGCTCAACGAGAACAACGCCGGCAGGCCAGCGCCGAGCAGCAAGCCGGTGCCGAGCACCATCAACAGAGACTTCAGAATTTCAAGCATGACCTATACCTCTTTACTGGTGGTCCAGGCCGCGGGTCGTATCCACGATGTGGGCGGGTTCGCCGCGGTGGGGGGTGGTGGGTTCGTCGATAAGCGAGTCGCTCTCCCAGTCATCGTTGACATTGTCGCGGTGCACCGGCTCGCGCTGCGCCACGATGAACATGTAGCCGCCGCCGAGCACCAACAGCACAGTCAGCATGATGCCGCCCCACACGAGGTCGCCGCCAAAGTCCGAGACCCAGCGGGCTGCCCACCAGGTGACGAACGCGACGAACGCGGCGATCGGCAGGGTGGTGATCCACGCGATGGCCATGCGGCCGGCAACGCCCCAGCGCACCTCGCCCTTCGGGCCCGTCAGGCCGGAGCCCATGATGGAACCGGTGGCGACGTGGGTCGTCGACAAGGCCATGCCTAAGTGCGACGACGTCAGAATAATCGCCGCCGACGACGTCTCCGCAGCCATACCCTGCGGCGGGTGAATCTCCACCAGACCCTTGCCCAGGGTGCGGATCACGCGGAAACCACCCGAGTAGGTGCCAATCGCGATCGCAAGCGCACAGGACGCCTGGATCCAAAACGGCATCGTGTGATCCGAATCAAACTGACCCGCGGCCACCATGGCCAGGAAGATCACACCCATCGTCTTCTGAGCATCCGACGTACCGTGCGCCAACGCCACCAGCGACGCCGTGCCAATCTGGCCCCAACGGAAGTAATTGTCGCGGTGCTCCTTCTCCGCATTCGACGTCAGGCGGTACACCAGCCAGGTGCCAATCATTGCGACGAGACCAGCCACGAACGGCGCAAACAACGCCGGCAGGATGATCTTGTGCAGCACGCCGCCCCATACAACGCCCTGCCAGCCAATCGCCGCGATCGCCGCGCCAATCAGACCGCCGAACAGCGCGTGTGACGACGACGACGGGATGCCGTACAGCCACGTAAACAAATTCCACAGAATGGCGCCCGTCAGGCCCGCGAACACGACCAGCAGGAGCCGCTCCGATTCAACCGTGTCGCTGAGGTCAAACACGTCTAGCTTCACAATGCCGTTGGCTACGGTCTTTGCCACCGCCACCGACAAGAACGCGCCGATGAGGTTCAAAATGCCAGCCAACGCCACAGCCGTCTTCGGCTTCAACGCGCCAGTAGCAATCGACGTCGCCATCGCATTCGCGGTGTCATGGAAGCCGTTCGTGAAATCAAAAAACAGCGCCACAACAATAATTAGGACGAGGAGGATAGTGATGCTCACATCCTGGCATTATGCGCCCTAATTAGCACTTAAGAAACTCACGGTCGCGCCATTAACCTCCCGTTTACCAAGCCCTTTGGTGCTACTTTGCTTTACCTGGGGGTTTCCGGCCTACGGCACCTAGCGTTCACCTTCTGGGGGTAGTTAGCCAGCCACGATGTTCCACACAGTGACACCCATGATCACCAACCCCACCACGAGCACAAAGATCGTGTCCGGGCGACGCGCGTAGTGCTTAAACGCCACCGCCTTATGGAACAGCAACACCGGCATGATGTAGACCAAGAACGCAACGAAAATGCCGCCAACCACCGAAATCATGTCCAGAATCGACGGGTTCGCCACCGCCACCAACACCGCAGTGACAAAGACGAAGATGTTGACGGACCAGCGCAGGGTGGTCGTCGACACGCGAGACGCAAAGCCCGGCGCGACCACGCGCACGAGATAGCCGGTGCCCTCCTCCGTCCCCAGGAGGTGACCGAAGTACGACGTGACAATCGCAGCGATAGCGATAATCGGGCTCATCCACGCCATAAACGGCGTATCCGTCTCATTGGCCAAATACGACAGCACCGGCACGTTCTGCTCGCGCGCCGCATCCATACCCTCCGCGCCGAGCGACAGCGCGCACGACCACACGAAAAACATGGTGAACGCCACCAGCATCAGCGCCGTGACCAACTCCACCTTGGACACCTCACGCTCGACGGCCTCAACGTCGCCGTCCTTCTTCTTCTGCACATCCAACGCGAACTGGCTCAACGCCGCCATGTGGCTGAACGAAAACACCAACACCGGCAGAATCAGCAGCAGGCCCTGCCACACCGGAACATCCGACTCGTAGCCACGGAAACTGGCAAAGTCCCACCGCGGAATCAGATACAACGACACCGCCGCAAGCGCAATGATCAGCGGATACACCAGTGCGTTCGCGATCCACAGCGTGATCTTCTTGCCCAACGCATAGGCACCCGTCATGATGCCCACCGACACCGTGGCCAGCACCCACCGGTCCACCTGCGCGCCACCCAACTGATTGACGATGAAACTGTCCAGCGTGTTCGTAATCGAAATGCCGTAAATCAACACCGTGGGATAAATCCCCAGCCAATACAGCACCGCCGAGGCGAACCCCCGCTTGCGGCCCGTCAGCGCCGTAATCACCTGCAGCACATCCAGGCCCTTCACCGGCGACGCCGCCACAATGCGCGCATACGTCCGATGCGAGAAAAACACCATCGGAGCAATGAGCAGCGTAGCGACGACCAACGGCCAGAACCCGAAACTACCCGCATTAATCGGCAGAAACAGGATGCCCGCACCCACGCCGGTACCGAAGAGCGTGATCACCCAACGCATAAACGAACCGTCTGGTTCGTCGCCCTCACGCTGCTCCTTGATCTGGTCGATATCCGCGTCGGTGAGGTTCTCCGCGTCGAACTCGTCACGCGCGAGTTCCAGGTGTTCATCGCTGTACTGCTCCGGCAGCTCCGGTTTTGTCATAAGGAATTACGGTACAGGGTTTATCCAGCACGCTGCGTGTTTTTGTGCGGTGGGGTTGTCGGTGGTTCGTGCGGAACGCCAAGGTTTCGGTGGCCTCGCCGAACCGCCCGTTTCCGTTCATATGCAGGGCTCGATATGCGTAAGTGCCGGTCAGAGCGTTTTCCGAAATTTCGGCCGATTTTCCCAGAAACGCCGTGACCAGGGGTTACGCATATCGAGACCTGCATATGAAGCCTGGAGGGGCAGCGTGAGAGCCGAAACGGAAACTGGTAACGACGCAACCGCGGCCAGCGCTAGGTTCGGCGGCCGGCGCGGTCGGCGAACTCGTCGAGAAGTTCGAGCACGTCGGGGGAGCGCCACCCGCGTTGGCGCTTATCTAACTGCGCGGACACGGCGATCCCGTCGGCTTCCAGGCGCTCGAGTGCGTTGCGGGCGGTCTCCGCTGACACGCTGAACTCTGCGGACACGGCGGCGGTTGTCAGTACGGGGCGCTGCACGAGGAGGTCGAGGACTCGCCAGGCGAGGGCATCGGCACGTGCGGTGAGCAGGCCGTTCCACTCGTTGCGGATCTGCGTGAGCTCTTCTGCCAACCGCGCTCCGCGCCGTGCGGCTTCGATCGATGCCCGGGCGAACAGTTGGACGATGCCATCGACATCACCAGCGCGGTACGCGTCCAGTGCTGCGAAATATCGTGTGGTGTCGGTGAGGAGGCTGGCAGAGATGGGCAGTGCGGTGGTCGTCGCTAAGCAACGGCTCCGCATTAACACGTGGACGAGCGCTCGCCCTGTGCGGCCGTTGCCGTCGGCGAACGGGTGGATCGTTTCAAACTGCGCGTGCGCAATCGCCGCCTGCGCCAGCGCCGGCATGTCGTCGCGCTGCATGAACGCGCCGAGG
The DNA here is from genome assembly GCF_001811185.1 of Corynebacterium sp. HMSC067D03. Classification (NCBI taxonomy): domain Bacteria; kingdom Bacillati; phylum Actinomycetota; class Actinomycetes; order Mycobacteriales; family Corynebacteriaceae; genus Corynebacterium; species Corynebacterium sp. HMSC067D03. The sequence continues at coordinate 19,602 of NZ_KV803780.1, forward strand.
TCCTTCATCAACGCCTCGAGGTGGCGGTGGTGCGGCGGAACAAACAGAGCACCGGCGGGGGAGTGGTCGCTACCGCCGATCCAAACCTGCTGGTCACGCAGCCGCCCTGCGATGTTCGGTGAAGACTGCCCCATCAGAATCCGGTGCATCTCCACGATCCCCTGGACGTCCGCCCTCGCATTCCCCACCGCCGCCGCCATCTGCCGTGTGTTGGCCACGATGAGGTTCGCGTTGGCGCTGCCTCGTCCAGTCACCTCGGCTTCCAGCACTTTCCTTGCCGACGACGTCAGCTTCTCAATCCGACTCGACGCCACCGACTCGCTCCGCAACAACAACGGCGTAAACGGTACGACCCGGTGTGCCTCGGTGGCGTCGAAACGAACCGTCTCAATCGTTGCTGCGTCCAGGATCGTCTGCGTCTCCTGCGACAGTGCAACGCGTTCGTTGGCAATGCGTGGCACCACGGCCGCTGCGTATTGACGCGGCGCATTCCGAATCGCCCGTCGCGAGTACCCAGCAGGCGACGGTGTCCACGGCAGCGTCTCACTACCAACCTTGGGCCAAGTCATGATTTTGACGCTACCACCAAACTTTTGGCCTTAAGTTTGGCAGTTTGCGCGGACCGCCAAGGTTTCGGTGGCCTTACCGACGCGCCCGTTTCCGTGGCCTCGCCGGACCGCCCGTTTCGGTGGCCTCGCCGAACCGCCCGTTTCC
>NZ_KV803780.1:20415-38606 GCF_001811185.1 Corynebacterium sp. HMSC067D03
TCGATATGCGTAAGTGCCGGTCAGAGCGTTTTTCGAAAATTCGGCCGTTTTCCCCAGAAACCCCGTGACCAGGGGTTACGCATATCGAGACCTGCATATGAAGCGCGGAGGGGCACCGTGGGGCCGGGAGCAAACGCCACCGCACGCTAGGTGCGGCACCCGGACCGATCGTGCCAGACCCGCCTAGTACAACTTGTTGGTTCCGACATCAACCATGAGGGTTTGTCCGGTGACGTAACGGGCGTCGTGCGACCCCTCGATGTCGATACCTCGATGTCGATAGTTCCTGGTCAGCGCGTTTTACACGTTTTCGCCCCTTCCGACAGCGAAACCCCTTGACCTGGGACTATTGCCATCGAGCTATCGACATCAACGATTCAGAGGGCAACCACCAAGGTTCTGGCCCCTCGCCGCCGCGCAGGCCGGTAGGCTCGTCGCCATGACTCAGCCGACCCGCAGCGCATCGCTTCACGACGACACCACCACCGACCGCCTCACCCAATCCGCCATCGCCGGCGCCCTGATCGCGGTACCCGACTACGTCCGTTCCACCCCAGGACGCATCTTCGCGTGGACGGCGATCCTCGGCGCGTACGCGACGGCGGTGGCGAAGTTCGACACCGTCTACGAAGACACCGACCACGACGTCACCGCCAAGGTGGAGGAGAAGCCCGACACCACGAACCCGAAGGTCACGTGGGGGCTGTTCGCCGGGGGGATCGCGCTGAATGCGCTGGGCCTGCGCCTGCACGTTGTCGTCCAGACGAAGCTCGCCCGCGCACTGGAGCGCCGCGGGGTGAAGAAGCCGCACACGTTGCTCGGCGTCGCGCTCGCAGCGTTAATGTTCGCGGCGCTGGAGGCCGACGCGCGGGTCAGGCAGGGGTAGGGGGTTCGCGCTGGCGATGACCGACGGTGAGGGCAGGGACGCCCCAACGTCAGCTCCATAACTTCCGCCGCCGGTCTAACACCCTCGTGAGGTCTCTCGCCCGCCGCGGATCGAAATCTGTCGCAGCGACTATTCGCTCCGCCGCGCCATCGGTTACGCGCAAGGCTTGAGCCATGACGCGCTCGGCTGCGCGCTCCGTTAAGCCTATTTCCGCACAGAATGCCCGGAATATCTTGCCACTGATGTTGTCTTTTCGCCCTTGCACTGACAGTGCCATCGTGGAATCCCCATAGGGAATCGTTGACGGGATGTCGTAGATGGGAGACATCGCAGCCCCGTGATCTCCCCAGATCAGCGACATGTTCTTTGCATGAAGGTCACCGTTTCCAGTCAGCCACGCAAGTGCGACTTGGAAGGCGATTGATCGGGCGGTCAAGCTTGGCGACGAACTCACCGCTTTCATCGCCTCCGCCACCTCCTCCATCGCCGGGGTGTACTTTGCGCTCGGGTATAGACCCAAGATCTGCGCGGCATCTTCGACGTGGAGCCGTGCGCCGTTTGACCGGTCGAAGCGGGTGATGAGGAGGCCGGGGCGGCTGGAGTCGTCGATAAGCAACTGCGTCTCAGTGAGTGGATACTTGGCCGCAGCTGCAATGGCAAAGCACTCGGCCTCATTCTCTACAAGCTTCGGGTACTCGGGCGGCGAGATTTTGAGAATGTAATCGGTGCCGTGGCCGCGAACCGGAGCCGCAATAGTGCGTGCTGATGCCTTGTCTTGCACACCGGGAACCGCAATGGGGTCCGCGATGCCTGCGTCAGTGATAGCGGCGGAGAAATCGAGCGGGCCGGACAAATCAACCGCGGCAGAGGCGTGCGTAAGCGGCTGACCGTGCGGAACGATGCTGACATCGCCGACCGTATCGGTACCGACAGCAAGAAGGAGGGAAAGCTCATCGTCAAGTGATGCTTTGACCGTGCGCTTCAACGTAGAGAGGCGTCTCCCCTCCGGCAGAAGGTTGGCAAAAAATGGCGGGAGTGCACCTGCCGAGGTGACGTAGGGCGCGCCACTGATCGGCAGCGTTGAGGCCACAGCCTTCGTGGCGCCCTCCACGTAGTCGAACTCCGTGCGGCCATCGGCATGGGTGGTGAAGTGGCCGACCAGTTCCTCGCCCACGTACACGTCTGCTGCAACAACCGGGGACGTCACAGCAGATCACCCTTATGCACAACAGGTTCGAGGTCGTAACCGAGAACCGCAAGCACCTCGATCACCTTGCCGATCTCCGCCGTCGGCTTGCCATGCTCCAGCTCCCGGAGGAACCGATCCGACACGTCCGCAAGCTCCGCGACCTCCAGTTGGGTCAGCCTCCGCTCCTTGCGCTGAGCGCGCACAAAAGCGCCGAGCCCCTCAATGTCCACGCGCCACGCCTCCTCGCCGATCGTATTACGGAACGTTCGCACCGAATCTGTTCCAATAGGTCGTGAGTTTAGCGCAAAACAGTGCATTTCGGTGCGTTCGATCCGAATTGGAGGCACGCGCCCTCAATTTTGCGATATTTCCCATCAGATCGGCACGTTCGTTCCGTCGCGGGTGAGCTCGCTGGGTGGTCGCGGTCGCACACGCACAGCCATCCGCCTATCTACGCACCGGCTTAGCCCAGCGGCGCGTAGCCAAAGTCACCGCGCTGCACCTGACTGCGGGCATTCGGGTCGAAGGTTGCGCACAGGGCTGCCGCCACGTAGCGCACACCGCCTGCCGGCGAAGAGGAGCCGACGCGCTCGGCGCAGTTCTCCAGGGCTGGCAGGCCGATACTCTCCCCGGGCGAAGTCATGGAGAAGAAAGACGCGGCCATCATGGTGTTGCCATCGGCGCGCACGTATTCCGAAGAGCCCTTAATAGCTTGCCAAGCAATCGCCCCGACGGGATCGGTGCGGAACTGGTCCCGCTCAGTTGGGGTCAGCTCGGCGTTAGCAGCAGGCGCGGACAGTGTTGTGATGAGTAGTGCTGCTGTTGCAGCAAGGAGAGGAAGCTTTTTCATAGGAACACTCTATCTCCCGCGCCACAGTTTTCCTCGGCATTGCCGACCCCGGCTTAACTGATGGCGCTGCGCAACTGTCGAATCTCGGCAGGCCCCACACGGCGCAATGCGGAGTCCGCAAGGGTTGACCCATCGGCGACCTCCGTCACCTCAATCTGAGTCAGCTTGATTTTCGGATTACTCTCAACCACATGGGTTCCCCGAAAACGCTGCAGCTTTTCATGATGGACGGCACTGCCACCGGGCCGATCAAGGCCTCGATTAGAAATTGGGTCGGCCGGGTCTATTCAATCCCGCGCACCGAACTCAATTCGGAAGAGCTCCGAGGGCGTCCGGAGCTGAACCACCCCGCGGTGTATTTCCTGGTTGGCACGAACCCGGAGACGGACAAGCCGCGGATCTACATCGGCCAAACCGCGCCCCGCCAGAACGGCGTCGCATTCGCTAGGGCCGCCGAGCATTCACGCAGCGCGGACAAAGACTTTTTCAACCGCATCATCTACGTGGTTGTGGTGGATGACTCCTGGGGCGCCACCGAAATCACCTTCCTGGAAAACGCGTTCCACCAGCGCGCTATTAAGGCGGACCGTTACGAGGTTGCCAACGGCAACACCCCGTCCGCTGGCAGTGTCAGCGAAGAGACCCAAGCAGAGCTGGACGAGTTCATCGAGAACACCAACCTCATCATCAGCGCTCTAGGCGTTTCCGCTTTCCAGCCGAAGGCAACTTCGTCGAAGTCTCGCACCTCGACCAACACGGCTTCAGCTTCGGCGCGCCCGAGCGACGACGAAGAACCGGTCTTCGAGCTCACCGTTCTCAGCCAAGGTGTTCAAGGCTTGGGCCAGCGCACCACTTCCGGTTTCCTCGTCCTCGAGGGATCCACGTTGCGGCCGGAGCTGCGTCCCAGCGCCCCGCGAGGGGTCCACGCTACCCGGGAGCGCTACGCGGACCAGATCCAGGACAACACGCTGACCTCAGACTTGGAGTTCACCAGCCCGTCCGCCGCAGCGGCGTTCCTGGTGGGCGGTGCAGCAAACGGCAGAACGATGTGGCACCTGCAGGATGAACCGTCCACAACGCTCGCAGCCTGGGAAGACCGTGAGGGCGACGAAGCCGACCAGCAGGCAGTAAGTGAGGTTGAGTAATTAAGCGACCACTTGCTGAATCCTGCGTGCTCCAAGGCCTCATTTTGGTAGCTCTGGTGGCGCAACCGGAAACGGCCTTAAAGCCTCGTAGACGTAGCAATCCCACCGAGCGCCCGTAGGAACTTTTACGCCGCCTGTTTCTCTAAAGGCAATCACTGTTCGACCTTCTTGTTCGATATCTCTGTCAAACAGTTCTTGGAATGCTGGTGCCTGGCGGGCCGTCTCTATAGAGAGCCTCTTCGCAACTGAACCGGCCTCGTGAACGAGATATGCTCCGCATGGTCTGCCGTCTTCGTATACAAGGTGAGCAGCACTCTCCTCCGCGCGAACAGGTGCTCCAAACAAGTCCGGGAATTTCCTGAACGTCGTCAAGTAATCGCTCCACCTCCGAAACCGCTTCATTCGGTCACTAGCGCTCTGCAAAGACGGCTCAAGACTATGGAATTGTTCCCATTTTCCTCGGTTTTTGAGCCCCTGTTCGCCGAGAAAGGCCAACGTTGTTCGTGGGAATCGTTCTCGGGCTTCGAACAACCTGTTCGCAAAAAATTCATTCAATGCCTCAACCGCAGTTTGAGCATTCCGGATCATGCTTGCATCGACAGCAGCCCCTCCGTGAATGACACCGTTACGAATAGTGGCTACATACCGGTACCAGTTGGAAACCGCATTTTCCTCTCGCAACTTCTCTTTTCGCCACGATTGTCCGGTAAGAACGGGATACAGCTCGTGCATCATCAAAGCGGTTACCGATTTTTGCTGCTTTCGTCCAGACTTTCCTTTGAGGAAATGCTCGGCAGCTTCGTGTGGCGATAGCCCCTGTTCCCAAAAGAGGTGCTGGAGTAACTCATCTATAAGGGTCTCGCACGCAGAAGCGTAAAGAATACAAGCAACGTTGTAGTCCCCGGATCGTCTTTCATACCGTTCAGCTTCGAAATACAGTTCCGTGTACCTGATAAAGGGTCCGGGAACATCAAGATTTACTAATGCAGCATCGATCCATTGGCCAACTGCATCCGGCTGAGGCAAGTGTTCTTCCGCGCAATCGAAGTTCTGGTTCACCACGAACAAACCGGTGGGCTCCACCGTGGGCAATGGTATTTCGAGACGCTCCAGTTCCCATGGTTCTTTTTCCCCCTGTGCGAATGGGATAGAACTAGGAAGGGCCTCCCTCCTGACCTGCGCTACCGGGGCCCCAATCGCTATTGCTAGAGCACTTAGCCACTGGTTAAGCATCAAAATTCCAAAATCGAAGGCCGCTGTAATGTCCCGGCTATCGACTTCACCCTGAGCAACCTGTCCAGTTTCTTGCGAAAAGTCCCGACTAACGATTATTTCGAAAACGGTGAAAGCCTGGTCACCAGAGCTTACGAAAGAGTGATCCTCTGTGACACGTCTAGGATGAAGTCGACGGTTCATTGCATTACTGCAGGCTTGAAAAGCTGAATGCGCTATCGCAGGGGCATTTACTTGGTGGGGGACCAGGCACACGCTATCGGCGCTAAAAGTTTCAGTGCCAGCACGATCGGTATATGTCATGCTTGGCCTTCTTATATATGGATGCCGATCCCTAATCGGTAATGGCTCCGGTGCTGGAATGAAGAAATGCCATGAAGTCATGGAAACCCCCTAACCCTCCGGCAACAGCTCCGAGCGCTCGCCAACCGTGGTCACCACCAGCGCGTCGCGAGCGCGCGAGGCTGCCACGTACAGCAGCGAACGCTCGCGCTGCAGAGCGGCGCGGGCGTCTTCCTCGGATAGGTTCTTCAGCCGGAAGCGCAGCGGCATGATCTCCTTGCCCACTCCCATGAGAATCACGTGGGTGAACTCCATGCCTTTGGCGCCGTGCATGGTCATCACGGAAACCTGCTCATGGGAGGCCAACTCGGCGTTTTTGGTCTGGACGGCGTCGATGCCGTGGTCGGCAAGACCGGACACCACGCGGGAGAGCTGCCCGCGGGTGCGGCACATCACCCCGACGCGGACTTCCTTGCGCGGCCCGTCTTCACCGGCGCGCTCGGCTTCCTCAAGCCAGCCGTTGATCAACGCCGCCGCAACGGCGAATTCCTCGTCTTCCGACGCCGCGGTCACAATCATCGGCGCCGGGCCGGTGCGCGCGGAGCGGTACCCGCCCACCGAGTCGACCTCGCCCTCGCCGTCCAAGAACTCCATGTCACCGCCGACCAGAATGCGCAGCGCATAGTCCAGGTTCTCTTTGGTGGTGCGGTAGTTCAGCGTCAAACGTCGAGACGCGCGGCCGCGAGTAGAAATGCCAAAGTGCGACAGGGTCAACGGGTTGCCGTAGATGCGCTGGTGGGAGTCCTCGGCGATGAAAACATCGTTCGGGCCCTCCGCCACGCACGCGCGCAGGAAGCGCCAGTGGCCGGCGTTGAAGTCCTGGGCCTCGTCCACAACCACGTGGTCGAACAAGGATCCGCTGCCGCGCTCGTAACGCACGTTCAAAATCTCCGCGCCCACGGCGGACATGGTGGGCCAGAACAGCTGGCCGTCGATGGCCTGGGTCTGCATCAGCGACTCCAGCACGGCCCACACCTGTTTACGCTGCTTGCGGTTCAGCGGCGTGCCGCGACCGGTGCGCGCGAGCTTGAGGTACTCCGCCAGCGTGGTAATGCCACCCGCCAGCACCACGGTTTCGTACTCGGCCTGCAGGAACGCTTCGTTGGCAATCTCGCGGGGCATGGATTCGTCGGTAGCCTCAAGCGCGCCTTCCCACACCTGGCGGGCGGCCATGTCTGTGTAGGGGCGCACGCGCGGAGCGGCGACGCCGAGGACTCGCCGGGTTGCCTCCGAAACCTCTTCGGGCGTGCCCAAAGAGACCACCTTGCGCACCACGGCGTCAATGTTGTCCACCCACACACCGTCCTCGCCGGGTTCACCGGCCTCCGGGTACGACGGATTCAGCGCGTTGAGCTGGGACTTCAACCCCTGCGCCAGACCCTTCGTAAACGTGGTCAGCAGCACGCGCGGTCCCGCCCCGGCAACGCGCCCCATGGCCAGGTTGTTCGCGCGGTGCACCGCCACCACCGTCTTGCCGGTGCCCGCACCGCCGAACACGCGCGCGGAGCCCTTGTACGAGTTCTCCGCCATGCGGCGCTGCTCCGGATGGATGTACACGCGCCACTTCTCAAAGCTGCCGGACTCGATCACGCTGCGCAGGGACTCGGTCTCCACATCGTCCACGTACGCGAACTCCAGCTCCGCAGCCGCCTGCCGCAAACCAGCCAACAGACGCGCGTCCTCGGACTCCGCCGCCTCCGACGCCGAGACCTTCCGCAGGCCCAGCGACTCGCGCGTCTCCTCAACCGAATACCCCGCCACCAGCGCCAACACAGCCTCGTGCTCCCACTTCGGCCGCGTCGCCAACAGCGCGTCCAACCCGTCCTCGGACTCGAGCGCCAACACTTGCCCGGTCAGCGCCGGGTCGATGCCCAGCTCCTCCCACAACTTCTCGGGCGTCAGCTCACCCAACACCTCGCGCGGTGCGGGCGATTGCTTCTCGACGAGCTCCGCCTCCACCCCCTTCTCCTCCGCGACCGCCTTCGCCTGTTGCGCCGCCAGCTCGCGCGCGGCACGTGCAGCCGCCTCGGCCTTGGCGCGCGAATCAACATCCGCCGAAGCACCAGAACCAGCATCCCCCGCAGCAGGCTCCTCCTTGATCAGCGTCGTAATGCCGTTGATCGGGTTCACGTCCAGCCGCAGCCGCGCCGGGTCCAGCCGCTCAGCCTTGAGGTTGCCTTCGTCGTGCGAGTCCACGTCCACAAGCACGAAGTGGTGCGTGTCCTGGTCGCGGATCTCAAAGAGCACCGCGCGGAACTGGTCGTTGATGCGGCCGGTGCGCACGCGCTTGTCCACGGCGTTCGTGAGTGTCTTGATCTTCAGCGACGGGTTCGTCGGGTCCGCAGAGAGCTTCTGCAGGAAGTTCATCGTCGGCTTCATCAGTGCGCCGTCGAGGTCCAACCCGCTGTACAGGCTAAACGTCACCATGGTGTTACTCCTTACCCAGCAGCGCGGCCGGGATCGTCTCTGCCGAGAGTGTATCGGGGTACAGTAGCGTCCAGCCTTGCTCGCGAAGCTTGGCTTCGGCACCCGCGTAGGAGGCGTCCTGCCCGATCAGCAGCGCAATGCGCAGTTCGGTCCAGGACACGGCGGTCGGGATGGAGCCGATTTCCTCGCCGATCTCCTCGGTCGGCGGCGCGCCCGCGTCCACGAGGGTGCGCAGCGCGGCGGCAACGTCGGCTTCGTCTTCGAACTCTTCGATCGCTTCGGCCCACAGCCCACTGACCGCGGCCTCGACGGCACTTTGCTTCTCGACGTCCTCCGGTTGCCCAACGCCCACAGCATCCCCGTCGCCAACGTCGACCGTGACGGTGTTGTTGGCCAGCCACACGATGTTGGCGAAGCGCAGGAAGTCGCGCCAGTTGTCTTCGGTGATGGAGCCGGGCGTGAGAGCGCTGACAAGCAATCGTTGCAGCACCATCTCTTCGCCTACCTTGGCGGCGTCGAAGTGGATCTCGTTGCGGAACGTCAGGCGCGCCCCGCCCGGGATGCGCGAGGGCACCACGGAGGTGCTGAGCATCTGCAGCAGGGCTTTGTCCATCAGCGCGTACGAGGACCGTTCCGGCTCCGCCAGGTAGGTCAGCAGCTGCGTGATGGGGGAGGCCTTCAAAAACGCGATTTCGTTGTTGCCGATGCCATTCATGGCGCGCGTGCGCTTCTCCGCTTTTTCGCTGACCCACGCCGGTGCGGCCTCGCCGAACGTCGTCTCCCGTGCAAACCAATCCAGGCCGGCGTCGGTGACGTTCCACGGCAGGATCTGCTTGTCGCCGAAGTGCAGACTGTTGCGTTTGTGTATGTCGGTGGGGAAGCGGTAGTACTGCGCGCTGAAGTGGAACGCGGCACCGTCGGTGTAGACAGCCACTGAGCGCAGCAACGGGTTGCGGCGGTGCTGGAACAGGAAGTCCGGGCGCGTGTAGCCGTAGTCCACCTGCTCGCGCATTCTCCACTCCTCACCGGTGGCGAACGTGATGTGCCACTCCACGCCGCCGGCGTTGGGGATGTCCTTGACCGTCGCATTGCGAGCCTCGAGCGCGTCGCGCATCATCTCGCGGAAGCGGACCTCCAGGTTGGAGGACTGGTCCAGCTGCGGGGCCTCCGTCTGCGGGGTCCACTGCACCGACAGCGGATCCAGGTCCTGGGCGGGGTGGTCCTGGTTGCTCAGGATCGCGCGCAGGGCGCGCTCGGCGGCGGCGCGGGAGGTGACCTCGACGTGCTGGAAGTTCGTGTACGGCAGCAGGCAGTCCGGGCACGCGAGGCGCTCGTCCGCAGCGCAGTCGCAGTCCCGCACCTTGGTGAAGGCGCGTTCGAGGAGCCTGCGGACGTCCTCAGGCGAGGCGAACTGTGAGAGGTACCCGGTGCCGCCCGGCACGTTGTCGTGCATGAGCAGGGCCTCGACCGTCTTGCCGGTGGCGTCCGGCACGCGCACCGTGACCACGTTGAGGTGGTCCGGGTCGCCGCCGAGGACCTCCTTGAAGCCCAGCTTGATCGCGGCGGTCAGGCTCGGGATGGTCGCCTTGTCGCCCGCGGTCAGTTGCACCGGCACGTGCAGCAGCACGCCCTGGGTCTGCAGCGTGCGGCCCAGCGCGACCGTGACGGACTCTTCCTCGCGGGCGGTACGCTTCGGGCACCACGGCCTGTGGTCCCACTTCGAGTTCGCGCCCTTCTGCGAGTCCAGGTGCCCGCAGTAGTTGCACACGGTGAACAGGGGAGCGTCAATCTCTTTACCCGCCAACATCTTCTTCGTGGCGGGGCCGCGGCCCAGATTGAACCAGTTCAAGTTCACGTACCGCAGGTACTCCGCGCCGAAGCCCTGGGAGAGGAACCACTTGCCGCCGTGACCGCCGTCTGGCACGGAGAAGCTCAGTGCGGTGTGGAAGAACATGGTGAAGCGGTCTTCGTGTGAGCCGTCGATGGTCGCGCGCGCACGGTCCACCTCGGCGGAGACACGGCGCATGCGCACCGTCTCCACAATCTGGCCCTTGTCCGCGAACGCGCCCGCACCACAGACCGGGCACGCGCCCGGCGCAGTACCGGTGACCACTTTCTCGCCGTAGGAGCATTCCGGGCACAGACGCCACTGCTCCACGTCCGCGCCACCCGCGCCGAGCTCGACGGCGTCCACCGTGGCGGCGATGCCGCGGGCGTAGAACGTGTTGCCCGGCGCGAGTTCCGTCAGCGCGGAGGACACGCCGCGGGAGAGCTCGAAGGTCTCCGGGTCGATCTGCATCGACGACGGGTTGAGCTGGGAAACCACCACGGCCAGCTCCACGGAGTCATCCAACAGCGTGAAGTTGGGCAGCAGCCCGTAGCGCTCCATGGAGCTGATCCAGAAATCGTCGAGCAGGATCTCGTTGTAGTCGCGCCCGGCGCGCCGCCACGCCGCCCGGGTGCTGCGCTTTTCGCGCTCCAGTTCCGGGTCGGCGTTCTCGGTGCCCGCGTTGGGGTCGACCTTGGCCTCGAGCTCCTTCAACCTGTCCGCCAACGTGTCCCAGCGCGCCTGCAGCTCGGACTTCTCCGCCTCCCACAGCAAGCGGGTGCGCTCGAGCTCGCCGAGCAGCGAGTCCGGGCCCTGACCGCATGCCCACTCGCGCACGCCGTCCACGGTTGCATCGTCCACGTGGCCGTCCTCAACCGTGGCCAAAAACGCATCCACACGAGATGCAACCCCGGCCGCGATCTCCTCACTGAGCACTTGCACTAGCGACGTCTTACGGCTACTGAACACGTCCTGCGCGTGCGCCACCTGCAACCCATTGGCAGCAAACGCCATTGTGTCCACCAGGTACGCGGTCGTCTGCCTGCGCAGGATCTCGGTGGCGGAGAGGAACGCCGCCGGCGGCACCACGGCACCCGCGATCACAGACAGCGGCTGGTTCAGCTTCGGCAGCATCGTGCCGCGGCCCTGCACGAACGCGAGCACCAGCGAGTTGCCGGTCAGGCGCCCGGCGCGGCCCACGCGCTGCACGTACGAGGACACAGACGTAGGCAGCGACGCGAGCATGACCGTGGACAGGTCGCCGATATCGATACCCATCTCCAGCGTCGGCGTGGCCACCAGCACGTTCGGCGCGTTCGGCGCCTCGTCGTCGGTGCCGCGGAACGCTCGCTCCAGCGCCAGCCGCTCCTCCTTGGGAATCAGGCCGGTGTGCTCGCGCGCCACCACCGCGCGCGGGGTGGTGGAGGTGTACAGCCGCGAGTAGTAGTTCTGCTCGATGCCTTCCGCTGCAAGCTCGCCGAGGCAGCCGGGCGTCGGGCACGGCAGCCCGGCGAGCAAGGAGCGGGTTTGCCTGTCCGCGCCCAAGGGTCCCCGGCACACCCCACAGTGCAACATCTCGGCTGCGTCCTCGTGGCGCACCACCACGCTCTCCGGCGCAAGCGCGTAGATGGTGCCGCCGGAGTTGGTGGACACCGCTTGCACCGCGCCCTCGCGGGCGAGCACCTTGAACACGTTGGTGAGCACGTTCGTGGCGTCGTGGGTGGAGATCCCCAGCACCTTCGACGTCCACCGCGCGTACCGCCCGCGCGGGCTGCCCAGGGGAGTGATGCCACGGTCCTTGTCATCCAACGCGGTCCCCGAGCGCGGGAACTCAGGCGCTCCGCCCTTGGGGAAGGTCGGCATGCCGTGCGCTTTGGCAAAGCGGTTGTGCAGGCGCCACGAGTTCGCGTCGTCCTGCAGGTAGGTCTTCAACATCGGCGAGTACACGCCGCCACGGTCGCGCACCTGCTCCAGCAGGCCCCGCAGCCAGCGCAGCCGAAGCTCCGGCGAGCCGGCGTCCGCGACCTCGAACAGGGCCTCGTCCACGTGCTGCAGCGCCTCCTCGGCAGCCGCAAGCAGGACCTCATCGTCCACCTGCACCGACGGCACCAGCGCACCCGTGGACACCAACGAGCGCGGCAGGTGCGCACGCTGCCCGAATTCGAGCGCCGCATCAAGCCCCAGGCGGTGCAGCGCAGCAGTGGTGGCCTCTCGACGAGCCGCGGTATCAGCGTCCTTCGCCCAAAACGGCGTGAACGTGGTGGTCTCCGCAACCTCCGGCGGCAGCAGTTCAAAGCGCGCACGCGCCGGGTCCGCGGCCTCGTCCGCTCGCTCCAGAATCCGCAGCGGCATCTGCGCGAGCGACACCTCGTCGTCGCCGACGACGCTGCGCATCAGCGTACGGACGCCAAACGCGCGCGCCCTGGACTGCACGAAGCCCGCGCGGTGCGCCGCGTCCTGCACGGAGTCCGCGAACACCAGCGTCTTCTTCTCATTCTGCTCCAGCGACGGCATGCCGAACAGGTTGGACAGCCCCACCGACAAAAGCGTGGCCACGCGCGAGCCGATGTAGCGGATGGCATCCGCCTCGCCGCACGACGGGCACGTCTGCTCGCGCGCGAGCTCCTCGGCGTTGAGCCCCGTGTACGTGAGCACCGGCACGGAGCGGCCCTCGGCGAGCTCTTCCTCGCTGGGCTCGGTACGCGACAGCATGCGGGATTCGGTGTGGAACCACATCAGCGCGCGGTTGCCGTCTTCGTCGCCCAGCTGGGTCAGCTCCAGGTGGTTCTTCACGGCTTCGCGGTGCTCAGCAGTGGCATCAATCAAGGGGCGCACAAGCTCAGGCTTATCGACGCTCGCCTTCCGGATCTCCGACCCATTCAGCACCACCGCATCCGTACCCGGCTCGAGTGCCGTCATCCACCCGGCGCGACCGCACGAGCGGCAGTACGTGGCCGGCAGCCACACGCCGGTGTTGTCGCCGCCGAGCTGGCCGTCGTCCGCGAACCGGAACGTCTCGCCGTCCTCGGTGGGTGTCACAGCACGCTCGATGCGGGAAACCTCGCGCACCCACAGGTGCGTTTCCACACCTGGCAGGCGCTTGCCGCCAAAGCCGAACTCCTCACCCGCGAGCGCGCGGATCTGCGCTACAGCGGTGAGTAGGTGGGTGACAAACTCCCGCGCAGTGGTCTCGCCCAGGGTGCGCACTACTATCGGGTCGAACATCGCCTCCGGCAGCGACTTGCCGCCCTCGCCCTCACGGCGGATCAGAGACTTCGCCGGGTTCGCTGTGCTGAGGAGCTTCTCAGTCAGCGGGTGCACCGCGTACGCGGCGATGGTGGTCTTCAGGTCCGCACCAGCGTCCACGCCCCACAGCTGCGTGCGGAACACGTCCAGCACCACATCGGCGTGGTCACGGCCGGAGGCGTCGCCAGCAATCGCGTCCACGATGCCGCGCAGCTGGTCAATGTCGGGGGAGAGGGGAGCGGCGTGCGCGCCGAACGTCTGCGCGATCTCGTCCGTCCACTCCGCGTACGTCAGCGTCTTCTCGCCCACCAGCGCATCCGGGGTGAACGTCTCGCCGAAGATGGTCTCAGCGAAGTCGAGCACCTTTTGTGTGTCGTCCTTGCCACCGAGGGTTGCCGACGTCGCTACCGGTGTGACCTGCCCCAGCGGGTTCGGCGCGTACTCGGCTGCGAAGCCTTCCGGTTGGTGCTGCTTGAGCATGAGCCCTAATCGACGCAGCAACAGCGCCACGTCCGTACCCTGCGCACCGTCGTAGGTGTGGAACTCATCCAACACCAGGTACTGCAGCGAGGTTGCCGAGCGCTTCCAGATCTCCCGGTCCGCCTCCCGCAACAGCAGCTGGTCCAGCATCTTGTAGTTGGTGAGCAGGATGTCCGGCGGATCCTGGCGGATCTGGTCACGGTCGTTAATCAACGAATCCTTCGTGACCCTCTTGACGCTGCCTGTCGCCTCACCCGTGAAGATTCCGGCAGTGACACCAGCAAGAGCCGGCTCGTTGGTGATCAGCTTGGCCAGACGATCCGCCTGGTCATTCGCCAGCGCGTTCATCGGGTACAGCAGCAGCGCCTTTGTGCCGCGCTGCCCCTCAGCGCGAGCCCGCGCCGCGTGGTCCAGCACCGGGTACAGGAAGGACTCCGTCTTACCGGAGCCGGTCCCCGTGATCACCAGCGTCGGCTCCGGATGCCGCACCCCCTGCTCATCCCTGCTACGCAGCCTGCGGAACGCCTCCGCCTGGTGGTGGTACGGCGTAAACCAGTCGGGCATCCAATCCAGGATCCCATCCCACCCGATCGCGCGTGCATACGGCAACCGCGTGCGCACGTACGGACCGTGGAACATGCCCCGCTCCGTGTCCTCCAGAAACGCCTTCAGCGCGTTGGACGTCTCCGGGTTCGCAAGCGAGAACGCAGTTGCAAGATACTCGGACACGCCCCCGAGGACGTGCTCCGATGCGTGGACGGGGATGAGGGTAGACACGCCCAAAGTGTAGCCATCCTAAAAGATCGCTGAGCTATGTTACCTCGACCTTGTTCGAGAAGGAAGGAGACCGAATGGAAAATGCTCTTGAGAAATCACCTAGTTGAGAAGATCACATACCCTCTAGGGACTAGGATCACCGAGGCCAACTCAACTCGAGGCACGGTGCCGAAGATGAAACTTCTGACTACTCGCGTACGATAGTGTTTAATCAATCGCTATGAAAGTTCGCGGCGTAGATCTCTTCTGCGGAGTGGGTGGCCTGACTTGTGGGATGCGGTCAGCCGGGATCCAAGTTGTGGCTGGTTACGACATTGATCGCCACAGTAAGTTTGCATATGAGACGAATAATCCAGGTTCTACATTCAACCTTAAAGATGTGGCGGAGATCGCATCCGGAGAGCTTCGCTCCCTTTATCCAAGCGACACTGACATCCGAGTACTCATGGGCTGCGCTCCCTGCCAGCCGTTTTCCACTTACAACCGACTTCCGATTGACGCACCGGCTAAAAGTTCCAAAATGTATCTTTTGGAACATTTTGCGGACCACGTTATGGATTTGCGCCCCGAGATTGTCTCGATGGAGAACGTCCCAAATTTGGCCCAACAACAAGTATTTAAGAAATTCATAGATCTCCTGGAACAACTTGGCTATCACCTAAACTGGGGATCTGTAAATACCGCCATTTATGGAGTGCCGCAATCACGCAAGCGTTTGGTCTTACTGGCATCTCGTCTCGGCCCAATTTCACTCCCTCCCGCCACTCACTCCCTCAGCGATGTTGTGACGGTAAGGGATACGATCGGGCATCTCGCCCCGCTTGAAGCTGGTCAAACTCATCATATTGATAATTTGCACCGTTCCCGGGCCTTGAGTGACATAAACCTTCAGCGCATTCGCGCATCAAAACCGGGCGGAACTTGGAGAGATTGGCCAGCAACACTTCTACCGAACGCCTACAAAAAGCCTTCAGGGAAAAGCTATACATCGGTATACGGTCGGATGCAGTGGGATAGGCTGTCGCCGACCATCACTACACAATTTATCGGCTACGGATCCGGAAGGTTTGGTCATCCCGAACAGGATCGCGCTCTAAGCTTGCGCGAGGGCGCTTTACTTCAAACTTTCCCCGAGGACTATCACTTCGTGCCTCCTGAAATAGGTACCAATTACCACTCACAGCCAGTTGCAATCCAGATAGGTAACGCGGTACCACCGAAACTGGGACAAGTCCTAGGGCACGCAATTGTGTCTCATACCGAGGAAATCTAAGGCTATGCTTGCTTCATGCCCAAACAGCAAGTGATTGAATTTTACACGGCTAACACAGCTGCCACTCACCTCGGTCGTCAGCTTTACACGAGCTCCCCATCCGCTCTGGCCGAGTTAGTCGCCAACTCCTACGATGCCTATGCTGAAAATATCTGGATCGAACTGAATAGCAAGCAGATTGTAATTGCGGATGACGGTGTCGGGCTGTCTCTGGCGGATATCAGGTCACAGTATGCGAGTATTGGGCAAGCTAAGAAAGATTTCGAACCTCCGCTTGGTAAACCAAAGCGGAATCCAATGGGGAAGAAAGGAATTGGCAAACTCGCCGCTTTCAGCCTTGGGGATCAATACACCGTCTTCACCAAGACCCAGAAAGACGAGAAATGGATCACTTTTACGCTCTCGTATTCTCAAATGGTGGATGAGAGCAATGCTGTCAAATACGAGACTGAGGCCTCTGAACTCAACTCTCTTCCAGAGGAGCTATCGCACCATCAACTAACTTCTGGCTTCGTAGTAGTCATTAATAACCTTCGCAGGGCAACCACGCAAGCGACTACTAAGTATCTGGAAACTCAGCTCACCCGTAGATTCTCACTGCGGAATTCGAACGTAAATGTATTTGTTAACACCAATAAAGTTGATTTAAGTCCAGCAGACCTACTATATGAGCACGTACGCGCTCTAAATTATATCGGCTATAGCGAGGAAGAAGTTGAAGAACTCTTTCCGCATGCCACTGATAGGCAACTGTACCGCCCTTCCAGAAACAACTCGCGTACCTCCATTCAAGACGTGGAGCGACTGAAAGAAAAAGGTGTCAAGGCTTGGCTCGGAGTCATTGATCAACCGCAACGCCTTACAGACCTAGGAATGGGCAACCTTCTTGTTTACATTAACGGAAAGGTCGCTGATGAAGACTTGTTGAAATCCAGACGTTCAGCACAGATGGGTGGACGATACATCACCGGCGAGATGACCGCCGATTTTCTCAACGAACAATCGGAAGACCCTATCACTTCATCGCGACAGGGCCTGGACCAATCTGACCCTGAAGTCGAAAAACTGGTGGAACTCGCGGAAGCGATGCAAAATCGAGCCATTGATCAATGGAACAAACTCAAAGAGTCGGATGCTCGCGAGAATCTCCCGGATCTAGTTAAGAAAGATAAAAAATATAGCACTTGGGAGAACGGACTCTCGACGGCACAAAGATCGTTCAACAGTAAGTTGTTGCGCCTCATGGGCAGCTTCGAAGACTTCGAAAACGAAGACTGGATGAGCAATGAAGAGAAGGTCACCTTCATCAATAGCGTAACAACATTGGTGGAGAGCCTCGAACTCAAGGAAATTTCACATGAGCTCCCTAACGGGGTAAGCGACGAGCGTAGCGTATTAACCTTGGTAACCAAGTACTTGGGGAATGTGGCGCGCCAAGACAGATGGCAGATGGCCGACGCAGCGGCAAAGCGTTTGAACGCGATCGAACGGCTTCAAACGTTAGTGGATAAGAAAAGTGAGGTAGAGAAGGCTTTCGAGGAATGTCTGTTCGAGAACCCTTGGCTCCTAAACCCCTTTTGGAATCGTTCGACCAAATCGGAAGAGGAAATCAGAATAACAAAACAGCATTTCACCGAAATCCGCAATGAGACTTCAGACGAGCATAAACGTGGGTACATTGACATTTTCGTCGAGATTGCCGAACAGGATCTACCCGTTGTTGTGGAGTTAAAACGTCACGATGGCAAGGGACACTCAAGCCGGTCTAAAATTACCCAGTCAGCGATCACCGATCAGGTAAATCGCTACCGCAAGGGCCTCTTCAACCGATTACCGGCCACTAAGCGGAGCGGCAGAACTTGGGCGAATATTAGTGCAATATTCGTGGCGCCGACATCTGCAATTCAGACTGACAGTGAATACTACGGTGTTGATCCCACAGAGATTGAGCAGTTGGCCGCGGTGGGTATTCTGGTAACAACCTATGAGGAGCTCCTAAACAACGCTCGGTCAGTTTATCGCGAATTCTTTAATGCGCAGAGTCAAAACAAGGAGCTACCGTACTTCCGTTTCAACGTAAAAGACGAAGAATCCGACTAGTCTGCGAAGCAAAACCTTATCCACCCAGCTCTTGTACATTCTAGCTCCACTTTCCAGTTGGTCCCTCTAAACCCGCTCACAACCGCAAGTACGCCTTCCCGGTCTAACCGGCCGCACCGGTACTCGCACACCGACTTCACACCCAACTGCGGATGCGTCCACGTCCGATCCGCCACCGGCAACTCAGCAGCGTCTTTCAGTTTCGCGTCAACTTTCGTAATCTGTTTCGGCACCTTCCGACCATTCGCAGCTATCTCCACCTGCGCAGCACGCCGCTCCTCATTGCTATGCAAAGGCGTATCGGCTTCCTTGGTTCCCCCACCACCATCCCGCTACAACTGGATCTGTACGCGGGGCTTCAAAGAAGCCCAGTTGTGCATTTGCTGTTGCGACCGGCTATTTGGTAGCAGTGTCG
>NZ_KV803780.1:38706-189940 GCF_001811185.1 Corynebacterium sp. HMSC067D03
GTGTCGTGACTATCCGGTAGCGCTTCAGTGAGCATCCGGTAGCGGCTCTAATTGCATGGGGTGATGGTTGCTGTATCCGCTTCATTCGGGTGGGGCGCGTTCCGGATGGAGTCCGCTGATGAAAATGGTGGTACGCCGCGGAAGCCTCCACGGTCGGCCCGACTCTTCGGCAGCTACTTGAGCCAAGTCCGGCTGCAGTTCATCTCGCTTCAGGAGCGGCCCAAGCCCGTTCTTGATGCCTGTCGATTCGGAGGGTAGTTGATACCGCGATTCCGCGTAGTTGGTACCTGTGCTCCGCGTACTCGGTACTGCAGGGCTCCGCTGTCTCGATACCAGGCCGACAACAGTGGTGATGGGACATTCTGGGCAGCCTGGGGCCCGAGCACTCTCAGCGCCAAAGAGTCACTGCCCCGTTGTGTTGCGGGCAGTTGCGAATATCGCTGACGGAAAGCCGGTTGCAACATAGCGGCCACCGAATCCGCATAGAAGTCTTCACCATGCGCAAAGACACCGCCTCAGTAGGCTGCTCACACGACTAATAGATGCAACCGGGGCCGTGCAGTCGGCCCGGCTCCGCTGTCCAGGTACCAACCAGTACCGAGCCTTCGGAGCGCCGGAATCAAATCCGCCCCTGACAACGAGGCCATTCTTGAATCCTTGACCGGCTTGTCGCCGGTGCCGAGCCCAGGTTGAGCCTCCGCTACCGGATACTCACTGAAGCGCTACCAGATACTCACCACACCGCTACCATTTCAGTCTTCTGAACATTTGCCTCACACTCTGTGCCACGCTCCGTCCCGATGAGTTAATCCTGGACCAAGTAGTCACCCCACCACCCCCTCAAATCGCGCATACGCTTCCCGCATATCCGCCTCCCGGTCCAGCTGCCTAAACGGGTACTCGTACACGTACTCCACACCCGACTGCGGATGCGTCCACGTCCGATCCGCCACCGACAACTCCGCACCGTCCTTCAACTTCGCGTCCGCCTTCACAACCTCCTTCGGCACCTTCCGACCATTCGCATCAAACCGATCCTCCTGGTCATAACGACGCATCACCGGAAACTGCGTCCGGTAAATCATGCACAACTCATCCGCCGTCACACCCAACGACAACGCCACAATCGCATCAATCTCCACCTGCGCAGCACGCCGCTCCTCATCCTTACGCAAAGGCGTATCGACGCCCCAAGGTTGCCCCACAACCTCCTCCCACAACGGGGCATAGGCCTCGGTGAGGCAGTTGAGGCGAAGGTAGGCTTTAGAAACGTCGCTCTTGAGTTCGTTGAGTACCCAGATTGGAACACGCTCAATGAGGCTTGGCCATAAGTGTGTTCCGGCACATCTCACGAAGAAGTCGACAAGCAGCGATGACATGAATGCACCAGCCACCACTACAACCTGGGAATTCTGTGAACCGTCCGGCAAGCCTGCTGAAATGACACCATTGACATGAGCTACCCTCGGCGGGATTATTGCCGGGTAGAGAGTACGGAACCCGCTTGGTGCAGACATTTGGCGCCATGCGATTCTGAATGGGTATCTAGCTGAAACCGCCCTCCCCTCAAGTTCCCATTCTGCGTAGTCAGCATCGTACGTCGGTTTCGCAGATCGATCTGGCTTATAGCCAGTAGCCGCGATTGCATCTCTACCTAGATCCTCTAGATCGAGACTTTCCCAGTTGTCCTTCTTCAACGACGGGTCCGGCTGCTTATTGCATGGGTTTGCAACCCCTAAATGTGTCCCTTGAAGGATTACATCGTTCAGAGTTCGGGGACACCCCCACTCTGCCTCAAAATAGCCCTTCTTTTTGTCAATTGATTCGTCCCAACCGCGAGCATATTGCAGACCGAGCCGCTCAATCCTGGGCAGCTGGCCCAGGTGCGCCAGAATTCTCGCGGCCTGTTGATTTACGGTATAAATCGTTCGCGCTTCCTGGGGTGGCGTTTCCTCGTCTTCGAGTATCGAGCGCCAAAGTTCAAGTGTATCGAGATTCACAAATTGAATGCGATCGCGATGGGGCCGAAGGTCCCAATTGTCATTTTCATCCTTGAAAGATGGAAGAGGTCCTTCGCCGTCGTGCGCTAAAGACTGTTCAACAGTGATCGGGTGGTGCGCGCTGCCGCAGAAGCTAAAACCAATTTTGTCGCGCGACTCTCCGTAAACCGAGACATCGAAATTCTTTTCATCTTTATTAATGTCGAACAACCCGAGCTTGTTGGTGAAATGCCAAAGTCGACGCAAGCGGTGATATGAGGCGCGGCGTAAGGCGGTCGCTTTGGACTCGGTGAGATGACTCTTGGGATGTATGAGAGAAATAACGCCGTCGGGTGAAGTATTTCCCCAAGTCCGTTCCATGAATCCGCGGTACAGATCAGGTTGTTGGCCGACGAGGTGCGGGTACCGGCCGGTGTCCTTAAGTACTGCCGAAGTCGCAACCGACTCGCCGAGGCCGCTGAACACAGTCGCTCGAGTCGCGGTGTCCTCGTTCCACCGTTCTCGGCGCACCTTTTTCGCGGCCTGGGTCGGCTTGTGCGCCAGCGAGAACCACGGATCAGCTTCGGAGTAGAGCGCGTCCAGGTCAGTGCGGGGCCGCACCCACGGCGGGTTGCCCACCTGGAGGTCGAAACCACCGCGGGCGAAGACAGCCGCGAAGTCGAGATCCCAGTGGAAGAAGCCCTGCTCCGAGGCGACTCTGCGCACGGTGTTCAGCCATGGGTGCTTCTCCAACACAGTCTCGATCTTGCGTGCGCCGGAGAGTTCGATCTCAGTGCGCTCGAGCTGAACCAGGTCATCCCAGCTGTCGGCGCGGCCGAGCTGTCCCTGCGCCGCATCACGTGCGGTGATCTCGGTACCCAAAATGTCGTTGAGCGTAACCAACCACTCGTCGAAGTCTGGCAGCTCATCGGTGGCCGTGAGTGGCCAAAAAGTCAGGGCATTCCAGGCGTCCATCACTAGGCGCAGGCGCAGGTAGGCACCTTCGGCGTCGTGAAGCAGCTCGCGCTCAATCTGCTCGCGGCGGACATTCTTCGCGTTGTGCTCGGTCTCGCGGCCCCAGAGATCGATGTCGCGGCGGATCTGATCTTCAGCGATGCGCATCTTCGACAGCGTGATGGCCCACAAGGATTCCACGCGCGCGGCCAGGTTGGTCAGCTTCTTCGCCTGCTCCTTGGTGGGTGCCTTGCGGGTCACGGACCTCCTCCACGCCTTCATGGCGGTGATCTCGTTCTTGGCCAGGGTCTTCAGGTCCTTCGCGTCCGCGGCCGCGCCCCAGGTGGAGGAGGGGAGGAGGAACTGGTGGATGCGGCCAGCAACGTTGATGTCCTTGGGTTCGCCGGCGTCGATAGCCTCGGCCAGGTTTTGTACCGGCTCCCGGCGCGGCACGGCGGTGAGCCACTCACGTTTCTTCAGCTGTGCGGTGGAGTAGGTCGACCGCAGCGCACCGATGAGCGAGTTACCGCGGCGCAGGTGCAGGCCGAACCACGGTGCCTTGAGCTGGCTGGTCATAGTGTCCAGCCACAGGGAGATCTCGGCGAGCTCCACCGCGGTGGGGTTGAGGTCCACGCCGTAGACCTGGTGCAGTGCGATGTGGGCCTTGACTTTCTGCAGCTCAACGGCGCGGGTCTCGGGGTCGATTTGGGCGTCCAGTTCGTCCTCGCGCAGCTTCAGGTACAGCTCCGCGAGCTGGCGCACGGCTTCCACGGCGAAGGCGCCGGAGCCCATGGCGGGCTCGCAGATGGTCAGGCTGAGTACGTCATCGGATGTTTCGATGCGCCCTTCTTCCTGAAGCACCTCGATAGCCTGGCCGACGGTGAACTCGGTGAGCACCTGCGGGGTGTAGAAGGACGCGGAGCGCTCGCGGTCGCGGCTGGACTGGCGGAAGACGAAGGAGCCGGCCGGGTGCTCGCGGCGCACCTTGGAGGTGCCGCCTTCCTCCATCTGCTTGGTCTCCATGACAAAGCTGTCCTGCGGCACGGTGTCCGCGGCATGGGTGGGCAATACCCAGGAGCCCTTGGAGGCGTCGCCCTTCGGCGCGACCTCGTAGAGGTCTTCCTGGGCGATGAAGCCGTGGTAGGACATCAGGCCCTCGTAGACCTGGCCGAGCTCCGTCACACCCAGGGTGGCGTAGGAGATGAAGCCGCGGTCCTTGCCGGCGGAGACCTTCGACAGCAGCAGGTTCTGCAGGACGCGGGTCAGCGCGTCGTTGGAGAGCTTAACTTCGTCGATAAGCGAGGTGGCCTCGCGCTTGAACAGGTCCGCTTCGAGGTTGCGGAAGGTCAGGCCCTCGTTCTGCGCGTCCTGGTCGGCGCCCGCGGTCTCGAGCGGCTCGTGGCCGTCGTTGACCTGGGTGAACAGCAGCTGCAGCGAGTCGTAGAGGTGCGTGCCCCGGCGCGCCTTGTCGGTCACGGGCGGGTTGAGGATCTGGTCGCGGAGGCGGTCCAGGCCGTAGCCCTCCACGTACTCCGGTGCGCCGGTGGGCAGGATGGCCAGCTCCGGGGAGGCCTCGGCGAACAGCAGGAAGAGGATGCGGTAGAGGTAGCGCAGGGATTGGTGCGCCAGCTCGTTGCCGTCGACGCAGTCGATGGGCAGGTTTTGCTCCCGACGGCGGTTGAGGACATCGTTGCCGATGATCTCGATGGACTCGCGCACCGCGTCGCGCAGGTCGCCGGAGACCTTTACGGCGTGCTGCTGGGATTCCTCTCGGGTTTCGGCCCACCAGGTGGTGCCGTCGGCGGCGCGCTCCAAGTTCTCGCGGGCGAAGATGACGGCGACGCGCTCGAGCTCGCCGGCCTTTTTGGTGTCGTTGCGCTCCACCGCCAGCTGCAGGTTCACGGCGAGGTAGCGGCCCAGCGGCCAGGACTCGCGCTCGGCGAGTACGGCCCACGCACCGGCGAGGACCACGATGAACTCCGGGGGTTCGGCGGCGAGGAAGAGGTCGCCGACCAGCTTGGACACCTTCGCCTGCTCCGGTTCCTTGCCCTCCGCGGCGATGCCGCCGGTGACGGGGAGCGTGGTCAGGTCTTCCTCGGTGGTGCGGAGTTCAACTTCTTGGTCACCGTCCTTCGGCTTCTCCGGTGCAGCGCTGACGACCACCAGGGTGCCAGCGTTACCCACCCAGCCGTGGTAGACAAACGTGTCCCCGGCGCGGGTGTAATGCTGTTTGGTAGGGGTGCCGTAATTAAACGTGGCACGCACGAGCTCGGCGGTTTCGACTTTGGTGGCGAAGGCTTTTTGTAACTCATTACGCCGCGCCTGCAAGCGTTTAACGGGGGAGGGGATGTTGGATTCCTTCTCTAACTGTTTCCACTCCGAAACGCGCTTACCCAATCTCTTAGTGAAGGACTCCCCTTCATCAGCGGTGAAGTAGTAATCATTGATCCATTCATCAACGTTGATGATTGAGTCGTAGGTAGCCATTGATCTACTGCTCCTTCGGCAGAACGAGGACGAGCGGGCGGATAAGTTCACGGTCTGGTTCAAGCGAGGCGATCAGCGCGCGCTCCTCAGCAATCAGGTTCGCGGATCGGCCAACGCGCAGCACCTGCTGGCTGTCGTCCTTGGCGTGCTGCCAGCGGTCGGCGCGGTCGATCCAGTACTCGATGCGGCTGGATGCGTGGTTGCGGGCGGCGGCCATCATCGGCTGCAGCTGGTTACCGGCGATCTCCACAGACTTGGCGACGAGCTCTTGCGCGTTGTCCGGCAGTTTGAGCGTTTCCGGGTTGATGGCGTTCTCGGTCAGCCCGATGCCGCGCAGCCAGGCCACTGGGTCCTCGATGGTCTTGGGCAGCATGCCGCCGGCGACGGTGACAAACGCGCGGGAGACCACCTGGCCGCGCTTGTTGGTCAGCGTGGCCATCAACAGCACGGTGGGCATCTCCACGTCACCTTCGATAGCGGTGATCTGGCCAGACGACAACGACGCCAGCGCTCGGTCGGCGGCCCAATCCGTCACCGGGTGCAGCGGACCTAGGAAGTGGGCCTTGGGCCACGTGGAACCGTCCTGGCCGGTGCGCGCGTTGCGCAGGATCTCGTTGCCCACCGCAGTGTTGGTGGCCAGGAGGAACTTCTCGCGCACCTTGCGGTCCGCCAAGTAGTCCTGGGGCAGCACGTCCAGGCGGCGGCGCAAGTCCTCCGGCGGGGCCAGCTCGGCCACGCCGTTTTTGCCCAGCTCGTAGGCGACACCGTTGGCGGCGAGCGCCTTCTCCGGCGCGCCGTAGAAGGCCTCGTTCAGTGCGTCCTCCAGGTAGGCAATCTCCGAGGCGTACAGGCTGGTCGTGTGCGGGGCACTTGGGTCGGAAACGGGGTTTTCCGAAGGTTCGTCGTCAAGCCCGAAGCCCGACATCCACAGATCGATGAGATCCTCCTCCGACTGCGCATCCGCGCTTGCAACCTGCTCAGGAGACTTGACCACCTCATCGAAGCCAGCCTGGTTCTGGATCACCCGGCGAATCTCATCCGCCTCGCCGGAAACGGTGTGTTTACCGATGAGCGAGCCGACGTCGCCAAGCAACGCATGTGCCTCGTTCTCACGGTTGATCAGCTTGGTCAGCACATGTAACTCGCCCACATAACCACCCTGCTTCGTGTCCAGCAGCAGCGCAGCGATCTGCGGGGGCTCCATCTGCCCGTAGCGGTCCACGCGGCCGTTACGCTGCTGGATTCGGATCAGCGACCACGGGATGTCGTAGTGGATCAGGTTGTGACACAGGGTGTGTAGGTTCACACCCTCGGATGCCACGTCACCGGTGATCAGGATGCGTAGTTTCGAGCCCTCGCGCTTGAATTCCCCTACAAGGCGCATCTCCTCTTCGTCCGAGAGCTCGCCGTGCATGACCTCGACCGCACCGGCCGGCATCTTTAGGTCTCTTACGAGGTTCTCCCGAAGCCAATACAGCGTCGCAACGCGCTCCGAGAACACCACCGCCCTGGTCTTCTTCCCCTTACCAACTCCGATTTTTCGCAAATATTTGACCAATTCCCGGTATTTGTTGGAGGAGAGGTCGGTGACGTTTGAGTTCAGTTGCGCCAGGTGCTCTAGGGCTTTCCGTTGGTTGCTTTCTTTGGTGGGGATCTCTTTGAGGCGGTTCTCAATGGTCTCTCCCAGCGCGGCGGGGGAGGAGAGGAACGCCTTGACCAGAGTCCACGGGAAAAGGCGGTCCTGGGCCGGGTTGGTCTTTGCGTTGTCTGGGTGGATCCAGGTCTGCTCCAGCTCCCCCGCGACGGCATTTTCCTCCGCGGAGGCCTCCACGAGGATCGTCTTAGGTTCCAGTCGCTCCGCCCACTGCTCGCCGACCACGCTGGCTACCTCGTCGCTGTGACGGTGGCGGCGGATGACCAGGCGGGACACCGCGTCCTTGTCGATCTCCCCGTTCGGTAGCACCGCCGTGGGGTCCAGCAGGCGGAGGATCTCCTTGAAGCTTTCCGGTTTGCCGTTGTGCGGAGTGGCGGACGCGAGCAGGAGCGCCTCTGTGGTGGAGGCGAGGGTGCGGGCCAGCTCGTTGTTCTGGGTGCCCACGTTCGTGGCGTTATGAATCTCATCGATCACCACCGCGTCCCAGCGCACCTTCTCCAGCTGCGCGCGGTACTTCGGGCTCTTCAGCGTGTCCATGGACACGATCACGCGCGGGAAGTAGGTAAACGGATTGCGGCTGGCCGGCAGCATCTGGCGCACCCGCTGGATGCCGGTGGAGTCCAGGCGCACCAGCGGGATGGCGAAGCGGGACCACAGTTCCTGCTGGAACTGCTCCATGATGTGCTTCGGCGTGACCACCAGGATGCGCTCGCCGCGGCCGCGACGGATCAGCTCGGAGAGGATCATGCCGATCTCGAGGGTCTTGCCCAGGCCGACGGCATCCGCAATGAGGACACGGGGGCGGAGGTTGTCGTCGGAAAGCGCCTTGCGTACGGCGGTGAGCTGGTAATCCAGCGGATCCATGAGCATCTGGTCCGCCACCGACAGCTCCTCCTGGTAGAGGGGCACCGGGGTTTGGCGCAGGGTGGTCTCCAGCCACAGGCGCGTGGTGCGGTAGCCGGGGGAGCGGTCCGGGACGACCTCCACGTTGGCGGGGTCGAAGACCTCGACGTCGTCGATGGCGGTGTAGAAGCTCGCCGTGGTGTCGCGGACGTAATCCGACAGGCCGCGGACCTTGAGCAGGTATCCGTCCACGGACTGGGTGACGCTGGTGATCAGCCACAACTCATCGCGGACCTTGACCATGAGGCCGGGCGCGTAGGCGGTGGAGTTCGCCGCATTATCGGTGCGCGCTTCCTGCGCTGCTTCCTGCGTGGGAGAAGACATACTAGGCAGGTTATCCGGCGCGCCCGATGCGGGGGAGGTTTATATCGGACGGGTGTTTGAGTGGGGGTTGGTTGCGTGACGTTTCACGTGAAACGGTGGTGGCTTCTTGGCTAGCTGGCCGGCTGGTGGGTGTAGCCAGTCTCAGGCGTGTAGGTCCACTGCTCGTTGAGATGGTCGATGAAGCTGATTTTGTCCACGCGCCACGTGTTGGCGTACACCACGGGCTTGAACCGCTCGTTCTCGTTGATGGAGACGAGGTTGCCCCAGCCGTACTTCGTCGTTTTGTGCTCGATGAAGAACTCGCCCACGGGCAGTGCGACCATCTGGTGCGACTCGTGACAGGTCCTGTCTTTGTCCTTGCACTTGACCTCCACCCGGAAGTCCTTCACCACCGTCGCACGCGGGCCCTTGTTACTGATCACCACTCCCCACTGGTTGTCGTCCCGCTTCGCCCAGTAGGCGTAAACACTCATCGCAACCGCGTTGCGCCGTTGCTCGTCGTCCTTTTCGCGTTCCTCATCCTTGAACTTTTGGTTGTCATCCCGCATTTTCTCCGCGAGATCATTGGCCTTATTCGAGGTTTTCAGTGCCATGGCCGCCAAAATCGCTGCGGCGGCAGCCGCAATTGCCTCAATCAGCGAGATGATGAAAGTTCCCATGCGGTTGAAGATAAAGGTCAAACGCGGGGCTTGCAGGGCAAGTAGTGGTTAATGGTACTTTGCCTTACGCTCTCACGAGCTTAAAGAGTGACGCATAGGTGCTGACGCCGAGGTGGCGGGACACTTCGCTATCCGCAATTTGCCCATGGCTCCATGCATGAGTGATCGAGTCGAAGAAACGGCTGCCTACGCGCAAGCGCACCATTGTGCGAAATGGGGGAGCGCCCCCGCTTTCACGCTTGTCGGATGGATGTGCTTCGAGTAACCCGGCCGCGTCTCTAGCTTCTGCGCGTGAGGTGGGGTCCTGCTCCACTGCCTCCAGCGGTGCAATCACCGCGGTCGCGAACCTGTTGCACCAACGCTCGACGTCCGCATGCTCAGAGTGATCAGAGATACCAGTGCGCCCAAGAACAACGTGGCCCAATTCGTGGGCCAAGCTGAACAACTGGGCAGTTTTGGCATCCGCGGTGTTAACAAACACCAAGACGTAGCCGCCGTCTTCGATCGTGAAGCCCCGGAACTCGCCAACGCTGAGCCTCCTCGAAGTGGTGTTACCGACGATCGAGTTTCTCGCCACCAGGATTCCGTTTTCCTCCATGGCTGCAGCGAGCTCACTTACCTTGTCGCTTCCCGGGAGTGGTTTGCCTCTCTCGACACCAAGATGCTCCCTAGTTCGCTCTGCCGTTTCAACCGGGTCATGCTCGACCGTGGCCGAGGCATACATTGTCGGTGGAGCGATATCCTCTTGAGCAGCGAACTCGGCGTACCACGCGAGCCTGCTCTGGCTCGAACGGATAGTCTCCCGCAAATCGGCACTCACGGTACCCATCGCCTTGTTGCCGACGGTCCGAAAGTCCGTCACACCCACTCGCTCACCCGACGGCTCATCCAACAGCAATCGGCCGAAAGGAATGCGAGCGAGCTTCGAGAGCTCCCTCGCCTGTTTCAGCGTTGGGCGACTCTCACCCGAGTGCCACTGCGGAAGCTTTGGAAACCGCTTCTCCGCCTTCTGGCAGGCCAGTGCAATCCACCGCCCAAGCAAGCATGCGGGGCTGGATATTGACCCGGACAGCGCTCATCCCGACCGAAGTTCCCGTCTACGCGCTCGCGAGCTTCTGCGTCACCCACGCGTTCAAGGACACACCCTCCCGCGCAGCGTCCATGGCAAGACGGCGGTGGAGGGAACTGCTGACACGCACGTTGAACCGTCCGGAAAAGTCGCGCTGACCGAACGGCTGGGGGATACGCTCACCGGTTTGCTGCATGTCCGCGATTACCTCGGCGACAAGCTTCCGAAGTCCAGCACTTGACCGCTGGGCGTCCTCATCGAGCCAGCTCAAGGACGGGAACTCGGCAACGGTGGACACGTACTCAGCGTCCTCCTCAGACCAGAAGGTTTGGTAGGTGTATTTATCCGACAAGCGTTCAGTCATCGTCTACTCCTGCTCTTTTAGCTTCTTCACCGCAGCCAGCACCTGTTTGACCTGGTACGGCTTCGCCTTTCCGCGGCGGTTCTGGATATTGACGCGCGGATCGCCAACCCAGGGTGTCTTGTATGTGTCGTGATCTCCGCCGCTGTTGGGCCGCTTCTCAAAGAAGTGGTCGCAGACCTTACGAAGATCGGCGTAACGAATGTTGTTGCCGGAACGCTGCATCGCGTCCAGGATCTTTTGGATATCGTCCCCCATGGGAACCAGCAGTACCACACATAGTACTACTCCGCAGTGGAAGCACAAGACCCCCACACCGACGCGAACTCCGGCATCGCCAGCGCCCACTCCAGGGACACACGCTCCTGCTCCAACCGCTTCGCACCGGAGGCGACCAGGAACCGGCGGGCGCGTTCTTCGTCGTCGGTGAGGTGGGGGAGCACCCGGGTCGTGTCGCCGGGGTCGTCGACGGCGAGGTGCAGGAAGCGCTCCACCGTCTCCACGTCCATGGTCACGCTGACAACGGGGGCAGAAGCTCCGTCGGCAGCTAAACGCGACCGAAGGGCGTTCAGGATGGCGTAGCCGTCCGCATCCGCGTCACCCCAGTACAGGACCCGGCGCGCCGCGCGCACCCACGGCAGCTCCGGAAGCGCGCCGGCGGTGTACCCGGAGCCCCACACCAGCACCGCGCCCGACCCCTCGGACGCCCGGGGGAGTGCCAGGAACGTCTCCTTGTTCTCCACCACGATCACCAACAAACCGTCGGGCAACGCCAACGACCCGAACGGCACAGCCACATCGAGCAACCCCGGCGCGGGCGCAAGCGTGCCATCCAGGAACCGCACGCGCATCAGCCGGTCGCCCTCGGCAAGTCCCAGGTCAGCCACCCCAAGCAAGCGCTGCAGCAGCCCCCGGTGAGCGGCGATCCACTTCGTGTCCAGCCCTTCGATGGGCACGGCGCGTGCGCGCAGGCCCGAGGAAGGTTTCACGTGAAACCATCGCAGAGCGAGGCACAGGCGGGCGAAGTCGTCGTCCGACAACACCAGCCATGACGACCACGAGCGCGCCGCCCGCTCCCGGAACTCCGGCCAATCCGGGAACACCCCAACCAACACCGCAAACCGCTCGCGGGCCAGCGCAACCTCCCCGGCGCGGCCGGCCACCTCCGCGATACGGTCCCACCCGGACAGCGTCACGCGTACGGGCACGTCCTGTTTGCCCAGACCCGCCCAAGACCGGGTGGCCCACTCCACCTCTCCGGCGGGCTCCCATGCCTGCCAGGCGCGGACGAACTCGCGGGCACCAGCCTCGTCGGCGAGCACCTGCGCGCGTGTTGGGGGATGCAGGGGAACGGAGGTGGCCGAAGGTTCGTCGAGAAGCAAAAGCTCCATGTTGAACTTGACGGGCAGCTGGTCAGGCAGACGCATGGGTATCAATGAGCTCGAAGGTGGAACGCGCGACGGGGTCCTCGGTGTAGTGGACCACGATGGTGCCGTCGACGTAAGGGGAGAGAGTCTTAATCAGCTTCATCGGCGTGGCCAGCACCATGTGGAAACCGAAGCTTTCAAACACGTCCATCGCGGTGCGGGTGAACACGGGGTCAGCGCGGTCGAAGGCCTCATCCAGCACAACGGTGGCGTAGCGGGGCACGTCCGCGTCCACGCCCGCCAGGCGGTAACGCAACGCCGCGGCGAGGCAGAAAAACACGAGCTTCTGCGCCTGGCCGCCGGACAAGGACGCGGAATCCACGTGGGTGTTGTGCACCGTGCCCTCGGCGTCCACCTCGTTGCCCACGAATTTCACGTGGCGGCGAGTGTCCAGCACGACGGTGCGCCAACTGCGGTCCGCGCGCTCGGAGGAGCCAAGGCGGTCCATGATCTTGGCCAGGCGGTGGTAGCGCTCAATGGCGGTCTTCTCGTCCGCCTTGCTCAAGCTGCCGGCGGTCGCCTCGCGCAGGTCCTGCAGGAAATCACGCACGACGCGGTCGCGGTTGTCGCGGACCTCAATCTGCAGGTAGCGCCCCTCGGTGTAGGGGGAGCGCCGCAGCGACGCGTTGATGGGGCCGAGGTTGGTCTCGATGTCGCCCTTCGCGCGCTGCAGCTCCTTGTAAATCGTGTTCAGGTGCATCACGGACTGGCCGTTGAGCAGGTCCAGGAAGCGGCCGCGGAACTCCGGCAGGCGGTCCGAGCGCAGCATCTCCAGCCGCGCAATGGCCTCGCCGGCGAAATCGGCCGTAGCCTGCAGTTCCGCGGACTCCGCGGACCACTGGGACTTGTAGTTGGACAGGATGTTCACGACGGCATTGCTGGAGTCCGTGATCGTCTTCGCCGCCTGCTTCGCCTGCGCGTCCAGCTGCGCAGTGACCTTGAAGGCGCTGTCGCTCAAGTTCTCCGGGGTCAGGCGGCGCGTGGTGGCCGCAAGCATCGCCTCGAGCTGCTCCGCCAGCGCCGGGTCCACCTCCACGTGCTCCGACTCGATCCTCTTCAGCCGCGCCTGATCGTCCTGCAGCGCCCGCTTGGCCACGGCGAGCTCGTCGCGCACGCCGCGTAACTCCAGCTCGGTGGCCTTAAGCGTGTCAGACGCCTCACGCCACGCCCGCTCCAGCTCCTTGGCCTCGGGGGAGGAGGTGAGCCGCTCAAGCTCCGCGCGCAGGCCAGCCAACTGCTCCTCGACGCTCTCGGTGTCCACGCTGGCCCACTCCATGGCGTCGACAGCCCGGGCCTTAGCAACGTCGCTGGCCAGCGCCTCCTGCTTGCGCTTGACCTCCGCCAGGCGGTTGCCCGCCGCAGTGGTCGCGCGTTTCGCCTCCGCCAGCTCCGCGCGCAGCGCCTCCACCTTGGCGTGGTTGGAGGAGCCGAGGCGGTAGTTGCGCCGCTCGCCCAGGCGCAGCCGGTCGTTCTTCACGTACCTGGCGGAGCCGGTCCTATCGGCCGGGTTGCGCTCCAAGCCGTCGATGGTGGCCGCGCGCTGGGTCTGCCTCTCCAGCTCGTCCACGGTGCGCACCAGGGCGTAGTCGAAGGTGGTGGCCAGCATGCGCATCAGCCACGGTCGCATCGGGTGCTCCACCACGCGCACCTTATGAAACAGGCTGAGCGGGTTCCTCGGCCCGCGCGGGACCTCCACGCCCTCGGGCACGGTGCGGTACTCCAGCCGCATCCCCAAGTGGCGCCCGTTGACCCAGCTGCTCACCTCGCGCTCACGCTCCGCCGGCACCAAAAGGGTCGCGGCAAACCCGCCGAGCAGGCGCTGGATCACGGGTTCCCACTCGGCTTGCTCGGGCAGCACGTCGATAAGCTCGCCCACGTACGGCAGCTCACGCACCGTCAGCCCGGTATCCGCGCACAGCTGCGCGCGCACCTCCACGTAGCGCTGGTCAATGTTGGAGGAGCGGTTGCCTAACGACGCCAACTCCGCCCCCACCGACGCCTCCGCGCCAGCAAGCCTCTCGTGTTCGCTTCGGGCCTTGAACCACTCTTCGCGCAGGCGTTCTTCCTGCTCCGGCGCGGCCGCCAGCTCCGCCGACGCCTGTGCTTTCAGCTCTGCGAAGCGCTCGGTGTCCAACGCCCCGTCTAACTGCACCAGAGCCGCCAGGTCGCGCACTTTCGCCTTGCGCGCAACAAGCTCGTGCTCCTCGCGGGCGATGTTGCGCTCGATCTCGCCCAGGCTCTGCCCGGCAACCTGCTCTCTCTGCACCACGGCGCGCTGCACCGCCTCCTGCTGCGCTTCCTTGCGGGCCTCGAGGGATTGCGCCTGTACCTCCAGTGCGGCGAGTTGGGCGGAGCTGACGTCGATGCGCTCGCGCAACTGCTTCGCCTCAATCGCGCGCCGCACGTTGGGCAGGGCGGCAGACAGCGCGGCGGTGTTCTCCTGCGTCGCCTGCGCGTCCTTGAGCTTGGTGTTCAGCCCAGGCAGGGGAGCGAGCGTCTCAATCTGCTGGTGCACGTCCTCGAGCCGCTCGTACGCTTGCCGAAGGTCCTCGTGCGTGGCCACGGCGTCCTCCGCGACCTGGAACGTGTCCGGTACGTCCAGCATGTAGTTGCGGAACAGCTCGTCCATGCTGGACAGGGACTTCGCGGACTGCGTGCGGTGCAGCAGCATCTGCGCTTCCTCGCTGCCGATACCCAGCTTCGAGCGGAAGCGGTTGGCTAACACGGAGTACTGCTCCGTGAACGTCACGCCAGCGGTCTTGTACTTCGCCTCCAGCTTGCGCTTGTCCAGGGAGTTCTGCAGCAGCGGCACAAACCCGTCCACGTCCACCTCGCTGGGGAAGATGCCGTAGAGCGTTTTCACCTGCGCTTCCTGCTGCTGGCCCGCGTTGAGGCGGTAGATCGCGGCGAGCGTGAGCACCTCGCTGCCGGCGCGGTAGGTCAGCGCGACAATGCTGGCTGTCGCTCCGGAGCGCAGGTACTGGCTGCGGATCTCGCCGGTGGCCGGGTCCTCGCTGCGGCGCCACGCACCGCGGATATAGGACACGCGGCTGCGCCCCTTGTCACGGCCGGTTTCCTGCTGGGCGGCGGCGTTGAACCGCAGTTTGCCAGGCGGGACTAGTACGGCGGAGAAGGCGTCGATAAGCGTGGACTTGCCCGAGCCGGACGCGCCGGTGATCAAAAACCCACGCTCGCCGACGGGGATGTCGTAGTAGCCGTCGAACGTGCCCCAGTTGACCAGCTGCACGCGCGCAAGACGGAACTGCTCTGTCACTGTTCTTCCCCTTCCTGTGCCAGGCGCAGATACTCCTCGCGCAGCGCGTGGACCGTGTCAGCGTCGAAGATGTGGCGCAGCACAGGGGAGACCTCCCAGCGCCCCTCGGTCTCCGTGTCGGTGAGCAGGCTGTACTTGCGGATGGTGTTCACCGCCGCGGTGAAGCGCTTCTTAAACCCGGACTCGTCACGGTTGTCCACCGCACGGACGTAGCTGATGGCGCCATACAACTCATCTTCTCCCACCACGACGCGCTCGCCTGGGGTAGACATGCCCAGCTCGTGGCGCAGCTGCAGCAGGATCGCGGTTTGCAAGTGCGTCAGCGCCTCCGTGCGCAACACCGGCGGCACTTTCACGTCCTCGTCGTCCGGGCGGACGTGGCGAGTGAACGCGATGCCGGCGTCCTCGTCCACAACCAGCTCCAAAAACACATCGTGCAGCCGAGAGCGCAGCGTCTCCGTGTCGGTGGTGATGGCGTGCCAGGTTTCCTTCTTCCGGTCAGCGGTGATGAGCGGACCTTTGAGCAGGTCCACCAGTGCGCGCCGGGTTTCCTCGGACAGGGTGCCCGTGTCGCCCGTCCACAGCGGTTCCGTCATTGCATCTCCTTTACTGCTGCGGCGTCGAAATGCCACCGCGGGACCGTCGCCAAGCGAATGCTCCCATCGTCTTCCTCGAAGCGCACCTCTTCGCTGCCGTCCTGCCGCACCCCATGCTTCAGGGCCAGGTACACAAGGCCCACCACCGACCCCAGCCCCTGGGAGGCGGGATGGCGCTCGAGCACCTTGCCTATCGACGCCCCTCCGGCCATCCCAACTGTCTCCCCAACTGCCGCGATAAGCTCTTCCAAGTCGATCTCGCTTTCACGTACCGCCTGGTAGAGCGCCTCCGCGTCGCCCTCGCCGGGTTCAAACGCCTCCACCGCAGTGGTGATGACCTCCGCACCCGGGTCCGCCAGCTTGATCTGCGCCACCGAGGTGATCTGCATCCCGATGCGCTGCAAGGGCGTGTCCATCTTGTGGGTGGCTGCAAGCTCCTCGCGCTCCGCGGCGTCGGCGGCGAGCTTGCGGGTGTCGCGTAAAAGCTCGATCATTCGGCGGTCCTCGGCAAACTGTTCGCTGGCCACGTAGTTGCGTAGGTTGCGGGCCAGGCGCGTCATCATGCGGTTAACCTCGTAGCCGGCGTCTTCCATGTCGCGGAACAGCCTGCGGAATTTCGCCCGCTCTTCGTGTGTCATCGCGGTGTTGTCGGCGCGCTCGAGCACCTGCCCAATCCACGTGTCCAACCACGCGCCGCGTTCCGGGTCGACCACCAACGAGTAGAACGCGTTGAAGCTTCTGCCAGCATCGGATTCCCCGATCAAGTCCACGCCGGCGAAGATCTCGTCCAGCACGTCGCCGCGCGAGCCCTCCGGATCCAGCAGTTGGCGGCGCAGCTGCGTATTGAGCGTTTCCAGCTCGTGCCGCACGCGCGCGAAATCGCCAGGGATCGCATTCGCCTGCTCCAGAATGTCGCCCACCCGTTCGTGCACGGTGGCGGGGGAGGGCAGCTCGAATTCCCCGCGCTCGACCTGCTCGATCTCTGCCTCGATGCGGGCGCGTTCGGCCTCGAGGTGCCTCAGGCGGGAGTCGATGTTCGGGTCCGTGTCCCGCGCGAGCGCCTGCAGGGCATTGCTTATCGACGCCACCCGGCTCGCCGTCACCGCCGATCGCGGTGCACTGACACGGTCCATCACCTGCAGCGCGGTGAGCGTTTGCTCGCTTGGTTCAAGCGTCTCACCCGTTTCCCTGGTGCCGGACTTGCGCACCAGCCACCCGGCTTTCACCCAGTCGTTGCAGTACGCCTGGGGTGTTTTCGGGAGCTCGAAGATACCGCGCAACACCGCGAAGTCCTCAGCCATGAGCTGATAGAGCTGCTCCGCAGGTCGGACCTCTGCGCCTCGCGGGAAGTGCTCCGCCACGACCGCGAGTAGCACCGGGGCGTTGTCCGCGTGCAACAAACGGATCGCGGCCGACTGCTCCTTTTCACGCTTATATGTCAGCGCCCGGGCCTGAATGGTCATGCCGGCTATCATCCCATAGCACCCTCCCGCCTGCACCGAAAAACTTTTTTGCTCTAGGTGTAGACACACTCAGGGCGATCGTCTATATCCGCTTTTGGGCCCCTCCGTCCACGGTCCATCCCCCCCCGAGACCGGTTGAGCACTCACCCACCCCCCATTTAGAGTGCGAGTAGGCGGAAGGAATTCCGCTATTCTCAAGCGTTTTTAGGCGCCTAGGGTTAAGGGTCAAAATGTCCGCGTCCCCTTTTGACCCTTAACCCATCCATTACCCCCTTGGATTGAGAAAACCACGCCGTCACGGCGAACCGGAGAGGACGTGGTGTGCGTAAACCCAAACATAGATGATCTACTGAGCAATCATTGAATCGATACCAAATGCCCGAAGTACCAATGCAGGTCTTTGGTCTCAGTGTTTCGCAGAGCCGGTGCTCTCGTGTTCCGCGTATTTGGTACCGGGAAACTCGGGGGGTCAAGTCGCGACTTCGTTATCGCCACCGCCACTGCCGCCAGCGCCCTTACAACAGCCGGGTTTCACGTGAAACATTCGGCAGCACCGGTCGAGGGGTTCACGCGCCAAACGTTCGCGGGCCTCGTCGATAATGAGGCTCCTTGCTCCTAATACCTTGAACGCACCCACCCTTTTCACAACCTTCACCTGCGAATTTCTGTTTCCAACTATGGTCAGAGGCAATCCAGTGGTTGTTCCTTCGAAGAGAGGTAAAAGGATGCACTCCATCGATTCCAACGCGTGTGTATTGGCCCTGTCTCCGGACCAAGAGCCGCGCCTTCATGTGGAAAGCGGCGACGAGGTTACGGTTCGAACCCTTGACTGCTTCTCCAACACGATTACCGACGAGTCCCAGCTGTTCAGCACCGTCGGCTGGGACAAGGTCAACCCAGCCACCGGCCCAATCGCGGTCAAGGGAGCACGCCCTGGCGACACACTGAAGGTGGAGATCCTCAGCATCGAGGTCGGCGAGCAGGCCACCATGACCACCCACCCTGATTTCGGCGCGCTGCCCGGCACGGTGGAGGAGCGCACCCGCATCGTCCCGATCCGCGATGGCAAGGCGCAGTTTTCTGACGACATCACCATCCCCATCCGCCCAATGATCGGCGTCATCGGCACCGCACCGGCATCCGAGTCGGTACCCACCGGTGAGCCGCGCCAGCACGGCGGCAACATGGACACGAAGGAGATCGTCGCCGGCTCCACCCTGTACCTGCCAGTGGAGGTCGACGGCGCGAACCTTAGCCTTGGCGACGTCCACGCCGTCATGGGCGATGGCGAAGTCGCAGTCTGTGGCGCCGAGATCGAGGCCGAGGTGAAGAGCCGCGTCACGGTGCTCGAAGGCCGCCCGCTGCCGCTGCCGTTCTTGGATTCCGGCGACGCGGTCTACGCCATCTCCTCCGAGATCGAACTGATGGACGCCGTCAAGGAGTCCACCCGCATGATGCGCGATTGGCTCGTGAGCGTATCCGCGCTCGACGCCACCGACGCCCTCATGCTGCTATCCCTGGTTGGCGACACCCAGATCAGCCAGATCGTCGACCCCCGCATGACTGCTCGCTTCCGCTTGCCCAAAACGATCCTCAAGCAGTGCGGTGTGGAACTGCCGTAGCTAACGGGCAATTCACCATTGCGCATCTGCTTTAGGCGTAGTGAACCCCTTCGGGGGAGTGACGGTAAACCCGAGGTCCCTGAGCGCCTCTGCAGCAGCTTCGGGATGATCTCGGGTTGCCGCAGAAGCCTGTTTAGAAAGCCATACTCGGCGTCGTTCCTGTAGTGCAGGTTCCCATCCTGGCCTCCCGCGGAATCCACATTCGCTGATCACAAAATAGAGGAAGTCCTCAAGCGACGGACGAAAACGCTTTCCTCCCACAGGTAAGTGCAATTCATCTAGGCGGCCCTTCTTCCTCGGGTTGCCTGATTTGTCCTGAAAGTTCTGCATTAACGCTGGACTGAGCAACCGTGCGACCCCTGAGTAGTGGATATGCGCACAGGGCGCGCTGGTGTAGTCACGCTCAAACTCGAAACGTGTGCCCGGCGACGTAGCAACCCGCAGTTCGAATTTGCTGCTCTTTACGGCTAGGAACTTCTCCGACGAATCGGATGACAGTTCGTAATTGATAATCACGTGAAAGAGTTGACTGTAGTCTTCCCTGCGCACTGAGCCCTCAGGTTGTCCAGCACCGTGAACGAGAGGAGCCTTGAAATCACCCACCACGATATTCTTGTCGATGTTTAGCTTGGCTTTCGCCTGTAAATCCGCTCTGCATGCCAGCGGCAACGCCTCAAGTAACGTGTCTCTTACGTCGCCGAGAAACCGCCCTGCCGCATCATGCACTCCCAAAACGACCCTCACCGAGCAGTAAGAGAACTGTCTGCAGCTCGTCGTACACGGTCCGCTCATCCTCGCTCAACATGCCGGCATTCGCCAGCACCTTGAGGTCTTGAAATTCAGCATGGGGAAGGCGAGTGGTGGCCCTTAGAGATGCCAAACACTCTCGCTTCCTTTCAAGAAGCTCTTCACTATTGGTGACAGTGATTTCCAATGGCAACTTTCTCGCCTCCGTCTGCTTCTTTCGTAACCAGCAGTTTTATTAACCGACAGTTTAATAGGTGCCGAGAATCTTCAGCACAAAATTAGCACACCTGTTCGCATGGCCGCTCGCTTCCGCCTGCCCAAAACGATCCTCAAGCAGTGTGGCGTGGAACTGCCGTAACCGCACCCCACCACCGCAACACCACGCTATCTACCTGCATGTTTAGCAGTATTTTGCACTAAGACTAGACAAGCCATTTACACATGATCTATATTTGAGCCGGAGCCCCGCCCACGGTTACACCCCCCGAGAACCGGCTGAGCACTCACCCACCCCCCCCCATTTAGAGTGCGAGAGGCGCGGGCTCCCTTTGGGGGACATAGTCCCCACCCAGGGCCTTCGGGTCCTTTGCAGCGGCCCATGCCCCCCATTGGCCGCTGCATAAATTTTTAAACTCCACTAATCCGCCGAGACCGGCACGGTCAACCAGGCGGAAGCAGCAACGACGACTGCTTCGGTGCCACGGTCGAGTGTGGGCTGGAGATCAGGTGCGAACGCCGGGTTGTGGTTGCCCACGGCGTTGCTCATGTCCGCGAAGCCTCCCAGGCCCCAGTAGGTGTAGGGGACACCGAGCGCGTCGGGGATGGTGGAGAAGTCCTCGGAGGCGGGTACGGCGTCGAGGTCGCAGGATTCGTCGCCAAAGTATGCGTCGAAGGCTTCGCGGACGGTGTCGGTAGCGTCCCCGTCGTTGTCGGTAAGCGGGTAGCGGTCGTAGTAGGTGAACTCGGGTTCCATCGGGCTGCGGGCGGCGACGCATTCCGCGCGCACGATGCGCTCAATGGCTTCCTTGAGGTGCTCGCTGACCTCGCTGCTGTATGCGCGGGTGTTGATGAGCAGTTCGGCGGAGTCCGTGATGATGTTGGACTTCGTGCCCGCGTGGATCGCACCGACGGTCACCACCGCGGTTTCCTTGGCTGCTACCTCGCGCGAGACGATGGTTTGCAGGCGCATCACGATGGTGGAGGCAAGCACCACCGGGTCCACTCCCAATTCCGGCATCGAACCGTGGGAGCCCTTGCCGTGCACCGTGACCTTCACCGAGAATGCGGAGGACAGCACCGGTCCGCGTCGCGTGCCCACGTGTCCGCCGGGCAGGCTGGCCAGCACGTGTTGGCCCAGGTACACATCGGGCCGTGGCATTGCTTCCTCTAAACCAGCAGCGAGCATCGCGCGGGCACCTTCAGCGGTCTCCTCGGCGGGCTGAAAGACGCCGATAAATGTGCCGGACCACTGGTCCTTGTGAGCGTTGAACGCCTGCAACGCGGTGAGCAGCGACATGAGGTGAACATCGTGGCCGCACGCATGGGCGACGGGAACCTCCACGCCGGTCTTGGCGTCAACCTGCGTGGCCGTGGAGGCATAGTCCTTGCCAGAGGCTTCCTTGACCGGCAGCGCATCAATGTCTGCGCGCATGGCCACGACTGGGCCCTCGCCATTATCGACGACCGCCACCACCCCTGTTTCCCCCACCCGGGTTACCCGGATACCTGAGGATTCCAGTTCCTTTACGATCCGCTCCGCGGTCGCATGCTCCTGCATGGACAGCTCGGGGTGTTGGTGGAAGTGCTTGTACAGCGCTTCGCGTTCGGTTCCGGTTGACATGAGGTCACCCAAAATCTTCTTGACCTTGCCAATTTCGACAGACATACCTTCACGGTACGCCTACCTACCTACTAGGTCGTGGCATAAGGAAACCCGCCACTGCGTGTTCTCAGTGGCGGGTTTGCGCTTCGAATTTCTCCGCGCCTAAGCATAAACACGGACCTAATAAAGGAAAAGCCCTAACTGTGTTTTGTGACGACTGTCACCTCAAAATTTCTTAGAATGACGAACTACCGCCACCAGCGGAAAAGCCCGACGAGGACACGCCGCCACTAAAGCCACTCGAGGAGGACGACGACGCCTTTGCCGCCTGCACGTTCGCCGCGTGCCACGAGTGCATGTGCACGTATGGGACGTACCCGCCGTACCAGAACCCAGTCTCGTACACCGCCGGTGCCCGCAGCTTTTGCTTCTCCTTCACGTCGCTGAACTGCTTCTTCTTCACCTGGTCCAAGATCACGCGGTAATCGCCGAGCACGCGCACGAAGTCATCGAGGAAGGTGGGGGAGTTCGGGTTTGCGTCAAGCGCCTCGATCCGCCCCATCAGCAGGTCGAGTTCCCGCTTCAGCTCCTTGCCCTTCACCTCACTGCGCGCCCGCAGCACGTCCTCGCGGATCTTGGTCAGGTCAGCCCGGCGCGCTGCGGCGTCGCCATGCTCGACGGCGAAAAGCCTGTCGATGTTTTCCTCCGCCTTAGACACGTGCTTGACGGATTCGGCCGCGTCCGCCAACTGCCTGCGGTGCTCGTACACGTCCTTGTCGTCGTTCATGTTGATCGCGTTCAGCCCCGCCGCGCCGTGGACCAACTCGTTCATGCTCAGGAAGCGGTCACGGACTTCCGCCCACTGGCGGCGCAGGGTTTCATCGGCAAACGCGGACGTCAGCGAGTTCGCCCGCACGTCCACCTCGTCCAGCCGTCCCGCGAGGCGGGTGTATTCGCTGGTCACGGTGTCGTAGTCCTTGCGCGCCTGGGCGACTGCTTTTCGACGACGCCCCCGCACCGCCAACAACCCACCCCCACTAGCGCCTGCCACACCGGCACCGAGGACGCCAAGCCCGATGGTCGCGCCGATCTGATCATCAGTCGCGTCGTCCACCTGCTTCTGGGCGAGTGCCTCGGCGTTCATGGCCTGGTTCGCGGTACGGAACAGCCCGGCCGGGATATTGCCGTCCTTCACGCCGGGTTTCATGGCGTCTTGGAGATCGGTGAGGTGGGAGTCGTCGTCAAGCATGAGCTCGCGAGTCACATCCTCGCCGCCGTACACAAACGCCTGCCGCGGGTCGAGGCCAACGCCGACGATGAGCGCGCCGTCCGCAAGGTGGCCGTTCTCGCCCTTCGACTGATCGACAAGGTCCGGGTACTGGGTGCGCAGGAGCGCCTCAACGTCGTCGAGGACGTTCTTGTGGTTCGTTTTGAACACCATGTAGTGGAAATCCGTGACCACCTCAGGCGCATCAATGCGTGCAGTGTCACGCTCGAGACGTGCGCGGTCGTCGGGGGAGAGGACCTGCTGCGGGTCGTCGATAATCGCATTCGGCGCGCCATGCGTTTGCATCGTGACCTGCGAAATCTCCGGCACATCGACCATGTTGTAGCCGACAGCCGCACCGCCAAGCCCCACCAACGCCGTGACGCCAACAACCGCTGCGATCTCGCTCAAATTCGCCATACAAAAAAATTTTAGCGACGAAGTAACACACGCCGCAGTGCAAGCGATGTTAGTTTTACACATGTCAGAGCCCTGGCATGTTCAACCCATCACATTGAGGAGAACCCAATGAAGCGCATCACCACCGCAGCCGCAGCTGCAACCCTGTCCCTGTCCCTCGTCGCCGGCCCGGCCTTCGCTGCCGACGCTCCGGCTCAGAACCCGGGCAACGACGGTATCTCCATCGCCCCGCAGGAGGGTGACAAGGCCGGCGAGACCAAGGTCGGCTCCTCCGAGCGCTTCAAGCAGTGCAAGAAGCAAGAGAAGCCCGTCGAGGTCAAGGACAGCAACGCTAAGGCTGACGACACCAAGGCTAAGGAAACCAAGTCCACCGGCGACTGCATCCAGGAGCTCATCAAGGACGACAACTACAAGTCCGGCATGCTCGGTCTCCTGATCGGCGTCCCGGTCGCACTCGTCGCACTGCTCGGCGCTGCTGCTGCCTTCTCCGGCGCCATCCCGGGCGTTCAGCTCCCGGCACTGCCGTTCTAAGTCACGCTTAGACGCGGTACTTCGACCCGGCTCCCTGGTGGGAGACCGGGTCTTTTGTTGTTTTGGCGATGCACTGAATGTAACGACCAGACCGCGTTGCGCGATCTCCCAACCAAGCGTTAGCCTCCGCAACGCAGAACCAACGATCGAAGGAGAAGGCTATGAAGCGCATCGCAACTGCCGCTGTCGCAGCAACTGTGTCCCTGACCGCAATCGCAACCCCAGCCATCGCCGCTGAAACGGGTTCCTCTCAGTACTACAAGGACTGCAAG
This sequence comes from Corynebacterium sp. HMSC067D03, assembly GCF_001811185.1. Classification (NCBI taxonomy): domain Bacteria; kingdom Bacillati; phylum Actinomycetota; class Actinomycetes; order Mycobacteriales; family Corynebacteriaceae; genus Corynebacterium; species Corynebacterium sp. HMSC067D03. Next base: position 62,538 of record NZ_KV803780.1, read on the forward strand.
GTGGATGCCGACCGGTTCTTCAACAACAAGGGCAAGATCGAGGACAAGACGGACAACGGAATCGTCAAGGGTGGAATGGATGAGATCCAAAAGGCTAAGTTCGGCGAGAACAACAGCTCCACCGCTACCGGTGTCTGCGTAAAGAAGCTCGTTAATAACGACGAGTACAAGTCCGGAGCTCTCGCCCTCCTGATCGGCGTCCCGGTCGCCCTCGTCGCACTGCTCGGCGCAGCCGCGGCCTTCTCCGGCGCCATCCCGGGTGTCCAGCTCCCGGCACTGCCGTTCTAAGTCGGCGCGCTTAGACGCAGAGTTTAAGACCCAGTTCCCCCAGTTGGGGCTGGGTCTTTTTAACGTCGTGAAAGTTTTTTGTCGATTTGCCTGCGGAATGCCCTTGACACACGTTTAATACCTTCTACACACCAAATCTCAAGGAGAAAAACATGAAGCGCATCGCTACCGCCGCTGTCGCGGCAACCCTGTCCCTGACCGCAGTCGCAACCCCAGCCATCGCCGCTGAAGAGAAGCTTGGCTCTTCCAAGGCATACCAGAAGTGCGTCGAAGGTATTGAGCAGGCCTGGAAGTGGGTTGAAGATGCTCCAACCGCAGCTGAGAAGGCAGAGCGCAAGAAAGCGGTTGAGGACAGCCTCAAGAAGGAAAAGATCAACAGCTCCACCCCGTCTGGCGTCTGCATCAAGGCAGGAGTTCAGGATGACGACTACAAGGCTGGTTTCCTTGGTGTCCTGATCGGCGTTCCAGTCGCTCTCGTCGCACTGCTCGGCGCAGCCGCTGCCTTCTCCGGTGCCATCCCGGGCGTTCAGCTCCCAGCACTGCCGTTCTAAGTCGGCGCGCTTAGGCGCTACAAATTCAACCCGGTCCCTAGATGGGGGGCCGGGTTTTGCGTTGCCATGTGGAACTTTCTTCGGTCTTGCTCCGTGGGCTCCTGGCGAAAGTGAATTATTTGGGTGCGGTGGGGGAGGAAAGTTCCCGAGAACAGCTGTTTTCACCGTCGCGTGACGGAGTGGGGACGCAAACGTCAGTGAAGAACACGAAACCTGTGTGATTTCTCCAACTCGCAACACAGATTCGGCCCGTACAAGTGAATAGCGACGGGTACGACGCCCGAGCGAATCAACTCGTGCGAATCAATTAGCGAAGGAGTAAACATGACCAACACTCGTATTGCAGCCGCCGCTACCGCTCTTGTTCTCGGCGCAACCGGACTGGCCGCCTGCAACGACTCGGAGGACGCCACCGACTCCGTGACCACCCCGACCGACGGTGTGGTCTCCGACGTCAGCGACGCCGTCACCACCGGTGGCGCCACCGCAGGTGACACGGGCAGCACGGGTGGCACGGACTCCACCGGCGATGTGGTCGTCTCCGATACGGCTGTTGTCTCCGAGGATCCGTTGGCGCCGAGCGACGCGGTCATTTCCGACGAGGTAGTGACCAACTCCATTCCGGCTGACGGTGCAGCAGGTGGCGCTGCCGACGATGCAGCTGGCAGCGCAGCCACCGCACCGACCAACTAAGCCAACACCGCCAGCGGGTACAGCCCGCTAGAACGGTTCAGACACCGCCCGGCTAATCACCACTGCGTCAGGCTCGATGCGCTCACGCAGTTGAAGCTCGGCGGTGTTGTTGCTGTCTGAGGTCAGCACCCAACCCGCCCAGGCGTCCTTGCCGGGGGAGAAGATTCCGTCGCCTTTGCCGATGATGTTCAAGGTGGCGTCGCGAAGCCAGAGCGGGCCGACAAGATCAGCATGTTCGGTTCCCTCGAGTGGGGCGACGAAGGGTTGGTAGGCGACGGCGTTGAGGGCGGCGAGGGTGTCGTCGAAAAGCTGCTGCGCCACCGCCATGTGTTGCGAGGCGCCGAGATAAACGATGGTGGTGAGGGAGAGGGGGCCGGTGGGCTCGTCGCGAAGCGTGAGGTCCGACAGGCCGCCGAGTGCCGCCGCGAACCGCGTGGGGCCGCCCATATCCTCGAAAAAGAAGTAGTCAAGCGCCTCGTCGCGGTTCGTGGTGGAGAAGTCCACGAGCGCGTTGAGCTCGTAGAGCTGGAGGTCCTCCGGCGCGGCGAGGTTGTCGTACGCGGCCTGGCAGCGGAGATCCCAAAGCACATACTCGTCCTCGATGGGGTGGGGGTGCGGCGACACCGCCGCAATCTCGACGCCGCTGGCCCGGATGCGGTTCAGGTAGAGCTCGTACGCGCCGTCGAGGTCCGGCTCGTGCGCCACGAAATGAGTGGTGACGATCTCGAAGGACATGCGAATGACACTACGCCATTGGGGGAGCGGGCAGATGTTTCACGTGAAACGGTGCGCCTAGTTGGGGAGGCGATACTTTCGCTTGCGGCTTGTCGGTGGGGCAGTGGGCACAATTTCACCCACATCCACCATGCTGCGGAGTCTTGGGCGCAGGGTATTGACACTCACGTCTAGGTGGTCCGCGATATCGCGTGCTGCTGCCTCTCCAACTTGGGCCAGGTAGGCGATGAGTTTGTTGTCCGTTTCATCGAGTTCGATGCCGCTGCTTGAAAGAACAAACGAATCCCGCGTGTGGCCCGGACCGAGCAGCCCGCGTGTGACGAGATCACTCAACAGACTGCGTGCATCGTCACTATCAAGCCCAAGGTGCTTCCGGAGCTCCTTCACGGACACAGCACCCAAACCCTTGGCAATCGCCAGCGCGATCTGTTCCTCTCGAGTGCTGTCAGGCGCGACCGACTCCAGCCATGCCGACATTTCAGGATCGAGGATCCCGAACCTGTAGAGGATGACGGTGAACTCTCCGATCTTCGCATCGAACACCGGCTGGGGCAGGCCATAGCCTTCCATCCCTTGCTTCATCCGCTGAATACCACTTCCCTGATTTTCAGCCACGCGCATCGAGCCCGAAGGCGTTGGAAGGTTGCTCAGCAAGTTCGCGAGCGAAGGGTTCCTGCTTACCGACCTGTTCTCGTCGATATTGTCTTCGGTGCGATCTCCCCACAGTCCGCCGGGACTGTTTACCTCGACCCGGTCCGGGTACACATCAACCTGCACTTGCCGCCCCTGAACCTGCGGACTGTAGTCACGGTGCATCGCGGCATTCACAATCGCTTCACGCAGAGCAATCTCTGGAATCTCAGGTTCGTCGACCATATTCGCCCCAACTTCCACAGTACGAACCCGGAGATTGCGCACGACAGCTTTAATCGCATCCTCGACCGCCAGGGGAAGCGGACCGTCGCAGTGAGCCCGATCAAGGAAGCGTGTCTCAGACGTCGACTTCTCCGTCGTCGGGTGCACTGCGACATCGATGAAGAGCTGCGGGAAGAACTGCTGCGGATAGCTGCCCAATGCCAACGCGCCCGCAAGGGTTGGTACGCCCTCTGCATCAAGCACATGCAGTCGCTCCAGAACCTCTGCATCGGTTCTTGTTCCCACCCGGATCCGGGATCCCCTCTTCTCCAAAGATTGGATCAGCCCGTTCCACATCTGGCCATCCAGGTCATCGAGGTTCGCCCCAGGAACAGGCAGCAACTCCGAGGAATCTGGCGTGTAGAGATTCATGAGCTGGAAGATCTCGTAGCTGGAAAGCCTCTGATCGCCATCCAGTACTCGCTTGTACGCGCCATCCCGGAGTCCTTGCGAGGTCACGTAACACGGCATCTGCTTTCCGAGGCGCTCATCGGTACGCATCGGCCGCACCTCAACCAAGATCACCGGCGAACCCTGGTATTCATCGAGTTCGACGACAGTCTCGGGTATCGGCGTCACCGGAGGCTTCTGTTGGTCGACCCTCAAAGCACTGATGAGTCGATCATTCATCGCACGAGAGTCAAAATCAGTGGCTGGCTGGAACGTACCGGTCGACTGATCTTCCTCAATGCCAAGGACGATCAGGCCACCCTTCGTATTTGCAAAGGCGCTCACTGCTTTCCAAAAGGCTGTATCCAACTTCCCCGTACCGGATTTCGCCTCAATCCAGTGATCATCATTCCGCTGGCGCCGCAGCCTGGCCATGATGTCATCCATCCGCTCACTCATGCTCTCACTGTACTCACTTTTTACAGTGAGGGCATCACTCAATACAGTGAGGACCCATTTTCACCTCTCTTTTTACAGTGAGGGCGTCACTTCATACAGTGAGGAGCCATCTCGATACAGTGAGCACCTGATGTTTCACGTGAAACACCTCGAAGAGCAACAAGGCAAAAGAAAACCGCCCCGAAGGGCGGTCGTCTCAAATCAGTGGGGGACTAGCGGGCAGCGCCTGCTTGGGTGTCCGCCGGGGTGGTGACGGTGTCGTCGTCAAGCGAATCGTTCTTGATCTTGCCCGCAGCGAACTTGTTCACGATCAGGGCGATCGCGCCGTCGCCGGTGACGTTGGCGGCGGTGCCGAAGGAATCAACGACGATGTAGGACGCGATCATGAGCGAGACCATGGACTCGTCGAAACCGAGGTTGGACTGCAGCAGACCGACAGCGGCCATGATGGCGCCACCCGGCACGCCCGGCGCGGCGATCATCATGATGCCCAGCAGGAGGATGAATCCGATGACCTGGCCGGCGGAAATATCCAGGTTGGCCATAAACACGATGGAGAGCGCGTAGAGGGTGATCTTCATCATCGAGCCGGACAGGTGAATCGTCGCGCAGAGCGGGACCACGAAGCCGGCGACGTCCTCGTCAACCTTGTTCTTCAGGGTGGACTTGTAGGTGACCGGGATGGTCGCGGCGGAGGACGAGGTGCCCAGTGCGGTGAAGTATGCCGGCAGCATGTTCTTCAGCGCCTTGAACGGGTTCACGTCAGCGACGGTGCCTGCGACCAGGTACTGCAGCAGGACGATCACGACGGTCATCACGACGGAGAGCAGGAGGACTACGCCCATGGCCGCCATGGTGTCTCCGAAGTTTTCGTTCATGCCCAGGTTGAGGAAGGTGCCGAAGATGAACAGCGGCAGCAGCGGGATGACGAAGGTGACCACGACCTTGAGCACGATGTCGTTGAGCTCGCCGAGCACCTTGAACAGGTTGTCGGACTTCACTGCCGTCATGGACAGGCCGACGACGAAGGCGAGGAGCAGCGCGGACATGACTTCCAGTGGTGGCGGCATTTCAACGCTGAAGTAAGGGGAGAGGCCGCCGGCATCGGGGTCGGCGACATCGGTGATGAGGGTCTTGCCGTCCAGAAGCCTCGGGTACAGCGTGGACGCCGTGAACCATGCGATCAGGCCGGAGATGAACGTGGAGCCGTATGCGACACCGGCGGTGACGCCGAGCCACTTGCCCGCACCCTGGCCCAGACCCGCGATGGCGGGTGCGATGAGGGCGAAGATAAGGACCGGGACGAAGAAGCCGAGGAAGTTAGAGAACAGCCCGTTGAACGTGACAAAGACGCGGGCAAGCCAGTCCGGGAAGAAGAAGCTGCAGGCGAAGCCCAAGGCAATCGCTACAACCACCCAGAACAGCAATGAGTGGAGGATTTTCTTTTGCATGGGCCTAGCGTAGCCCGTATTTATGCAATCTACTGCATTTTGATCATATTTTTTTGCAGGTGAGTGTGCGGTCGTATGCTTAGTGGCTATGAGTCCGTTCGCGAACATGAGCTCCCTTAACGTTGTCCTCGGCATTATCTTCTCGTTGCTAACGCTTGCGCTGTTCATCCCCGGCGCGCTCGCCTCTGCGGGCAAGCTGCCCGGCAACAAGTGGATCGGCCTCCACGTGCCGGCTGTGCGCAAGGACGAAGGCATTTGGAACCAGGCGCATAAGGTAGCGGGTCCGTTCTGGGTGCTGGCCGCGTTGGCGCTCGCGTTCGGTGCAGCGTTTTCGTTCATCGCTTCCGGCTGGATGTGGGTCATGCCGGCGATCGCGGCGGTAGCGGCGGTGATTTCGGCGTCCGTGGGCGGCAACTTCGGTGCGCGCGCCGCAACGTTGGTGGAGCACGCGCGCGAGCAGGCGCCTGCGCAAGAAGAGGAGAAGCCCGCGGTGAACCTTGATGCTTTACGACGAGCCGCCGACCACGCCGACAACAACGAATAAAATGAGCCCGCGAAGCCGGATCCTCGGCTACACTTCCTTTTTGTGACGTACATGACTTCCCAAACATGGTGGTGGCTCGCCTAACTGGCGCGCCACCTAGCGAAGTCACGGCCCGCCAGCTTGTCCCCCAAGCGCCGCGGGCCCTTTTTTATCCCTCGGTGCAAGCAAGAACAGAACCGAGGATCACATGAAATTCACCCGTCAAGAGGTGCGCTACCACGAGGATGTGGCAAGCCTCTTCGCCCACATCGGCGGCCTCGACGCAACCGACACGGTGTTGCTCGAGTCCGCTGACATCACGACACGTTCGGGGTTGCAGTCGTTGGCGGTGCTGCGGTCGTCGATACGCATTACTTGCTCCGGCAACCGCGTGACCCTGACACCGCTGACGCCGTCGGGCGAGATTATTGCGAACGAGATCGGGCTCGAGCACGAGTTTCCGCGCGTTGATGTGGAGGACGAGCGCGAGCGCCTGACCGCGGCGTCCACGATGGATGTGCTGCGCAAGTTGACCGCTACCGAGGGCAATGAGGACTTTCCGCTGCTCGCGGGCGGTTTCGCGTTTGACTATCTGGAGACGTTCGAGCGCCTGCCCGAGGTCGCGGACGGCGACAACACCTACCCGGATTACGAGTTCGTGCTCGCCGAGGTGGTGCTGCGCGTGAACCACCAAACCGGCACGGCCTACCTCGCCGGGGTTGATGCTGCAGGTGACGGCATTGATCTCACCGAGATCGCAGCACTTATCGACGACGCCCCCGCACCCACCGACCCAACCCCCCTCACCGGCACCCTCGTCGCCGAGGCGGATATGCCGGACGAGGAGTTCCGTGGGGTGGTGGAGCAGCTGCAGGGCAACATTTACAACGGCGACATCTACCAAGTCGTGCCGGCGCGCAGCTTCACCGCCGACTGCGACGACGCCTTCGGTGCGTACCGCCGCCTGCGTGCCGCGAACCCCTCGCCGTACATGTTCTACATCCGCGGCGAGGGGTACGAACTGTTCGGCGCCTCGCCGGAGTCGAACCTGAAGTTCTCGCCGACCACCCGCCAGGTGCAGCTGTATCCCATTGCTGGCACGCGCCCGCGCGGGCTGAACCCGGACGGCACCGTCAACCACGAGCTGGATACGCGCATGGAACTGCAGTTGCGCACCGACGCCAAAGAGGTTGCCGAGCACACCATGCTGGTGGACTTGGCCCGCAACGACATGGCGCGCGTGGCCGAGCCGCGTACCCGCAAGGTGCAGGACCTGCTGCAGGTGGATCGCTACTCGCGCGTGATGCACCTGGTCAGCCGGGTCACCGCGACCCTGGCCGCGGACCTCGACGCGCTTGACGCCTACCGCGCGTGCATGAACATGGGCACCCTCACCGGCGCGCCGAAGCTGCGCGCGACCGAACTGCTGCGCTCCGTGGAAGCCAAGCGCCGCGGCTCCTACGGCGGTGCGGTGGGGTACTTGCGTGGCGACGGCGAATTCGACACCTGCATCGTCATCCGCTCCGCCTTCGTGGCCAATGGCAAGGCCATCGTGCAGGCCGGCGCGGGCGTTGTGCGCGACTCCGTGCCCCAGTCCGAGGCTGACGAAACTCTGCACAAGGCCTACGCAGTCCTGCACGCACTCGCCGGTGGCCGCGACCTGGAGGTGAAGAAATGATCGTCCTGCTGGATAACCAAGACTCCTTCGTGTACAACCTGGTGGACGCGTTCGCCGACTACGACACCGTGGTCTACCGCAACACCGTTACCGCCGACACGGTGCTGAACGCCAACCCGGACCTCATCGTGCTCTCGCCCGGCCCGGGCTACCCGGCCGACGCCGGCTGCATGATGGAGGTCATCGAACGCGCCCAGGGACGGATCCCGATTCTGGGCATCTGCCTGGGCTTTCAGGCGTTGGTGGAGCACTTTGGTGGGCGGGTTGAGCCGTGCGGGCCGGTGCATGGGTCGTCGCAAAGCATGGTGCTTACAGACGGCCGCCACGTCCCCGTCGCCCGCTACCACTCCCTCGGCGCCACCACCGCGCCACCCGGTATTACGCCGCTGGCGTGGACCGGCACGGAGATCGGCGACGTGATCATGGCCGCCGAAACCGACGACGGCATGTCCATCGGACTGCAGTTCCACCCCGAATCCATCCTCACCCCCTCTGGCCCGCAAATCCTGGACCACTGTGTGACGAAATTGCTACAGAAAGGCCGCGACAATGACTAGCCAACTCGAGATCTTCCGCCGCTTCATGGACAACCCCGAGCCCACCCTCGAGGAGGCCATCGAGGCATTTACCCCGCTGACCGTCGGCGACTACGACGACGTGCACATCGCCGCACTGTTGGCCATGATCCGCACGCGCGGCGAAACTTTTGCAGACATCGCCGGTGCGGCCCGCGCGTTCCTTGCCGCCGGGCGCCCGTTCCCGGTGACGGGGGAGGGGATCATGGACACCGCCGGTACGGGTGGCGACGGCGCGAACACAATCAACATCACCACCGCCGCGTCGCTTACCGCAGCTGCCGGTGGCGTGAAGATGATCAAGTGCGGCAACCGCTCCGTGTCCTCGAAGTCCGGTTCCGCAGACGTGCTCGAGGCGCTGAACATCCCGCTGGACCTCGACCCGGATCGTGCTGTGCGCCAGTTCGAGTCCTCCAACTTCACGTTCCTGTTCGCCCCGGCGTACAACCCGGCGATCGCGTTCGTGCAGCAGGTCCGCAAGGCGCTCGGCGTGTCCACGCTGTTTAACACGATGGGTCCGCTGCTCAGCCCGGCACGCCCGGAGTTCCAGATCATGGGCATCGCCAACCCGAAGTTGGGCCAGGTGATTGCGGAAACGATGCGTGAGCTGGGCCGGAATCGTGCGCTCGTCGTCCATGGCGCGGGCACCGACGAGATCGCGGTCCACGGCGATACCGAGGTCTGGGAGCTCAAGGACGGCGAGATCACCCACTACACGGTCACGCCTGAGGAGCTCGGCGTGGAGCGCCACAGCCTGGAGGACCTGCGTGGCGGTAACGGTGCCGAGAACGCCGCGTTCATGCGCGCCACGTTTGCGGGGGAGGGCCCGGCTGCCCACCGCGACGCCGTCGCTGTTTCCGCGGGTGCGATGTTCTACCTCTACGGCATCGCTGATTCGCTGGCCGCCGGTACCGAGCATGCGAAGCAGTTGCTTGCAAACGGCACGGTGGCCGATTGGCTCGCCACCCACGAGGAGGCTGACTACAGTGGCTAAGATTTTGACCAATATCGTCGAGAACCGAAAACGTCACCTTGACGTTATTCGTGAACGCGTTGCACACGTTGATTTCGACACGTTACGTTATTCCGAACGGTCCTTGTACGACTCCCTGTCGCGCCCCGGCACCGCATTCATCATGGAGTGCAAATCTGCGTCGCCCTCGCTCGGGCCGATTCGCGACGACTACAAGCCCGGCGAGATCGCCTCCGTGTACTCGCGTTACGCCGCGGGCATCTCTGTGCTGTGCGAGCCGGACTTCTTCAACGGCGACTACAACCACCTGGCCACCGTCGCCGCAACGACACATCTGCCGGTGCTGTGCAAGGACTTCATCGTCGACGAAGTCCAGATCTACGCCGCACGCTACTTCGGCGCCGACGCGATCCTGCTCATGCTCTCCGTACTTAACGACGACGAGTACGCGCACCTGGCCTCCATCGCCGAGTCACTCCACATGGACGTGCTCACCGAAGTGATCAACGAGGACGAAGCTCAGCGCGCGATCAAGCTCGGCGCGAAGATCTTCGGCGTGAACCACCGCAATCTTCACGATCTCTCCATCGACCTCGACCGCTCCGCCCGCCTCGCCGAGCTCGCTCCCGATGGGGCAGTGGTGGTCTCCGAGTCCGGCATTCGCGACACCGCAACCGTGCGTCGCCTCGGCGGCCACTCCGACGCATTCCTGGTCGGCAGCCAACTGACCTCCCAGCCGGACATCGACCGCGCCTGCCGCGAGCTCGTCTACGGCCCGAACAAAGTCTGCGGCCTGCGATCCGCCTCCGCCGCCCAGGCCGCCAAGGCGTGCGGCGCGGTCTACGGCGGGCTCATTTTCGACGACGCCTCCCCGCGCAATGTTTCACGTGAAACAGCCGCCGACATCATCGCTGCCGAGCCCGGCCTCGACTACGTCGCGGTGTCCCGCCGCACCTCGGGTTACGACGAGCTCGTCCAACCCGGCATCGCCGCTGTCCAGATCCACGCGCCGTACCAGGGCTCCGTCGAGGCGGAACTGGCGCTCATCGAATCCGTGCGCAAGGAGGTCGACGTCGAGGTCTGGCGTGCAGTCTCCATGACGCAGCCGGATGGCGAAAAGGTGGCCGAGGCGGTTGCTGGGGTCGTCGACAAGCTCGTGCTCGATGCCCACGACGGCGGGTCGGGGGAGCGCTTCGACTGGACGCGCGTGCCGGACGCCGTGAAGGAGAAGGCGTTTCTCGCGGGCGGCCTCAACCCCGACAACCTCACCGATGCGCTGCGCGTCGGATGCGCCGGCCTCGACCTGAACTCCGGCTTCGAAGACCCCAATGGCCACAAAGACGCGGGCGCGCTGCGACGCGGCTTTGACACCATTGGCAACTACCACGACTAAAGGACACCCCATGACTCTCCTCCCTGCGTACTACGGCGAATTCGGCGGGCAGTTCGTCCCCGAATCCCTCCTGCCAGCGCTCGACCAACTCGAGCAAGCCTTCGTCGACGCGTTTAACGACGAGGCCTTCATGGCCGAATACCGTTCCCTCCTGCGCGACTACCTCGGCCGCCCAACCCCGCTGACCGAATGCCGCAACTTGCCCATCGACGGCAACGCGCGCATCTTCCTCAAGCGTGAGGACCTCGTGCACGGCGGCGCCCACAAGACCAACCAGGTGATCGGTCAGGCGCTGTTGGCGAAGAAGATGGGCAAAACCCGCATCATCGCGGAGACCGGCGCCGGCCAGCACGGCACCGCAACCGCGCTTGCCTGTGCGCTGCTTGGCCTGGACTGCGTGATCTACATGGGCAAGACCGACATGCAGCGCCAGGCGCCGAACGTGTACCGCATGCGCTTGATGGGCGCGAAGGTCGTCGGCGTGGAATCCGGCGCGGGCACCCTGAAGGACGCGGTGAACGAGGCGCTTCGTGACTGGACCGCAACCTTCCACGAATCCCACTACCTCCTTGGCACGGCTGCCGGCCCGCACCCGTTCCCGAAGATCGTCAAGGAATTCCACCGCGTGATCTCCACCGAGGCCCGCGCCCAGATCCTCGAGCGCACCGGCGCCCTGCCGGACGTGGTCGTCGCCTGCGTCGGCGGCGGCTCCAACGCCATCGGCATGTTCGCCGATTTCATTGACGACGACAGCGTCGAACTGGTCGGCGCCGAACCCGGCGGCGAAGGCTTCGGCCAAGGCAAGCACGGCGCCGCCATCGCCCAGGGCACCATCGGCATCCTGCACGGCACCCGCTCGTACCTCATGCGTGACAGCGACGGCCAGGTTGAAGAGTCCTACTCCATCTCCGCCGGCCTGGACTACCCAGCCGTCGGCCCGGAGCACGCCTACCTCGCCCAGTCCGGCCGCGCGACGTACGTGCCCGTCACCGACGACGAAGCCCTCGACGCCTTCCAGGCCCTATCCCGCCACGAAGGCATCATCCCCGCGCTCGAATCCTCGCACGCCCTGGCCTACGCACTCAAGCGCGCCGCCGAGCACCCGGCCGATGCCGAGCCGCTGAACATTCTCGTCGCCCTATCCGGCCGCGGCGACAAGGACATCGCACACGTGCGAGCAACCCTCGAGCAGAAGGAGAACAAGTAAATGTCGCGCTACGAGCAACTCTTTGCCAAGGGGGAGGGCGCGTTCGTCCCCTTCATCATGCTGTCCGACCCGAACCCGGACGACGCGGTGGAGCTCATCTCCGCCATCGTCGAAGCAGGCGCCGACGCACTCGAGCTCGGCGTGCCATTCTCCGACCCGGTCGCCGACGGCCCCGCCATCCAGGGCGCCCACGTCCGCGCTCTGCGTGGGGGAGCGACCGTACAGCAGTCCCTCGACCAGGTGCGCACCATCCGCGAACGCTACCCGGACCTGCCGATCGGCATGCTGATCTACGCCAACGTCGCCCACACGCGCGGCCTCGACCGCTTCTACACCGAGTTCAAGAAGGCCGGCGCCGATAGCGTGTTGCTTCCCGACGTCCCCGTGCGCGAGTCCGACCCCTTCACCGCCGCCGCCGAACGCGCCGGCATCGACCCGATCTTCATCGCCCCGGCAAAGGCCTCCCGCGAGGTCCTCGAGGGCGTGGCTGCGAAGTCCCGTGGCTACATTTACGCCATTTCTCGCGACGGCGTCACCGGCGCGGAGAATGAGGCGACGGTGGAGGGCCTGCGTGAGGTCGTCGATAGTGTGCAGTCCTTCGGCGGCGCACCGGTGCTGCTCGGCTTCGGCATCTCCCGTCCCGAGCACGTGCGCGACGCGATCGCCGCTGGGGCCGCTGGCGCGATCACCGGGTCGGCGATTACGAACATTATTGATAAGTATGTCGTCGATAATCGCGTGGAAAACATGGACGGGCTGAAGCGAGAACTTTCCGACTACGTGGGCGCCATGAAGCAAGCTACGATCGCATCATGACCTGTTCACGTCGCATGTTCCTGCTCGGCACCGCCACTACCTTCGCCGGTGCCTTCCTGGCCGCCTGCGGGGAAGAGGCCCCCGAAGAAATTGCGAAGACCGACGTGCCGGTCGGCTCCGCGGTGATCCTGGACAAGTTCATCATCGCCCAGCCGTCCGCCGGCCAGTTCGTCGCATACTCGGCGGTGTGCCCGCACCAGCAGAAGAAGATCACGAAGGTGGAGGGCGAGACCGTTAAGTGCGTCGCCCACGGTTCCGTCTTCAACATTGCGACCGGCGAGCGCGTCTCCGGCCCCGCCATCTCCGGCCTGCGCGAGGTGGAGGTCATCGAAGCCGGCGACAAGGTCGAAGCTCAAAACCCGGCGAGCTAACCTGCTGGCCGTAGACTCGGCCACATGAAGAAGCTCGATCCTCTCCTCGTCGGCATCGTTGTTGCTGCGATCCTCGCCTTCGTCGTGCCGGCGCGCGGCGCGTTCGCGGACGGCTTTGGGGTGGCCGTCAAACTCGCGATCGCGCTACTCTTTTTCCTCTACGGCGCACGCCTATCGACGCAAGAAGCCCTCCGGGGCCTCACCAACTGGCGCCTCCATGCCCTCATCCTCGCGTTTACCTTCGTGGCATACCCGCTGATCGGCCTGCTCGCGCGGCCCACCACCGGGTTCATCTCCGAGGACCTCTACCAGGGCCTACTCTTCATGACCCTCGTGCCGTCCACCGTCCAGTCCTCCGTGGCGCTGACCGGCATCGCACGAGGCAACGTGTCCGGTGCTGTTGTGGCGGCGTCGGGGTCGTCGTTGGTGGGTGTCGTCGCTACGCCATTGCTCGTGATGTGGCTGATGGGCGCAGGCGACGGCGTGCACATCGACGCCACCGTGTTCACCGACATCGCCCTGCAACTCCTCCTGCCGTTCATGCTCGGCCAGCTGGCACACAAACGGCTGGGGGAGTTAGCCAAGTCCAAGGCCACCAAGATCGTGGACCGCGGATCCATCTGGATGGTGGTCTACTCCGCCTTTTCCAAGGGCGTCGTCTCCGGCGTGTGGTCGAACGTGACCGCGCTTGAAATCGTGCTGCTGATTGTGTTCTCCGTGGTGCTGGTCTTCGCCATGCTGTGGCTGACCCGCGTCGTGCCACAGGCGCTGCGATTCCCGCGCGAGGACGTCGTGGCCGTGCAGATGTGTGGCACGCAGAAATCTCTTGCGACCGGCCTGCCGATGGCTACCGTCATCTTCGGCGGCGCCCAACTCGGCGTGCTTATTATTCCGCTAATGATCTATCACATGGCACAGTTGATGATCTGTTCCGCTTACGTCTCCAGAAAGAGTTTCACGTGAAACATTACGTCCGCATCCACTACAACGTCCCCGAACTCGGCGGCGAGCTGCTGAATATTGCTGAGCTGGAGGAGGTGTCGCAACAAAGCTGCACCATGCTCCGCATGATCGAACTCGACCCCGCCGAAACCATCACCGGCATCTACGTCGACGGCCGCGTCATCGGGCAGGCCAACCAACCCATGGGCACCGTGCCACACCCGCGCACCTACGACGCGATGGAAGGCATCAGCGCCCGCCACCTCACCGCCGAGGAGTTCGAAGGCCTCTGGTCCGAAGCCCGAGCGAAGTTCCCGCACTAGCTTTATTCTTCGCCTATGGGTAGCTTTTTCGACACCATAGGCCCCTTCCTGCCTGGCCCGCTTGAAATCATCGGGTTCTACGGCAAGAGTTTCCTCCCGATCCTGGTGCTGTTCTTCATCGCCCGGATGATCTTCCCAGGTCGCGCACCCATCGGATTCCGCCACGACCTTATCGACGGCGTCATCCGCACCATCCACATCACCCCCCACATCCCGGGTGTGGACTCGACCGTCAGATACATGTCCGTTGCGACGATCGAGGCCACCACGCCCAATGGGGTAGTGAAGTACAAGGACATCCCCGCCAGTCCCGGTGCACTCCCCAGCGCGGTTCGTCGGCAGATTTTCAAGCGCCCCCTACGCCAGCGCTCGCATCGGATCGACGTCGGCGACACGCTCAAAGCCCGCGAGATCCGCCGCCAGATCCAGAGTGGCGGCTACGACTTCACCCTGCCGCAGCCGGTCCGCGTGAAACTCGTCCCGCCGAAGAAGGAAGGCAAGCGCCTCTGGTACCGCGTGGTGAATTAGTTGGTGCGTCCCCACTTGTCCGCAATGCGGAGTTGCGGGCATGAAAAAACGCCACTCCGACGGGAGAGTGGCGCTTCAGCTCTTGCTTAGAACGGGAGAGCAGCGGCGACCTGCGGCGGCAGAATGCCAGCAGCCTTAGCGCCGTAGCCGATCAGACCGAGACCTGCAACAGAAATAGCGATCCAGGTGAGAGCCCAACCAGCTTGAGTTGCGCGGTAAGCCTCTTCACCCGAAGAACCAGCCTTAATGGACCCAGCCATCATATTGCCGACAGGTTCGGTGTTTGGAGCAGCGCCTGTTCCCTTATCCGCAATGATGCCGAGCAACTTGACAGCTTCAACGGCCTGACGCACCTCTTCTGCCTCATTGTTTGGCTTGGTTGCGGCCTCTGCAGGGACCATGGCAAGAGAAACAGTGGTTGCAGCGGCAAGAGCGGCTGCCGTCAAGCGACGCTTCATGGGGACTCCTCAGTAGATATTTGTGTGATTCTGCCAGCGGACTGGACAAATGTATTTTAGATCACTATTGACTGTAGGGATGATTTATATTCTTTACAAATTTGCGTAACGCTGCAGCTTGCAGCAACGATAAGACTGCCCATTTTCTCCGGCTCATCAGAGTTAAGCCGACTACCAATGAAGGTTCTCCTCATTTTCGGAATTAGTTGGTGCGTCCCCACTTGTCCGCAATGCGGAGTTGCGGATGCTTGACGACGACCCCACGCGCCCGAATTAGTTGGCCCGACCCAACGATTGGGGTGGTCGGAATTGTCCGCAATGCGGAGTTTTTTCGTTCGGTTTTAGTGCGTTTTATAGCGCACATAGAAAACGTTGTTTTTGCAGGTCACAGCCGTGTCGTGGCGGGTTGTATGCTTTGCTTTATCGAACATACATACGGCCTTAAGGGGGACCACAATGACAACGGCAGTGGAGGAGAAGTGCACTGAACCTAGTGCGTTTGCGGAGTTGCTTACGGATGCAATCGAGCAGTCGCACAGAAGCATGACGCGTTGTAAGGCGGAGCTGTTGTCGTCGATACGCGCGTTTGAGGAGGGCGGTTTCGCACCGCAGATGGGGGCACGGACCACGGCGCAGTTTCTGACGCGTCGCCTGGGGATCTCGATCTCCACAGCGCACGAATATGTTCACGTCGGCTGCCGCCTCGGCGAGTTCCTGTACCTTCAGCAGCAGTTCTCTGCAGGCAAGATCAGCTACTCCGTGGTTCGCTTACTGCTGCGCTACCTAACCCCGGCGGTAGAGCGCCAACTTGTCGACATGGCCCTGGAACTCGGCTACCACGAACTCGAAATCGCACTCAGTGGATACGACAAACCAGGGAATGGTGATAGCGAGAAGCCGGACCACTACCTGCGCGTACACACCCGCGATAACGGCGAGATTGCCCTCCACGGGGTGCTCAACGCCTCGGATGGCGCCGCGTTCATCGCCGCGCTGAAACTCGGGGAGATCGCCTACTACGAGATGGAGGAAATGCTCGAGGATGCATTGCGCCACGAAGACGGTCGGGTCGCCGAGCTCTCTATTAGGGACATGCTGCAGAAAGCCGACGCCGTCGAACCCGCAAAGAAGGCACGTAAGACCGCGTCCGGCTACGGCATGCCGATCGGTCGGATGCTGCTGCAGGCCTTCATGGGCATGGTGCACATGACCCGCAGCCAGCCCAAGAGCACACTGACAACGCCAGGCGCACATGTCAACGTACTGGTGACTAAGGACGGCCGCGCCTACATGCCCAACAACGTCGGCGCACGCTCCGAGGCACTGGTTGGATTGATCGCGAATGCTGACCTGCGCGTTTCTACTGTCGACGACGACGGCCTGATCATCAACACCGGCCGCTCTTCCCGCTTCGCCACGCCGGGACAGGTCAATGCTCTGCTCACCATGTGGGGTGGGCAATGTGCCGCGCCCGGCTGCACGCACTCGCGGTTCATCGAGATCCACCACATCAAAGAGTGGTCCGAGGGCGGCATGACCGATCTAGAAAACCTGCTGCCACTCTGTTCCGCCTGCCACTCCTTGGTTACCGATGGCTACCTCGAAACCGTCAAGGACGGCAGCGACGTGCACTTCATCTACCAAGACGGCACCCGCTACGTCTCGGACAACTATTCCCTGCCACGGCGCCGCGACAACGCGCAGACCTGGGCAGAAAGCGGGGGAGGGTTCGACGACTAAGCATGGCTCGGGCAGAGAAAAACTCCCCTCCGCAAGGGAGAGGAGTCACGTGCAAGAACCGATGCGGTTTAGAACGGGAGCTGTCCCGCGATCTGTGGTGGCAGGACACCCGCCTGCTTCGCAGCGAATGCGATCAAGCCCAAACCCGCGGCAGATACTGCAATCCAGGTGGCAACCCAGCCGGCCTGAGTAGCTCCGTATGCCTGCTCACCCGAAGACCCAGCCTTCACCGAGCCACCAGCCATGTAGCCAGCCTCATAGGTGTTAGGCATGGCTCCGTAGCCATTTTCGTCCCACTTCTTGATTAGCTTCTCGACTTCTTTTGCATTACGCGCTTCGTCCTGGGCGCGGGCTTCGTCGACGGTAATACCGTGTGCCGGGACGGTGGCGAGCGACAGTGCGGTAGTCGCTGCCAAAACTGCTACTGTAGTGCGCTTCATAGGACACTCCTACTGTGAGGCGGATTACTTCTGTCAATTGACTTGACACACGCATTAAAACAGAACTTCACATTCGTTGCAGAAGTCAAATTGGAGAAGGGCGACCACAACAGCCCTCGGATCATCTCAATAGTAGCGTGACCTGGGCAAAGTGAATCCTCAGCCGCACAGCCAGAGACTCATTTGATCTAGAGGGGAAGGCTAGAAAGCGAGGGAAGCTCAACACCCGGGATCTTGCCTGCTGCGGTGTACAGCAGAGCTAGGACCGCAATCGGAGCCAGAACCAAAAACGCGATGGTTCCAGGGCGATATGCATTCTTTGGGTGCAGCAGCACATTCATGCACGTGCCTTCGTTAGACGAGCCTTTGACATCAAGCTCTTCGACAAAATTATCAACAATGCTCTCGTAGAAATCTTTTGCAAACTTGTCTACATCATCTGTCGGCGCCTCAGCACGCTTCTCATCAAGGTCGTTGAGTGTGGCGACGCAATTAAAGTACGCGATGGAGGATGTTTGCGCGTGGGCGAACTGTGTTGGAACAACAGCGAGCGACAGGGCGGTGGTGGCTGCCACGGAGGCTGCAAAAATACGGCGCTTCATTGGGGTCTCCTTACCCGAAACTGAATATGAGCTGTCAGATATCTGAGCCTAGTCAGTTAAGCATGACACCCGTTAACAACAAAACGGGCGAACCCCTCACACCACCAGATTCACCAGCAGCATGTACACGGCGGTGCCGGCGAAGATGGAGAGGTCGGCGCGGCGTCGCCAGGCGTGGAGCACGAACGTAATCACCAAAGCCGCGAGGGCGGACCAGAAGCGGCCGGGGTTTCCGGCTTCGCCGGCGATGGTGTACACGACCAGGACGGTCATCACGCCGACGGGCATGAGGACGGCAAGGAAGTCGATGAACGGGCTGCCCTTGAGGTACCGCGTGAGCGCGAACGGCAGGGCGCGCAGCAGGAACGTCACGATGCCGGCCGGGATGATCACGGCGGCCGCCATGCCGAGGGTGACGCCGTCGGGGAGTCCGAGGGTGCTCATTTATTTCACCTGCCAGGTGAGGAGGTCGTCGATACGCGGTGCCCAGAACCGCAGCAACAGCACGCCGAAGTAGGCGAGGAGGCCGATGATGATCATCTGGTCGGGGAAGATGAACGCCGCGACCACGGCCAGCGCGCCGGCGATGAGTGGGGCGGAGAGGTCCTTGCTGCTTTGGAATGCCTCGTAGGCGAGGACGGCGAACAGGGCGGTGAGAGCGAATTCGAAGCCTTCGATGTCCTCTGGGATGAGGTTGCCCACGAGTGCGCCGATGATGCCCGGCAGGATCCACGACGCGTTGATCAGCATCGCGCTGGTCATCAAGCGGGCATGAGTCAGGCGCGTGCCATTAGCGACGAGCGTGGACGTCAGGGCGTAGAGCTCATCGGTCACGCCGTAGGTGAGGTACAGGCGCGGCAGGCCCGGGCGCGCGACGTCGCGGGGGAAGGTGAGGCCGTAGAAGATGTGGCGGAAGTTCACCATGAACGCGGTCAGCGCGGAGGAGAACACGCCGAACGCGCTGGTCACCATGCTGATGGCGAGGAATTCCATCGAGCCGGAATAGATGATCATGGAGAAGATCGGAGCCCACCACCATGCGAAACCGGCTTGCGTAACCAGCAACCCGAACGCCAGCCCGAGCGGCACCAAACCGAGGCAGACGAGCCACGAGTCCTTCAGGCCGAGGCGGATCTGCCGCTTTGTTTCACGTGAAACACCCAATTAGTTGTCCTCCAGATTCGCCGGGAAGGTGGCAAACAGAGGCAAGGGCATTGCTTGGCGACGCATCACGTCCCCCCACAAATCCGCACCCGCCGGAGCGATCACGTCGGAGGGCAGTGCGGGGGCAACGAACCAGTCGCCGCGGAGGATCTCGTCGTCGAGTTGGCCCGGCTCCCACTCGGCGTAGCCGGCGAAGATGCGGACGCCGTCGATGTCGGCGGAGACAAGCTCCGGTTCAACGTTGAGGTTGAGCAGCACGAGGCGGTTGGCCATGCGCTGGAAGTACGGGTTAGCGTCGATGTCCACGCCGGGGGAGGTGACGCCGAGGCAGACTGCGGCCTCGGGGCGGACGGGCCCGCCGATGTGCACGGCCTGCGGCTTTGCGGCGAGGTCGGCCCACGCGGGGATCACGTTCGCCAGGGCGGTCTCGCTGCGTCGGTTCAACACGACGCCGAGGGTGCGATCCGCGCTCTGCTCGATGATGAGCACCACGGTGCGGGCGAACTCGGGGGAGTACATGCCGGGAGCGGCGACGAGCAACATGCCCGGCTCGGGATCAACACGCTCCAGGGCGTTGAAGAGGCGATCGGCGTAGAAGTACTCAGGCATTCTCGTTCTCCCACCAGGTTTTGAGTTCGGCGACGGCCTCGTCGTGGTCGAGCTCGCCACGCTCGAGGCGCAGTTCCTTCAGATACTTCCACGCCTTGCCAACCTCCGGGCCCGGTTTGAGGCCGAGGATCTGCATGATCTCGTTGCCATCCAGGTCCGGGCGCACGCGAGCGAGGTCCTCCTTGGCGGCGATGTCGGCGATGCGCTCCTCCAGGTGGTCGTAGGTGCGCTGGAGGCGCGCGGCCTTCCTGGGGTTGCGGGTGGTGCAGTCGGCCCGAACGAGTTTGTGAAGCTTAGGCAGCAATTCGCCGGCGTCGGTGACGTAGCGGCGCACGGCAGAATCGGTCCACTGACCCTCGCCGAAGCCGTGGAAGCGCATGTGCAAGAACACGAGCTGGCCCACGTCGGAAATGACGTGCTTCGGGTACTTCAGGGCCTTGAGGCGCTTGCGGGTCATCTTCGCGCCGACCACTTCGTGGTGGTAGAAGGTCACGCCGCCGCCTTCCTTCGGCGCGCGAGTGGCGGGTTTGCCGATGTCGTGCATGAGCGCCGCCCAGCGCAGCTTCAGGTCAGGGCCTTCGTCCGCGTCTTCAAGTTCGGTGGCCTGGCGCAGCACGGTCAGGGAGTGGCGGTAGACGTCCTTGTGCTGCATGTGCTCGTCGGTCTCGAGTTGCAGGGCGGGGATCTCGGGCAGGATGTACTCGGCAACACCGGTGGCCACAAGCAGGTCGATGCCTTCCCATGGCCGGGCGCCAAGCATGAGTTTGTCCAGTTCAGCCTGGACGCGCTCGACGGTGATGCGCTGGATCTCACCGGCCATGTCGCGCATGGCGTCGAAGACGCGGTCGGCCACCGTAAAGCCCAGTTGGGAGACGAAGCGGGCGGCGCGCAGCATGCGCAGCGGGTCGTCGCGGAACGACACCTCCGGCTCCTGCGGGGTGTCCAGCACGCCCACGACCAGGTCAGACAGGCCGTTGACGGGGTCGTGGAAGGTGGGGGCGAGGTGGTCGTCGACAAGCGAGAGCTCGATGGCCATCGCGTTGCAGGCGAAGTCGCGGCGCACGAGGTCGCCTTCGAGGGTGTCGCCGAAGGTGACTTCGGGGTTGCGGGTGACGCCGTCGTAAAGATCGGAGCGGAACGTCGTAATTTCCACGGTTTCGCCGTGCCGGATCGCGGAGACGGTGCCGAACTCGATGCCGGTGTCCCACACTTTCTCGCCCCACTCCGCGAGAATTTCCTGGATAACCGCAGGTCGGGCGGAGGTAGTGAAGTCCAAATCGTGCACCCCGCGGCCCAGCATGGCGTCGCGGACGGAACCGCCAACAATATATAAGGACTCGCCGCGCTCGGCGAAGAGTCGGGCAAGCGGCTCCAGCAGGGCAGATTGCTTCTCGACGACCCCCTGCGCTCGGGCCATCAACGCGGCGGGGGCAAGTGGGTCGTTCGGATCGGGCATGTCGAAAAGCTTTGTCACCTTGGACACGATACCCGCCACCCCCGCGCGTGGAGTACCACAACCGGCCTGAAGCCGGATAGCATGGCACGAATGAGTGACAACACGCGGCCTGTACCGGGTCCCCCCAGCGGTAAGGGGGGATCCGGCGGGCGGCGTCGTCCGCGGAAGCGCCGCGGCGGCCAGAATAAAAACCAGCAGGGCCAAGACAAGAACCAATCAGAAGGCGGCGACAAGCCGAAGAAGAAGCAACACCGTCGCCGTAACCCGAACAACCGCCGGAGGGGCGGGCGCGGGAATCAGCGGAACCGAAACCGCAACCAGCATCGCCGTCATTCGCAGTACAACCGCCAGCACGACTCTTCGATGGAGGTGCGCGACGAGACCTCGGCCGGTGGTCTGGTGGTCTCCGGTATGGCGGAGGCTGTCGGCCCGGACGGCAAGGTAGACATGAGCCGCATCTACGTCGCGCTGATTGGCCGGCTGGATCGCCGTGGGCGGTTGTTGTGGTCGATGCCGAAGGGCCACGTCGAGGATGGCGAGCACCAGTGGCGCACCGCAGAGCGTGAGGTCTGGGAGGAGACCGGTATTACCGGCGAGGCCTTCGACACCCTGGGCACCATTGATTACTGGTTTGTGTCCGACGGAGTACGGATCCACAAGACGGTGCACCACAACCTGCTGCGGTTTGTGGACGGCGTGTTTAACGACGAAGACCCGGAGGTCACCGAAGTGGCCTGGGTGCCCATGAGCGAGTTGATGGAGCACCTTGCGTATGCCGACGAGCGCAAACTGGCGCGTATCGCGTTTGACCGGATGCCTGAGCTGGCTCGGAAGGAAGTCGCCGCCGGAAGGTCTACCCCGCGATGATTCGGCCGATTTCCCGTCTAGCTGCGGCCGCGGTTGCGGTGGCGCTGGCGGTCCCGTCAGCGACCCCGGCTCGCGCGGTGCCTGCGGTGCCGGTGAGCCCGAAGAACCCTGAGGTTGCGGAGCAGTGGGTCAACCCGGCGGTGCGCCCGGGTGAGGGCCAGCTCGCGCGCGTGTCGCTTATCGACGCCCCCGCAGTCGTCTCCGCGCACGATCCGTTTCACGTGAAACTTCGCGTGACCAATCAGACCGACACAACCCTCGAGGGCCTCAAAGTGCTCACGCGTCGCGCCGCGCCGGTGGGCTCCGTCTCCGAGCAGCGCGTGGCCGCCGTCGCCGGGGTGGGGGAGTACAGCGTTGTGGGCGACGAGGTGGTCGTGGATACCCGGCTGCGCCCCGGCGAAAGCGCCGAGCTGTCGCTGCAGATGACCGCGCCCGGCGGCATCGGCGTGTACCCGATGATGCTGCAACTTATCGACGACACCAGCGCCACCCTGGACACCGACCGCTTCCACTTGGCCGTGCGCGGGTCGGCCGACGACGTCGAACCGGGCGGGCTGACCGCCCTGTACCCGGTCTCCGCTCCGGTGAATATCGTGCCGGGAGAGACCGGCGAGGCCCCCGAGGACCCGCCGCTGGTGCTGCAGAGCGACGCACTGGCGGAACAACTCGCGCCCGGCGGGCGCTTGGACACCCTGGTGGAGCAGTACCGCAAGGCGGTGGAAACCCCTGAGGTTGGCTACGCCACCTGCATGGCGCTCGACCCGGCGCTGGTGGACACAGTGGACCGCATGACCGGCGGCTACACCGTCAGTGATTCGCGCCCCGCCGTGGTGGAGGAACCGAAGCGTCTGCGCGACAGCTGGGGTTCGAACGACGACACGCACCGCACCCCAGGTTCCGGGGCCGAGGACGCGAAGGCGTGGCTGGACAAAGTGCGCGAGATCGCCGCGACCGGCTGCACCGTGGCGCTGCCGTGGGCGAACGCGGACCTCAACGCGGTGGCGCGTACGGGTGATCCGTGGCTGATGCGCGAGGCCGTCGAGCGCGGCCCGTTTGTGCTGCAGCGGGTGCTGGGCACGGCAGGCACGATCAATACGGTGGTCGCCGGCACCGGCTACATCGAGGCGGGCGCCGGGCCGGCGCTTGGCTGGGCGGACCACACCCGCTCCACGGTGTTCGACGGCGGGATGCACGCCGCGTGGGAGGCGGCCCAAGCTGACAGCGCGCCCGACGCCGAAGCCAACTCCCACCAGAGCGCGCTCGAACGCGCGGAGCTCGCAGACTTCTCGGGCGCGGCGGCGCCGGTGCCGGAGGTGCCGGTGCAGGTGCTCGTCGCAAAGCCTGCGGATGCGCAACGTTTCACGTGGAACACTGCCGGCGTGATGGAGGTCGGGTACCAGGATTCGCTGGCCGCGGTGCTAGCGGCGACGGGGGAGTACCCGGACACGCCGGGGTATTCCAACCCGGGCCTGCGTTTCGACTACACCCGGGATTCCAATACCGCGCGCGATGTGAACGCCGCAGCAGCAATGCGGCTTGCCGCCCAGAGCGCCACCACGGGTGAGGGCGACGCACCGACCCAACCCGTGATGATCAACCCGCCGGCAACGTGGGACGCGAAAACCGCCGCGGTGCTCCTGGGCACGGTCGCGGGCCTGATCGCCGACGGAACCTCCCGCCCGATCTCGTTCGGCGACTACCTCGCCGCCCCGCCGGAGGTCCCACCCGCCGACACCACGGCCACATTCTCGGACCCCGCCGCCTTCACCGACGCGGAAATCCTGCAGGTCACACAGCAAAACAGCTTCATCAACGACATCACCGCGCTCATGGCCCCCGACCCGGCCATCGCGCTGACCCGCTACGGCTTCACCCTGCCGCTGCGCCGCGACATGCTCGTCGCGCTCAGCACCAACAGACGCAGGGCACTTTCGCTTTACGACGACGCCGTGCGCGCCACCGGCGACCGCCTCGCCGCCAGCCGGGCAACGCTGAACGATCTGCGCGATTCCGTGACGTTGATTCCGCCGGGAAACGTGTACACCAGGGCGTCGTCGTCAAGCCCACTGCTCATCGTCGCCCAAAACGGCATGCCGCTGCCGGTCCAAACCCAGATCCGATACTGGGGGCCCGAGGGCGCGAAACTGAACGTGCCGGGGACGCTGAAAATCCCCGCACGCGGCTCCGTCACCGTCCAGATGATCGCCGACCTGCCCGACAACAACCGCGGCACCGACCTGCAGCTTTACCTCGCGGGTGCCTCGGCCCAACCGATCTCGCGCCCGGTGGACATCTCCGTGCGCACTGCCGGGCTCCAACTCGGCGGGTGGGCGCTCGCCGGCGCGCTGATCGCCGCGATGCTGGCGCTCCTGCTCATCACCCGCAGGAAAGCACCGCCGAACAGGCGCCCAACCAAACGCCCACCACCCAGCAACCCACGTGAACGGAGACAGCCGTGACAGCACAGGACAACAGCCAGCCCGAGGCTGGCCTGCGCCGCCGCATCGTCGCCCCGGCACCACCGGCGCCAGTACCGGCCCCGCGCGAGCCGAAGCCGCCCACCCCGGCGGCAACCGGCCTGCCGGACAAGTCCCTGCTGACCACCAGCCCCAAGGGCGAGACCATCGCCCCGCCGCCGACGGCTGACGACGCCGCCGCTGTCGCCACAGCCGCGACAAGCGTTGCGGTCGCCGAGCCCGCCGAGCCTGCCGAGGACACCGAACCCAGCGAGGGCGAAAAGGTCGTCCGCGCCACCGGCTCCATGGCAATTGCCACGCTGATCTCGCGCATCACCGGCTTCATCCGCACCGTGCTCATCGGTGCGGCGCTCGGCGAGGTTGTCGCCTCCGCGTTCAACACCGCCAACACGCTGCCGAACCTGATCACCGAGATCGTGCTCGGATCGGTGCTCACCGCACTGGTCGTGCCGGTGCTGGTCCGCGCGGAGAAAGAGGACGCCGACCACGGCGCCGCCTTCATCCGTCGCCTGTTCACGCTCACGCTCACACTGATGACGGTGGTCACGCTGCTCGCCGTCGTCGGCGCGCCGTGGCTGACCGAGATGATGCTGGACGAGGACTCCACAGGCAACCTCGTCCAAACCACATCCTTTGCCTACCTGCTGCTGCCGCAGATCTTCTTCTACGGCATGTTCTCCCTGTTCATGGCAATCCTGAACACGAAGGAACACTTCCGGCCAGGCGCGTGGGCGCCGGTGGCGAACAACGTCGTCTCCATCGCCGTGCTGGTGGCGTATATGGCGTTGCCGGGGACGTTGAATCCGGCGGCGCCGTCGTCGATAAGCAATCCGCACGTCCTGCTGCTTGGCCTGGGCACCACCGCAGGCGTAGTGGTGCAGTGCCTGATCATGCTGCCCGCACTGCGGAAACTGGGCATCGACCTGCGACCGCTGTGGGGTATCGACGAGCGCCTCAAGCAGTTCGGCGGCATGGCCCTGGCCATCATCACCTACGTGGCGATCAGCCAGCTGGGCTACGTGATCACCACCCGCATCGCGTTCGCGGCGGACCCGGCGGCACAGTTCATCTACCAACAGCACTGGATGCTGCTGCAGATGCCATACGGCATCATCGGCGTGACCCTGCTGACCGCGATCATGCCGCGCCTGTCGCGCAACGCCGCCGATGGCGACGACAAGGCCGTTGTGCACGACCTGACCATGGGCACCAAACTGACGTTTATCGCCCTGCTGCCGATCATCGTGTTCATGACGGCGCTCGGCCCTGACATCGCCAGCGCCCTGTTCGCCTACGGCTCATTTAGCGACGAAGCCGCCTACACCCTCGGCCTGACCATCAGCGCCGCCGCGTTCACGCTCATCCCGTACGCGCTGGTCATGCTGCACCTGCGTGTGTTCTACGCGCGCGAGGAGGCCTGGACGCCGACGTTCATCATCGCCGGCATCACCGGCACCAAAATTGCGCTGTCCATGCTGGCGCCGACCATCGCCAGCGAGCCGGGCCACGTGGTCATCCTGCTGGGCGCCGCGAACGGGTTCGGCTTCGTGGCCGGCGCGATCATCGGTGCGCTGCTACTGCGCCGCAAGCTTGGCACCCTGCAGTTCCGTGAGGTGCTACGCACGTCCCTGTGGGCCATCGGTGCGTCCGCCGTCGGTGTTGCCGCGGTGTTCGGCGTGCGCTGGTTGCTTCGCGACGTCGCCGGCCTCCACCTCCCGGAAGCCCTTGGGCGCATGATCGGTGCGCCGTCGCTGGGATCGCTGATCGAGATCGCATTGCTCGGCGTGCTGTTCCTCATCGTCACCGGCGTCGTGCTGTCGCGCTCCGGCCTGCCTGAGGTGCAGAACCTGGGCTCCGCCGTGGGCCGCATTCCGGGCCTGGGCCGGTTCATCACCGCGGATGCCGACCGCGGCCTCGAAGTGGGCCAGGTGGACCCGCGCGAGATGTCCAACCAGTTCCTCGCCGCCGACACCTTCAACGCCTCCCCGGTACCACCGCCGATGTCCGCCGGTGTCGTCCGCGGCCCACGCCTTGTGCCAGGTGCGTCCGTGTCCGACGGCCGGTTCCGCCTCATCCGCGACCACGGCGCCACCTCCAGCGCACGCTTCTGGCAGGCCCGCGAGATTGCCACCGGACGGGACGTCGCCCTGACGTTCGTGGACACCACCGGTGCCGCCCCCATGGCGCCCGCCACCCCGCGCGAGGCCGCCCTCCAGGCCGCCGGTATCGCGCGCCGTACCCGCCAGCTGGTCAACATGCACCTGCCGGCGCTGCCGGACCACGTGGAGATCCTGTCGTTCCGCTCCGGCGCCGTTGTGGTGTCCGACTGGATCGAGGGCTCCTCGGTGAAGGCTGTTGCGGAGTCGGGCCAGACGCTGCACACGGAGGCCGTCGCCAATGCACTCGTGCCGCTGGCTGCTGCGCTGGCCACCGCGCACGAGGCCGGCGTGCCGCTGGGTCTGGACAACCGCCAGCAGTTGCGTATTGATACAGACGGCATCGTGCGCCTCGCATTCCCGGCCGTCCTGCCGGATGCGACAAAGCCGACCGACGCCGAGGCGTTCGCCGCCGCCCTGGAGTTGCTGACCTCCAACGTCACCTCCGACGACCTCGCCGAGATCACCGCACGCACGCGAGCGCTTGTCGACGCCGACGCCGTCGACCAAGCCGCCTTCCGCGAAATCGCCACCGCCCTGAAGGAAGCAGCCAACCTGCCGGGCTCGCGCCGCCACAGCGAGGAAGACGACACCCCGACCGACACCATCCCCGTCGTCGAGGTGCCCGAGTCCGTCGAGCCCGTGCCCGAGCACGTGGAGGACCCGGACGTCATCCACGGTGGCTTCGGCAGCGGCCGCACCAAGCCGTTGACAATCGCGCTGGTCACCCTGGTGGCCGTGGCTGCCGCAGTGGCGATCGGTGTGCTGACGACCTACCTGGTGGACATCGTCTCCGGGGAGGAAGAAGAGGAAGCCGTCGCGACATCCTCCGTGGCGCCCGCCCCACGCGTACCCGTGCTCATCGCACCGCTGGAGGCCACTGCCGCTGGCTCTGCTGGCTCTTCCGGCTCTGATGCTCACGCCGCCGTTGACGGTGATCGGGCCACGAAGTGGGAGGTCGGAGGGGATCTCGTCGTCAAGCAAAGCAACGGTCAGCCGTTCGACCTCGAGCAAGTGCTTATCGACGCCTCCGGCGCAACCGGCGCAACCTTCACCATCTCCGGCGTGCCCGCGGGTGGTCAAGCGCCTGTGGTGCTGTCGGAGGGCACGGTGCGCACCGGCCAGATCAGTGCCGATGTGGACTACACCGGCGCGCTGACCGAGGTCATCATCTCCTTCACCCCGGCGGAACAGAAACCGCTCGAAATTTCGGAAGTTTCGTTAGCAGGGCATGTGGATGTCCAATAGATTGTGCAATTGACCCCTTCCCTTCGGGGCGGGGGTCGTGCACACTGGGGGTCAACACTTTTCTGGGGGGAATCATGGATTACCGCAATGACCGGGCTCTAGTCGCCCAATACCTCGACGGGGACCGACGAGCGTTCAGGCAGATCGTCAAACGCCACCACAAAGCCATGTACTACGTGGCCCGCAACTACACGCGCAACGACCAAGACGCGCAGGACATCGTCCAGGACGCGTTCTTCAAGGCGGCACGCAGCCTGCACACCTACCGCGGGGAAGCGAAGCTATCCACGTGGCTGCACCGCATGACCATCAACGCCGCCATCGACCACCAACGCAAGTTCACGCGCGCGGGCGCACAGGCGAGTCTTGACGACGACGCCGTGGCCGTCAGCAGCGACATGAACAAATACCTCGCCTACAACCCCATGGAGGCCATGGAACGCACCATCGCGATGCGCCAGGCGCTCAACGTGTTGCCGTCGGGGCAGCGTAAGGCACTGTGGCTGATCGATGTCGCAGGCATGTCCGTCGAGCACGCCGCCCACGAATTAGGCGTGAAACCGGGCACCGTGAAGTCCCGGAGATACCGTGCCCGGGAGGCAGTAGCTGCAGCAATCGGGGAGAGGTTAACAAGCAGCTAGACTCACCGATATGAACTTCTCCGGATTCAATTTCGTTACCCCGCAGACCGACGAAAGCGGCGATTCCGCAACGGAACCCGCCACCGCCCGCACCGATGTAGACACCATCCACGATGTGATCATCATCGGCTCCGGACCGGCCGGCTACACCGCCGCGCTCTACGCCGCTCGCGCCGAGCTCAAGCCCCTCGTATTCGAGGGTTACGAGTTCGGCGGCGAACTCATGAACACCACCGACGTGGAGAACTTCCCCGGCTTCCCCGAGGGCGTGCTCGGCCCAGACCTGATGGGCAACATGCGCGAGCAGGCCGAAAAGTTTGGTGCAGACCTGCGCCCTGAACTGGTAGACCGCGTGGACTTCTCCGGCGAGATTAAGAAAGTGTTCGTGGACGACGAGGAGTTCCACGCCCGCGCCGTCATCCTTGCCACCGGTGCAGCCCCACGCCACCTGGGCATCCCGGGCGAGGCCGAACTGACCGGCCGTGGCGTGTCCACCTGCGCCACCTGCGACGGTTTCTTCTTCAAAGACCAGCACATCGCCGTCGTCGGTGGTGGCGACTCCGCAATGGAGGAAGCAACCTTCCTGACCAAGTTTGGCTACAAGGTCACCCTGATCCACCGTTCGGAGAACTTCCGTGCCTCCGCCATCATGCTGGAGCGCGCGCGACAGAACGAGAAGATCGAGTTTGTCACCAACACCGTCGTCGAGTCCGTCGTTGAGGCAGACGGCAAGGTTGGCGGACTGAACGTACGCAACGTGGAAACCGGCGAAGAGTCCGTCCTGGATGCCACCGCGTTGTTCGTTGCTATTGGCCACGATCCGCGTTCCGGCTTCCTGGAGGGCCAGGTTGCTGTAGACGAGGGCGGTTACGTGTCGGTGGAGGATCCGTCGACACGCACCAGCGTCGCCGGCGTGTTCGCCTGCGGTGACCTGGTGGACAAGACCTACCGTCAGGCCATCACGGCGGCTGGTTCGGGCTGCCGTGCCGCGTTGGACGCACAGCACTATCTCGCGGAGCTGTAAACTAACGGCCATGAGCGCACCAGTAGATGTCACCCAGGCCACCTTCAAGAGCGAGGTCATCGAGTCCGACACCCCGGTTCTCGTGGACTTCTGGGCAGAGTGGTGCGGCCCGTGCCGCAAACTCTCCCCGTTGCTCGATGAGATCGCGTCGGAGATGGCAGGCCAGGTTAAGGTAGCCAAGGTCAACGTGGACAACGAGCGCACCCTGGGCGCAATGTTCCAGGTCATGTCCATTCCGACCGTGCTGCTGTTCAAGGACGGTAAGCGCGTCGATGAGTTTGTGGGTCTGCGTCCGAAGTCGGAGATCGTCGCTAAGATCCAGGCGCAGCTCGACGCGTAAGCTGTTGTAGTTGGTTTTGTTTTTTCGACCGGGAAAGTTAGGTGCTTAGTGCAAGACTTGCTGCACGTTGGCGACTCCAGCACGCGGGTTGCCGAGGTTCGGTTGTCGCTGGCCCGCCTCGGTCTCCTCGACGGATACGAAGGCGAAATCGATAGCACGCGTCGCTTCACCGAAAGCGAGATGCTTTTCGACGACACCCTCGCCGAAGCCCTCAAAGCCTTCCAACAATCTCGCGGCATTTTGCCGTCTGGCTCCATCGACGACCTGACGCTTCGCGAGCTGCGCGAAGCCTCCTACACGTTGGGCGCACGCGTGCTGAGCTACCAGCCGGGCCAAGAAATGGTCGGCGACGACGTGGGTCAGCTGCAGACACAGCTTCACGAGCTCGGCTTCTACGCCAACCGCATCGACGGCCGCTTCGGCCCCGCGACCTACGAAGCGTTGATGAACTACCAGTTGAACTCCGGTTTGGAGGACGACGGTGTCTGCGGCCCCGACACGTTGCATGCATTGTCCCTGCTTGGCCGCCGCATCACCGGAGGTTCCGCCCAGGCGATCCGTGAGCGCGAAACCGTCCGCCAGGCCGGCCCGAACCTCGCCGGTAAGCGCGTAGTCATCGACCCTGACCTCGGTGGTTCCGACAAGGGCCTGGTTGTGGAGGGCCCGTATGGTCCCATCACGGAGGAGGAGATCCTCTGGGACCTCGCCCAGCGCATCGAGGGCCGCATGGTCGCCACCGGCATGGAAACCATCCTGTCCCGCCCGCGCGGCGACAACCCGTCCAACAAGCACCGCGCCGACCTGGCCAACGGCTTCAACGCCGACCTGCTGATCTCACTGCGTCTGGATTCCTACCCAAACGAGAAGGCCAACGGCGTTGCCACCTTCTACTTCGGCTCCGAGCACGGCAGCTCCTCGATGACCGGCGAAACCCTGTCCGGTTACATCCAGCGCGAGATCGCC
Organism: Corynebacterium sp. HMSC067D03; assembly: GCF_001811185.1. Lineage (NCBI taxonomy): Bacteria > Bacillati > Actinomycetota > Actinomycetes > Mycobacteriales > Corynebacteriaceae > Corynebacterium > Corynebacterium sp. HMSC067D03. The sequence continues at coordinate 93,534 of NZ_KV803780.1, forward strand.
GCCCGCACTGACCTGCAGAATTGCCGAAACCACGCCCGCACCTGGGAGATGCTGCGGATGACCCGCATGCCGTCGGTGGAGCTCGTGGCCGGCTACCTCACCAACCCGGGCGACCTGGCCGTACTTACCGACCCCGCCCAGCGCGACGCCATCGCCGAAGCCGTCGTCGTCGCCGTGAAGCGCCTCTACCTGCTGGACCACGACACCCGCCCGACAGGCACCTACTCCTTCAAGGAGCTCCTGCGCGAAGAGCAGGCCTAACCGCCCTCCCGGCTCTCGCGCCCTCCCAGGCCTCTTTTACCCAAATAGTTCCCGTCCTGGGAACTATTTCGGCTTTCCGGGCCCAAATAGTTCAATTCACCCAGGTCGCGCCGTCGCGGGCCGAAAATAGTTCCCGGACCTAACGCGATCTGCCGATTTCCGTGGAACTTTTTTGGTGAGGGGAGCGGCAACGGCCTCGATCGCGACCTCTATCGCGGCAGCAGTCGCCCGTCGCCCGTCGGCCGGCACCCAGTCACTGACACATTGCGGCAGAATCTGTCAGCCGCAGGTAAACGTGCAGGTCAGACACGACCCTGACAAAGTCCGGCAGAATCTGTCAGAACCGGCTGCCGGTGGCGGACACCGCTAGGCAGCGTGGCAGGCCGACAGCGGGCATGCGGACACCGCGGGCGCACAGGCGACCCAAACCAACCGCCCAAACCAGCCGCCTAAAACCCCTAGTCGGTGCCTTGGATGAGCCCCATGATGCGCTCGAAGTCGTCCTTGTCGCCGAACTCGACGACGATCTTGCCCTTGCGCTTGCCCATGGTGACGGAGACTTTGGTGTCCCAGATGTCGGCAAGCGAGTCGGCGGCCTGGGTGAGGTACTCCGGCTGGGGGAGAGGTTGGCGCTTCGGCTTGTCGGGCACCTTGCCGCCTGCGTTGATCATGGATACGGCCTCTTCGGTGGCGCGCACGGACAGGCCTTCGGCGACGATGCGGTCGGCGAGTTGGGCCTGGGCGTCGGTGGTGTCGTCGCCAAGTTTGATGCCCAAAAGCGCACGGGCGTGGCCGGCGGACAGCACACCGGCGGCGACGCGGCGCTGCACCGGAACCGGCAGCTTGAGCAGGCGGATCGCGTTGGTGATCACGGGGCGGGAGCGGCCGAGCCGGTCGGCGAGTTGTTCTTGGGTGACGCCGAACTCGTCGAGAAGTTGCTGGTAGGCGGCAGCTTCTTCGAGTGGATTCAACTGCACGCGGTGGATGTTTTCCAGCAGTGCGTCGCGGAGCATGTCCTCGTCGGAGGTTTCGCGCACGATCGCCGGGATGTGCTTGAGGCCTGCCTTGGAGGAGGCGCGCCAACGGCGCTCGCCCATGATGAGTTCAAAGCCTTCGGGGGTGTCGCGTACGACGATGGGTTGGAGGAGGCCGAACTCGCGGATGGAGTGGACCAGTTCGGCGAGCTCATCCTCGTCGAAGACCTGGCGTGGCTGCTTCGGGTTCGGGATGATCTGGCCGATCGGGATTTCCTGGTATCGGGCGCCCACCGGCACCGGCTGCATGACGTTGTCCTGCTTCGCAGTAACGGTCGGCGCGCCCTTCACAGCCCGCGGCGCACCCTTCGGCGCCCCCTTAGGCGCTCCCTTCTTCGCAGCACCAGAACCAGCGCCCTTGTCCTGCTTGCCGAAGATCACGTCGGAGGCGTTGCCGCCGATGCCGGGGGTTTTGCCGTTCTTGTCAATGTCTGCGGGTGCCGACGGGATCAGTGCTGCCAGTCCGCGGCCGAGGCCGCCTTTGCGTTCTGCCATGGTTTAGTCCTCCTCGGAAGAGCTGTCGAGTTGGGCGGAGACTTCCGGGCTCACGCCAATTGGGCCGGTGGTGGGGTGGGGTTGGTAGTCGCCGCGCAGCGCGAGTTCTTTGGCTGCGTCGAAGTAGGCGAGTGCTCCGCGGGAGCCGGGGTCGTAGTCGATGACGGTCTGGCCGTAGCCCGGCGCTTCGGAGACCTTCACGGAGCGGGGGATGACGTTGTTCAGCACAACTTGGCCGAATTGGCCGCGGACCTCGTCGGCGACGTCGGCCGCGAGGCGCGTGCGGGCGTCGTACATGGTCAGCAGGATCGCGGAGATGTGCAGGTTGTGGTTGAGGTGTTCGCGGATCATGCCGATGTTGCCCAGCAGCTGCCCCACGCCTTCGAGTGCGTAGTACTCGCATTGGATGGGGATGAGTACTTCGTCGACGGCGGTCATCGCGTTGATGGTCAGCAGCCCGAGCGAGGGTGGGCAGTCGATGAAGACGTAGTCGAAGCCGTGTTCTTGCATGAAACCGCGGCGGATGGCGTCGTGCAGCCGGTATTCGCGGCGCACCATGGACACCAGCTCGATTTCCGCGCCGGCGAGGTCGATGGTGGCGGGGATGCAGAACAGGTTCTCGTTGTCTGCGTGCGCCTGCACGGCATCGGCGGCGTCGGCCTCACCGATGAGCACCTCGTAGCTGGAGGTGGTGCCGGAGGTGTGCTCGGCGCCGAGCGCGGTGGAGGCGTTGCCCTGCGGATCCAGGTCGATCACCAGCACTTTCATGCCCTGGCGGCTCAGTGACGCCGCGAGGTTGACGCTGGTTGTGGTTTTGCCGACGCCGCCTTTTTGGTTGGCAACGGTGATCACGCGCGGCTGGTCGGGTCGCGGGAGCGTTTCGCTTCTCGACGACACCCTCGCCGCCCGCATCGCCTCCTCCATCAAAGGCGTGTCATCGTAGTGATCCACTTATTCCCCCTTCTTCTTGCGGGTGATGCGGATTAGGGTGGTTGGCTGTTCAAGCGTAGTCGCACCCACGGTGAGAATCTCGGGATCCTTACCGCCAGCCTTGGCGATGAGCTTGGCGTCGCGTTCCAGCTCCTCGGCGACGGATTCGCCCTTCATGGCGATCATGGCCCCACCGCCCTGCAGCAGCGGAAGCGACCAGCCGGCAAGTTTGCCCAAGGGTGCCACGGCGCGGGAGGTCACGGCGTCGAAGGATGCCTTCGGCTGCTCCTCGGCGCGGCCACGGATGACGGTGACGTTGTCCAGGCCGAGCTCCTCGGTGATCTCGCGCAGGTAGGTGGAGCGCTTCAGCAGCGGCTCGATGAGCGTGATCTTCAGGTCCGGCCGAGCGATCGCCAGCGGGATGCCGGGCAGCCCGGCGCCGGAGCCGATGTCAGCCACCTTCAGCCCCTCTTGGAAGGCCTCCGAGATCACCGCGCAGTTCAGGATGTGGCGCTCCCACAGGCGCGCGACTTCCTTGGGGCCAATAAAGCCACGCTCGGCGGCTGTGGTGGCCAGCGACTGGTGGTAGGCCTCGGCTAATGCGAGGCGATCTCCGAAAACTTGGGCTGCGGCTGCAGGGGACGTATCCGACATGCACAACACTGTAGTCGGCTCCACGACACGGCCCCACACCATATATATGGGCATGAAAAATGCCCCGGGTGAAGCCGGGGCGTCGTCGATAAGCAAATGCTTACTTGCCTTGCTTGCGCTGCTTCTTCGTGCGGCGATCCACCTTGCGGGCACCCGGGGCAGGCGCGGTGGTGCGCTTCATCTCCACCTTGCGGGCCTCCTCGGCAGCCTCCTCGGCGTCCATCTTGTTGTTCAGGAAACGGGTCTGGAAGAAGGTCCACACGTTGTTGGTCAGCATGTAGAACAGCAGGCCGATGTGCCAGATGACACCGGTGGCCAGAATCATGATGGGGAAGAACCAGAGCATCATCTTGTTCATCATGCCCATCTGGGATTCCATCATCGCGGCCATCTCGCCCTGCGGCTTCGCGGTCTTGCCGGCAGCCTTGCGGGCGGCCTGGCGGTTGATCATGATGCGAGCGTTGAAGTGCGTAAACGCAGCACACAGCACGACCAGCGGGGCACAGACGGCGATGATGTTCGCGCGCGTCAGGTCAGCGTTACCGAAGGCTGCGAACATCTCCTCCGGCATCGACATGTACGCCGACAGCGGCACACCGAGGAAGTCCGCGTCCAGGAAGGACTGCACGTCCGACGGCGGGAAGGCGTAGTTGGCGGTGTTGCGGTTCTGCTCAACCGTGAAACCAAGACCAACGCCGCCGTCACCGGTGCGGTTGAAGGAACGCAGCACGTGCAGCAGGCCAATAAAAATTGGCATCTGCACCAGCGGCACGATGCAGGATGCCAGCGGGTTGGTACCCATCTCGCGGTAGAGCTTCTGCGTCTCCTCCGCAATTTTTTGCTGGTCGCCCTTGTACTTCTCGCGGATTTCCTGCATCCGCGGCTGCATCTCCTGCATCTTGCGGGTGGACCGCATCTGGTTCACCATCGGCTTCAGCAGCAGCAGACGCACCGTGCATGTCAGCAGCACGATGGCGAGGATCCAGGAAATACCTGAATCCTTCGGAAGGATGAAGCCGAGAACCTCGTGCCAGAACTTCAGCACCCAGGAAATCGGCCAATAAATGAAATTCAGCACGTTTCGGTGTTACTCCTCACTCAATTCGATGCTGCCCGGGACAGGGTCGTAGCCCCCCGGGTGCCAGGGTCCGCACTTGCAGATCCGGGCCGCCGCCAGCATCCCACCACGTAGAGCGCCGTGCCGAGACACAGCTTCGAGCCCATACGCGCTGCATACCGGCAGAAAACGACAGGTCCCGCCCATTTTAAGGGGTGAGAGGTATTTTTGGTAGCCGCGAATCAGCCCGACCAGCGCTTTGGCGGCCGGTCCGCGGGCGGCGGGGATTTCGCCGCCGGCGAAGTTGTAGTACGCCATTAGCGGTTCATCGCTTTGGTAATGGCGCGCTCCATGTCGCGCGCGAGGTCATCGCTGGTTGCGGTGGCAGACTTCGGCAGGGCGCGAATGACGACGTCGTAATTGCGCGGCAGCTTATCGACGACCCCACGTTGCACCACCACATGCCTCAACTTCCGCGACACCGCATGGCGGGTCACGGCGTTGCCGACCTGCTTAGACACCACAAGCCCGAAACGTGGGCCACCTGTGATGACCTCGTCCGGGCGTGGGTAGACATGGACCATTAATGTGCGAGACCCCGCGCGCACTCCCTGCTTCATCGCCGTTTTGAAGTCGGCGGATGAAGTGAGTTTGTGCGGGCGGGGTAGCACGATGGTTGCGTAAGACTACGCGGAAAGGTTCGCGCGGCCCTTCTTGCGGCGCGCGGAAACGATTGCGCGGCCGGCGCGGGTCTGCATACGAGCGCGGAAGCCGTGCTTGCGTGCGCGGCGACGGTTATTCGGCTGGAAAGTCCGCTTAGACACGGTGGACTCCTTGTGCGGTCATGAACGGCCGACGGCTCGTGAAAGCCTCCCGGGGTAGTAGCCGTTCCAAAGTTGAAACGAGTGCGTCGAGATTGCGGTTCGGCACCAGTGGATCGGTGCGCAGTCGCGTGCAGCGCCTTCGCCGGCTCGCCTTGGTAAGCGGCCCGGTGCCCGGCGGGGGCGGTGCTCTCGTGAAGCACGCCAGGGGTAACTGGCGTGAAGACGGGGATAAGACTACGCGAGATTTGCGGCCGCGGCCAAATCAACACTCCGGGTTTCTCATCTGGCCCGAACGGGTGCCCCCGTAATTACAAGCTTGTGTTTTTTCGCAGGTCGGGCAACGAATCGCCGAAGTTTCCTGCGGAGCAGCTGTGAGTATGGGGACACATGTTCGACGACAGGAGTTGTCCACAGTTTGGTGAATGACAAAACGTTAGACACTGCGAGGTCGGGCGGGGTAACAATGTTTCAACACCACAATCACACAGGCTGTTCATGCACAGCCCTGTGGATAACTGTGAAGTAATGGTTGAGACTTTCCCGGTTCGACGGTCATTTCCGCAGGGCAGGTCAGGTTTCTGTAATTCACACAGTTATCCACAGAGGAAAATGCACCTGTGGACAACTCCCGAATGCGAAGCTGTCCACACCTGTGGATAACATTGTGGATCGGCAGGTGAGAGCCAAGCCGATCATCCTCAGCGCTTGTGGATCAAGCGGTGAATTTGGAATTACAGGAAATTGACAGACTGGAGCGGACCTTGGCGGATCAACACCTCGAGGATCTTTGGCGTGGCATCGTCGACGAACTCCTCAGACTCTCCGAGCAACCCTCGTCCTCGGTCCCGACACTCACCCCGCAGCAGCGCGCTTACCTGCGGCTCATGAAGCCAGTCGTACTTGTCGACGGCTACGCCCTCCTCTCCGCACCACACCAAGCCGCCAAAAACGTGGTCGAAGACTCCCTTTCCCCGCACATCACAGCGCTGCTGACCTCCCACACCGGACTGCCCTACAACCTGGCCGTTTCCGTCGCCGCACCCGAGCCCGAGCCTGAACCACAACCCGAACCCGAACCGGTGCAGCCGCCCACGCCGCCGGTCCAGCAGCACTCCTGGGGCCAATCCCAAACCGTGGCGGGGGAGTACGAAGCAGAACAACCCGCCGCCGGCGAACAAATCCCAATGGGCCTCGATGAGCTGGCGCGGATGCATGCCGCTCAGGTTGAGGGGCGTCGTCGAGAAGCAGCTGCTCATCCAACAGTGGACCGCCGCATCCCGCGCGAAAAGCCAGCTCACGACCCCGACCGCGAAGCCAGCCTCAACCCGAAATACACCTTTGAAAACTTCGTCATCGGCTCCTCAAACCGCTTCGCCAACGGCGCCGCCGTCGCCGTCGCCGAAAACCCCGCCAAGGCCTACAACCCCCTCTTCATCTGGGGCGGCTCCGGCCTCGGCAAAACCCACCTGCTGCACGCCGCCGGCAACTACGCGCGCGTCCTACAGCCAGGGCTGCGTATTAAATATGTGTCGTCCGAGGAATTCACCAACGACTACATCAACTCCGTGCGCGACGACCGCCAAGAATCCTTCAAGCGGCGCTACCGCAACCTGGACATTTTGATGGTCGACGACATCCAATTCCTCGAAGGCAAAGAAGGCACCCAGGAAGAGTTCTTCCACACCTTCAACGCGCTGCACCAGGCAAACAAGCAGATCATCCTGTCGTCCGACCGCCCGCCGAAGCAGCTGACCACGCTGGAAGACCGTCTGCGTACGCGCTTCGAAGGCGGCCTGATCACCGACGTTCAGCCACCAGACCTAGAAACCCGCATCGCCATTCTGATGAAGAAGGCTGCCGCCGACGGCACCCAAGTCGACCACGCCGTGCTCGAACTCATCGCGTCGCAGTTTGAGTCGTCGATCCGCGAACTCGAAGGCGCGTTAATCCGCGTCTCCGCCTACTCTTCGCTGATCAACGAGCCAATCACCATGGAAGTTGCGCAGGTAGCACTGCGCGACATTCTTCCCGACGAAGGCGACGTGAACATCAACGCCGCCACCATCAAAGAAGCCGCCGCGGAATACTTTGAAGTCACCATGGAGCAGCTCGTCGGCGCAGGTAAAACCCGTCAGGTAGCGCACGCCCGCCAGATCGCCATGTACCTCTGCCGCGAACTCACCGACCTGTCACTGCCCAAGATCGGCGACGAGTTCGGCGGCAAAGACCACACCACCGTCATGTACGCCGACCGCAAGATCCGCAAGGAAATGACAGAAAACCGTGGCACCTACGACGAGATCCAGGAGCTCACGCAACTGGTGAAGAACCGGGCCCGCGCGCGGTAGGCGGTTGAGTTAATAGGGTTGAGTTAATAGGGGAGTCCACTCCGGTGGGCTCCCTTTTTTGTGGTTGTCGCGCCTCCCGCACGGCGTTTCCTGACAAACTTCACAAAATTTGTCAGGGTTCATTTCTGACCAGCAGCGATGCCGACGGCTGACAGATTCTGGCGGAATGTGTCAGCCAGGGAGCCTCAACAACACACCAAAACCACGCCAAACCCCACCCAACCTAGATCTATCCACAGACCTATCCACACCTGTGTAATTACACCGTTGTAATTAGGCGATCTTGGTCACAAAACGCCTTTGACCGGCTGGGGAGCGAGATGTGTACAAACGGTGGATAGCTCGGGACAAAATGTGTAATTCCAAAAAGCGCAGAAATCTATCCACAGGCGAAGGTAGTTATCCACAAGTTATCCACACCCTGAATCACAAGACGGATCGCCGAGATGACCGGCGCAGATAACGTGTAATCCACAGATTCCCCAGGACTTACTGTTGTTCCCATCTATTTACTTGTAATTCTTCTAAGAGAAAGAGAGGGTGTGCAGAACTCGCCGGGGCTTCGTCGAGAAGCAAAGAGCGAATGACAAAACTGGCACCCGCAAATGGCGTGTGTCGGGGTGCCCGCCTAGAGTGGTTGCGTAATTACATCCGGCCCCTACCCACGTGCAAGGAGTCTGCGCCGCCATGGTTGACATCAACGGTGACAACAACGTGTCGTTCCGCGTCGAACGGGACGACCTTTCTGACGCCGCGGCGTGGGTTGCGCGCAGTTTGCCGACGAAGAACACGCAGCCGGTGCTTCGCGCGGTGGTCATCACTGCGGATGACAATGGTTTGGAATTCGCGGGCTTTGACTACGAGGTGTCCACGCGTGTGCGTATCGGCGCGGAGGTGTCTAACCCGGGTCGTGTCGCTGTAGCGGGCAAGCTCCTGGCGGACATCGTGGCGAACATGCCGAATAAGCCGGTTGAGGTGACCACGGATGGTCAGAAGCTGGTGCTGCAGGGTGCTGCGGCACGCTTTGAGCTGCCGATTATGTCCTTGGATGATTACCCGCAGTTGCCTCACTTGCCGCAGGTCACGGGTCGCATTTCGCCGGCGTCGCTCACGGGTGCTGTCACTCAGGTCGCTGCGGCGGCAGGTCGTGATGACACGCTGCCGATGCTCACGGGTATCCATGTGGAGATCGACGGCGAGAATGTCACCCTTACCGCCACGGACCGTTTCCGTCTGGCGCAGCGTCACCTGACGTGGGAGCCGGCGAGCGCGAACGTGAAGGCGGATCTGCTGGTTCCGGCGAAGACGCTGCTGGATAACGCTCGTACGCTGGACACGAGTATCGACGAGCCGGTGGAGATCGCTGTCGGTTCCGAGGACAACATTGGCGGCGAGGGCCTGTTTGGCCTGCACACCGGCAACCGCGAAACCACAACTCGCATGTTGGATGCGGAGTTCCCGAATGTGGAGCCGCTGTTGCCGAAGGAGCACACGTCGATCGCGTCGGTTGAGGTTGCGCCGCTGATGGAGTCGATCCGTCGTGTCAGCCTGGTCGCGGACCGCAACGCGCAGCTGCGTCTGCACTTCAAGGAAGGCCAGGTCACGCTGTTTTCCTCCGGCGCGGATTCGGGTGCGGCTGAGGAGACCATCGACGCTGCTTTCACCGGTGCCGACGAACTGCTCATCGCCTTCAACGCCGGCTACCTGCGCGAGGGCCTGTCGGTGATTGGCACGAACCGCGTGGTGTTCGGCTTCACGGAGCCGTCGCGTCCGGCGATCATGATCCCGGAGCCGGAGGAGCTGCCGGAGGCGGACGAGAACGGCACGTTCCCCACCCCGGATACGTACTTCACGTACCTGCTGATGCCGGTTCGCCTGCCGGGCTAGTCGCGGGCGGTCTGTATGCACGTCCGCGAGCTTGATCTGCGTGATTTCCGCTCGTGGCCCGAGTTGAATCTCAAGCTCGAGCCGGGGGTGACGGTGATCGCCGGGCGCAACGGCCATGGCAAGACCAACATTGTGGAGGCTGTGCACTACACATCCACGTTGTCGAGCCACCGGGTATCTACGGATGCACCGCTCGTAGCCAGCAACAAACCGAACGCGCGCGTCTCGGTCACCACGGTCAACGACGGCCGCGAACTCACAACCCACCTGCTGATCAAGCCGCATGGGGCGAACCAGGCGCAGATCAACCGCACGAAGTTGAAGTCCGCCCGGGAGATCCTGGGCGTGTTGAGCACGGTGATGTTTTCGCCGGAGGACCTGCGGCTGATCAATGGTGAGCCGGCGGAGCGGCGTCGCTTCCTGGACGACCTGGCGGCGCTGCGCACGCCGCGTCTTGGCGGGGCCCGCGCGGATTATGAGCGGGTGCTGCGCCAACGAAACGCACTGCTCAAGCACTCAAACATGGCGCTTCGCAGGGGCTATGGTGACGACGACGGCGCCAGCGCCTTGAGCACCCTCGACGTGTGGGACGGCCAGCTTGCACATTTTGGGGCGCAGGTGGTGGCGGGGCGGCATGGGCTCGTCGATACGCTTGGGTCCCTGATCGCGGAGGCGTACCACTCGGTGGCGCCGGAATCGCGGCCGGCGTCGGTGGAATACCGCTCTACGCTGGACAAAGCTGTCACGGAGCTCGCCGGCGGGCCCTCGCGGGACCCTGCGGTGTTTGAGGCGGCGATGCTCACGGAGTTGGGGCGGCGCCGCAAGGAGGAGATCGACCGGGGCATCACGCTGGTCGGCCCGCACCGCGACGACCTGGCGCTCATGCTCGGCGACAACCCTGCGAAAGGTTACGCCTCGCACGGGGAGACCTGGTCGTATGCGTTGTCACTGCACCTGGCCGAATACCAATTGTTGTCCAGCGACGGCAAGGATCCGGTGCTGATTCTCGACGACGTCTTCGCCGAACTCGACGCCAAACGCCGCGAGCGCCTCGTTCACGTGGCCGAAGAGGCCGAGCAGGTCCTGATTACCGCTGCGGTTGGCGACGATCTGCCCGGCAACCTCGACGACGCCGTCACCGCCCGCTACGCCGTGACCATGGAGGATGGGGTGAGTTCGATTGAGCGATCTCATTAAAACCACCTTCGACAACCTGCGCGCCACCGCCCGCAAACGCGGCGGCCGCCTGCCGGACCTCTCCCGGCAGGGCACAAGTGTGATTCCAAGGCGCAACAAGCCAACGCTTATCGACGACCACCGCACCATCACGGTGCCGGGGTTGGACTTGCCGGAAGGGGGTCGTCGACAAGCAGATGTTCGGGGGATTCCCACCGGCCTGGACGGACGCGCGCTGCCGAGGAGTTACAAAGTCTCCTCCTTTGCCAACCTGCTGGGCAAAGAGGTGCGCAAACGCGACTGGACCGAAAAGATGGCGCATGGCTGGGTGATGGGGCACTGGGAGGACCTGGTCGGGGAGAAGATCGCACAGCACACGCACGTGGAGATGATCAAGGGCGACGAAGTGCACGTGAGTTGTGATTCCACCGCGTGGGCGACCCAGATGAAGTACATGCAGCGCGAAGTGCTGCGCGCCATCGCCGAGAAAGTCGGGCCGGACGTGGTGACCAAACTGCACATCTACGGACCGAAGACGAAAAGTTGGCGCTACGGGCCGCTGCACGTCAAAGGCCGCGGCCCGCGGGATACCTACGGGTAGGGGTTACTGATTTGAATGTCAATACCCTCACGCAGTTAGAGCTTGCGTTGGGGAAAAGTGTCGCTTATTGTTTTCCATGTAAGCCCCGCAGATTGAGCCAGTAACGGCGAAGGTTCTGAGTTTTCAGGACGCTCGGGGCATTTGAAATTTCTGGGGGTGGAAATGAATTTCAGCGATCTGAATATGAATCTCATCGCTTCTTCGCCGAGAATGTCAACGTTTCGGGATTATGTTTTAACGCCAGGAAAGAATGGACAGGAAGCGCCAGTTGATCGCTTACCAAGGGCGGAACAACACCTCGAACTTTCTGAAAGAATTAACCGGGCTGCAAGTCGACTGTATTTCTGGGACTCACAAATCGCGGGGTCTTTTTGGCCCGCAGTGGCGCTGGTGGAGGTTCTCGTCCGCAACGCTATGAACGACGAACTGTGCGACTACTTCGATATAGACCACGAAGACGGTTGGCATACGTTAGTGATGAATGGAGAAGACTCCATATCGTCTTCCGAAGAAGGGAATCAGCTCAAGAGCAAGTACATCCTTCTGACGCGAAAAGACTACCGTGCATTTGAACAGAAACTGAGTGAGATTAAACGGAAGCGTCCCAGTTCTGCTATTTCGGGGGACTATTTTGTAGGAAAAGTTTCTCTAGGAATGTGGCTTAGCTTGTTGAATAACGGAGACTCGGGTCCAGGGCGCGGCTATCTCAACTACGAACAGACGCTATGGGAGCCGTGTTTGGTTGAGGCTTTTCCGAACTATCAAGGCAAGCGTTCCCAGCTGAGGAACGAATTAAACCAGTTTGCCAAGTTACGGAACCGGATCGCTCATCATGAACATCTTCTCGGACGGCACAACTTTAATAGTGATGCGGATAACCTCGTTAGTATCGCGAGCTATATCGACGAGGACGTTGCGGAGGTTATCCGACAAAACAACCGCTTTCGTTCTGTGATCGCCCAGCAACAAGATTTCCTTGACGGATTGACTGTCCTTTAAAACCCGAAAACGTGAAATTGGGCCGTGAAACGCCCGCTCGCGGGTTGGACGGGTGCCCGTTATGTCCCCCTCGGCGTGTAAGATGAAACGAGTTCAACGGGCTTAGGGCCCATATTTCACGCATGGAGGAGCGTCCCGCAGTGGCTGAACAGCAACCCCATTACGACGCGTCGTCGATTACTATTCTCGAGGGCCTTGAGGCGGTGCGTAAGCGCCCAGGTATGTACATCGGTTCCACTGGTGTGCGTGGTCTGCACCACTTGGTGTGGGAGGTCGTGGACAACTCTGTCGACGAGGCGATGGCGGGCTACGCCGACCAGGTCGATGTGACGTTGTTGGCAGATGGCGGCGTTGAGGTCGTCGATAATGGTCGTGGTATTCCGGTGGAGATGCACCCGTCCGGCGCCCCGACTGTCCAGGTGGTTATGACCCAGCTGCACGCCGGCGGCAAGTTCGACTCGGAGTCCTACGCGGTTTCCGGTGGCCTGCACGGTGTGGGTATTTCCGTGGTGAACGCGCTGTCCACTCGCGTTGAGGCGGATATTAAGCGTGACGGTAGGCACTGGTACCAGCGCTTCAACATGGCCGTGCCGGATGAGTTGGAAGAGGGCGGTAATGCCCGCGGTACTGGTACGGCGATTCGTTTTTGGCCGGACCCGGAGATTTTTGAGACGGTCGAGTTCAACTACGACACCATCGCACGCCGCCTACAGGAAATGGCGTTCCTGAACAAGGGCCTGACGATCACGCTGACGGACCAGCGCGTCACTGACGAGGAACTTGAGCTCGAGGCGATCGCCGAAGAGGGCGACACCGCTGCGCTGATCGGCGGCGACTCGTTCGACGATTCCACCGAGACCGTCGATGCGTCCGAGGTTGATAAGGACGGCGACGGAAACCCGGTTGAGGCTGGCGATGAGGTTGCGCCGGACGTCAAGAAGAAGCGCGAGAAGAAGGTTGTCTACCACTACCCAGACGGCCTGATTGACTACGTCAACTACCTGAACAAGTCGAAGACCGCCATCCACCCGACCATCGTCGGTTTCGACCAGAAGGGTGACGGCCTCGAGGCTGAGGTGGCGATGCAGTGGAACAGCTCGTTTAAGGAGTCTGTCCATACCTTTGCCAACACCATCAACACGCATGAGGGCGGTACGCACGAGGAAGGTTTCCGTGCCGCGCTGACCACGTTGATGAACCGCTACGCCCGCGAGCACAAGCTGCTCAAGGACAAGGAGCCGAATCTTACTGGCGACGACTGCCGTGAGGGCCTCGCCGCTGTCGTCTCCGTACGCGTGGCTGACCCGCAGTTCGAGGGCCAGACGAAGACGAAGCTGGGCAACACTGAAGTCAAGGGCTTTGTCCAGCGCGCCATCAACGAGAACCTGTCCGACTGGTTCGACGCGAACCCGGCTGAGGCGAAGGTCATCGTGAACAAGGCGGTGGCGTCCTCGCAGGCTCGTCAGGCGGCGCGTAAGGCGCGTGACCTGGTTCGTCGTAAGTCTGCGACGGACCTCGGTGGCCTGCCGGGCAAGTTGGCGGACTGCCGTTCGAAGGACCCTGCAAAGTCCGAACTGTTCATCGTGGAGGGTGACTCCGCAGGCGGCTCCGCAAAGGGCGGCCGCGACTCCAAGTACCAGGCGATCCTGCCGCTGCGAGGCAAGATCCTGAACGTGGAGAAGGCCCGCATGGACCGCGTGCTCAAGAACGCCGAGGTCCAGGCCATCATCACCGCCCTGGGCACGGGTATCCACGAAGAGTTCGACATTGCGAAACTGCGCTACCACAAGATCGTGCTCATGGCCGATGCTGACGTGGACGGCCAGCACATCGCCACCCTGCTGCTGACCTTGCTATTCCGCTTCATGCCGGAACTGGTGGAGAACGGCCACGTGTACCTGGCTAACCCGCCGTTGTACAAGCTCAAGTGGGGCAAGGGCGAGCCGGGCTACGCCTTCTCCGACCGCGAGCGCGACGAGCTGCTGGCGGAGGGCCTGGAGGCCGGCCGCAAGATCAACACCGATGACGGCATCCAGCGTTACAAGGGTCTGGGCGAGATGAACGCCAAGGAGCTGTGGGAGACCACCCTGGACCCGGAGACCCGCATCCTGCGCCGCGTGGAGCTCGAGGACGCGCAGCGCGCCGACGAGTTGTTCTCCATCCTGATGGGCGACGACGTCGCGGCACGCCGCAGCTTCATCACCCGCCGCGCGAAGGACGTCCGCTTCCTCGACGTCTAGGTTGTAGGCGCGTACAGCAACGCCCCGGCACTTCCCTTGGTGGAGGTGCCGGGGCGTTGGTGGTTGTGGGGTGCTGCGGCCGCTTTGCGCTACGCGTACTTTTCGACGACACGCCCCAGGTCCGGCAACGCCGGACTCACAATCTTCTTCGCCTTGCCGCGCAGCGTGGAGTAGACCTTCTTCAGCGCGCTGGGCATGGATTCGATGGCGGTATCACCAGCCTTGAGGACGGAATCGATCACGGAGTCCTCGTTCGCGGCGAGGAACCCACCGAAGTCCTGCTGGCCGCTTGCCTTGAAGGCGTTCCAGTGCGGGTTCAGCGACTCGACGAGGTCCGGCAGGAACTTGTTCAGTCCCTTGCTCACGGCGTCTGCATCAGCTTTCTTACCTGCGGCGATGGCGGACTTGAGGGCCATGCCGGTCAGGCCGGACTGGTTGGCCACGGTGGTTTCCGTCAGTTGGGTCAGGTCCTCGACGAGCTTGGACCGGGTGGAGGCGTCGAGAAGCTTGGATAGATCACTCATAGTGGGCAGTGTACTTGGCGTACGACATGATTTTTGTTTGCGGGAAAACGAGCAGCGGTCAGGGAGCGGGGATATAGTCTTCAGTATCTTCGGCACTAATTGACAGGAAACGTTATGCCTGATTTTAAAGACATCGCTTCTCGGCTTCCTGAGATCGCAGGTATGGTCATCGCGATTCTGACGGTTCTCGGACTCATCGGCGGATTGTCATCGGGGGAGTTAAGTTCAGAAAACCCAGGGCAGCAGAACATTACGCAACCGGACAGGGAGAGGCCCAACCCTGCGCCGCAGCCTCGGCCTTCGCAGCAGCCGCAGAAGCCTGCACCGCGTGTAACCGCTGGTATGCGCAACACCGAGGTGTACCGCCAGTCCCAGGGCTTCGAACGGCTTGTCAATCTGGGCAAGGTGGCGCCGGGCGCCAAATATACGGTGTTTGACCAGGCGGGTCGTCCTAAAGGCGAATGCAGTTTTGGGTGGATGCTGCGCCAGCAGAACACTAACCGTGTGTTCAACCTGACCGCCGGTCACTGCGGTGTGACAGGGGACCGTGCGTTTGTGATGCTTCCCAATAACCAGCTCATGTATGCGGGTCGGTTTATCTCTTCGACCGGCATGCCGAATCGGATTGGGGTCGATGCTGATTTCGCAGTCATTTTCCTTGATAACCCCAATGTGCAGATTGACCCGACCGTTCCAGGTGTTGGCCGTGTGCAGGGTGTTGCTGGTTTGCCGGCAATCGATAGGACTGAGCCGAAGCTTTGCCGTCTAGGTTGGCGCAGCGGCTTGTCGTGTGGCTACTACATCGATACTCCAAGTCCGCTGGTGTTCCGGTTCCGGAACATTTCGGACCACGGCGATTCCGGCGGCCCAGTGTGGGTTGAGGGGCCGAATGGCCGCTACGCCGCAGGTGTCCTGTCCTTCGGACCGAAGGTGAATGCTACCCAAATCGGTGCTGCCGCAATCGGCCCTGTGCTTGAGTACCTGAGTCAGTACAACTTCTATTACTGGGGCTAGAACCGGAGGTAAACGACAAGACCGCGTCCAGGACTGGACGCGGTCTTTTTGGTTGCAGTTCTTCCTCCGCAGCCCCATAAGTCACTGCAACCACAACAGTTCACAACCGTAACATACGCGGTTGCGGGGCGTTACTTAAACGACGGAGGATTTTTCTGGAATTGGTCAATCGCCTGCGTGACCTGGGACGTAATGAACTGTGCCGGGAAGATTCGGTTGCTCTCGGAGGAGCCCACGACGTGGGTGAGGTTGAACTGCTTGGCTACGTCGTCGACAGCTTGGCGCACTGGCGGCACGAAATCGACGATGGCCTGGATGGCAACCAGCGTGGTCACTAACGCGATGGTCAACGAGATCGGAGCCGAGCCGGTGTAGGAGCCCTCAAGCGGGCGCTTTTCTGGCACGTCGAGGTCCTTGTCGTAGTCCGGACGGTAGTTCGGCTTGGAGGAACCACCGGAGCTCGTGGTGGAGAGCTGCGTGACGGCGGGTTCGGCGTGAGCTGGTGCGACCGTGGTGACGACGGCAGCGGCCACGGCAATCGCAGTGGCGGCGGTGGCGATTTTCTTCATGGCAGACATGTTAAGCGCTCGGGATCGTTAGAAGGGCAATGAACCCATCTGTGTCACTGCGAACCCTGCGGCGCCGAGCAGGGCCAGGACGCCGAGCACGATGGCGATGATGCCGCCGGTGCTGGACCCCTCCTTGTCCGTACCGCCAGGAGTCGGTGCAGGCGCAGGCGCGGGTGCCGGATTGGCGGTGGACGGCGTCCCCGGCTTCGGCGCAGGCGCAGGCGCAGGTGCGGGCGAACCAGGACCAGGCGCATCAGAAGGCTGCGTTGTGGTCGTGGTGTTGCTGCGGATGGCGATTGGCAGGCGGGCCGTGTTTTGCGAGCCGTCCTTGTAGGTCACCACCACATTCGCCGCAATTTGCGCAACGTCCGCGTTTTTACCTGCTGTGATGGTGATGGCACCCGTGGAGGTGTCGGCCGTAAACGTGAGGTCACGGACGACCAAGTTAGTGATGCTCACTACGGCGCCGTCCGGCCAGTTGTTTGGCTCCACGGTCACGCTTTCCCCGGGAAGGAGTCTTGCGGTGGGGTAGCGCACGGTGGTCACGGATGCCTGTTCCACCTCGGGTTTGATGAAGGTGAAGTTGGTCTCAAGGTACGTGCGCGACCCGTCGGGGAAGCGAGCGGTTACCGGCATGGTCACGGTGGTGCCGGCCCTGGTGCGCTGCGGCGGGGTCAGGTTGATTTCGCCGGTGTGGCGGTCGATCTTCACCTGCCAGCCGGCTGGGGGCGTTTGGTTGATCTCAAACGTGGTGCCTTCGGGGAAGTCGCCGACCGGTTTGGCTGTGGCGATTTCCGTGGTGGTGGCGCTCGCGGCGGGGTATTTCACGGTGAAGGTTTCGGAGTTCCACTTGCCGTCTTCGGTGACGGTGAATGTTGCCCATCCGATGCCGACGAGGTTGTCCGGGGTGGTGACCTCGACTGGGATTTGGAAGGTCCAGGGTGCTGTCAGTGGGCGCTTTGGCTTGACGACGACAACCCCGCTGGCCTCGTCAACATCGACATCAATAAAGCGGAAGATGCTCGGGTTGAGATCGGGTCGTGCCTTGAAGGTGGTGCCTTCGGGCAGGGCGTCCGCCAACGCGGTGGAGGCTTGCTCGCTGCCGCTCATTGTCTTGTCGTGCCACTTCGGGGTGAAGGCGTTGTCGTAGATGTTGTTGAAGAAGTCCTCGATAGACGCACCGCTGCCAAGCGACTCGCTGGACTTCTTGGAGTAGGCGTAGATATCTGCACGCACGTTGCGGAACGAGCCGTCGGGGTACACCACCTTCACGCTGGCTGCGCTCTTGGAGCCTGGCTTGACCGGATCGAGCTGCGTGACAGACAGATCGCCGTTGGCGGCTGCGGTGACCTTGAAATGGTCGGGAGCGGTGACTTCGAATCGGGTGCCTTCGGGGAAGTCACCCTGCAGTTGCGCTACGGAGAGCACCGAATCGGAGCTGTCTTCGACGGTGAACGCTGGGTAGTACGACAGGGGATACTTCTTTGCCATCTCGCCGATGGTGTCGACGACGTGGATCATGATGGGGAAACTGCGTGCGCGCACGCCGTCGCTGCCGGTGATCATGAACTGGGTGCGCTGGTTGGGGATCACGTCTTCGGCGACGTGCATGGTGACCACGCCGGTGCGTGGGTTGGTGCTGAACCGGTAGCCCAGGTAGTCGTCGGAACCCTCGAAGCGCACGTTGCTGGGGATGGAGCCCTGCGGGGTGATCTCCACGGTACCGCCGGGCGTAACCTGCTTGACCGGCCACGTGAGTCCGGACAGGAAGGCTTGAGAGGTGGCGGCGGTTGCGGGGGAGTGGGGCAGGGCAACACCGCCGCCCAACAACGCGGCGGTGGTGGCGACCGCAATTGCGGTGCGACTGAACTTCATGGCTGCCTCCAATAAGTTATAAGAACTTTTCGACTATACCCCTAGACACCTGTAATGCGAGTTTTCGGATTTATCCCGTTTATCCCGCCCAGCGCCGATACACCTCTGCGGCAACCACGGCGAATCCCTCGTTGCCAGACGACAGCGGTGCGAGCGCAGTAATAGAAGAGGACAAGGCCTCGGCTGCGGCGTCCACCGAGTCGAAGACCGGCACGCCGTGGAACCGGGAGCCTGGCACGGCAGCACACGCCGCCAGGAACCCGAAGGACGTGATGTGGCAGCCGTGGAAGTCGCAGTACTCGTCAGCGATGGCCAGCAACTGCTCTGCACTGAAACCCATCACGAGCGGGCCTGCCGGATGCGTGATTCCATGGCGGTGTAGCCGGGGATGAGGGAGCGTGCGAGGTCGGTGACGGTGGCGTCGTCAAGCAAACGCGTTGCGGAGGAGACCACCGCACGGCGCGCGGCTTCCTGCTTGGAGCAACCCCATGCGGATGCGAGTAAAACGAGCGCTTTGTCTTCGTCTGCGGTCAACCGGAGCGTCATAGCCATACCACTTTGATACCACGGCGATCCATGGTCGTGGCGGAAAAAGCCACAGAAGCCCGCTAGACTCAATCACATGGCTGATGACACCACTGGCGGCTTGGACCGCATTCAACCAATCGACATCAACGAGGAGATGCAGACCAGCTACATCGATTACGCCATGAGCGTGATCGTCGGTCGTGCACTCCCAGATGTGCGCGACGGCATGAAGCCGGTCCACCGCCGCATCATCTACGCAATGTATGACAACGGCTACCGCCCCGAGCGCTCCTACGTGAAGAGTGCAAAGCCGGTGGCAGACACCATGGGTAACTTCCACCCGCACGGTGACAGCGCTATCTACGACACCCTCGTGCGTATGGCGCAGCCGTGGGCGATGCGCTACCCGCTGGTGGATGGCCAGGGTAACTTCGGCTCGCCGGGCAACGACGGCCCAGCTGCTATGCGTTACACGGAGTGCAAGATGACTCCGCTGGCCATGGAGATGGTGCGCGACATCCGCGAAAACGCCGTCGACTTCAACCCGAACTACGACGGCAAGACCCAAGAGCCAGCCGTGCTGCCGTCCCGTGTGCCGAACCTTCTGATGAACGGCTCCAACGGCATCGCCGTGGGTATGGCCACCAACATCCCGCCGCACAACCTGAATGAGCTGGCGGCCGCGATCCAGTGGATCCTGGACAACCACGACGCGGACGAGCAGACCACGCTCGACGCCGTCATGGAGCGCGTGAAGGGCCCGGACTTCCCAACCGCCGGCCTCATCGTGGGCGATCAGGGTATTAAGGACGCCTACACCACCGGCCGCGGCTCCATCCGCATGCGCGGTGTGACGGAAATCGAGGAGATTGGCAACCGCCAGGTCATCACGATCACCGAGCTGCCGTACCAGGTCAACCCGGATAACTTCATCCATAATATTGCGGAGCAGGTCACCAACGGCAAGATGGTGGGCATCTCCAAGATCGAGGACGAGTCCTCCGACCGTGTGGGCATGCGCATCGTGGTCACCCTCAAGCGCGACGCTGTGCCGCGTGTGGTGCTGAACAACCTGTACAAGCACTCCCAGCTGGAGACGAACTTCTCCGCCAACATGCTGTCCATCGTCGACGGTGTGCCGCGCACCCTGCGCCTGGATCAGATGCTGCGTTACTACGTCAAGCACCAGATCGAAGTCATCGTCCGCCGTACCCAGTACCGCCTGGACGAGGCCGAGAAGCGCGCCCACATCCTGCGTGGTCTGGTCAAGGCGCTGGATGCGTTGGATGAGGTCATTGCCCTGATCCGCAGCTCGCCGACTGTCGACGACGCCCGCCAGGGCCTGATGAAGCTTCTCGATGTCGACGAGATCCAGGCCAACGAAATCCTAGCCATGCAGCTGCGCCGCCTGGCAGCGCTGGAGCGCCAGAAGATTGTCGACGACCTTGCCGCCATCGAGGAACAAATCGCCGACTACAAGGACATCTTGGCCAAGCCGGAGCGCCAGCGTCAGATTGTTGGCGAGGAGCTGGGTGAGATCGTCGACAAGTATGGCGACGAGCGCCGCACCCAGATCGTTGCCGCAACCGGCGATGTGACCGAAGAGGACCTCATCGCTCGCGAGAACGTCGTGGTCACGATCACCTCCACCGGCTACGCCAAGCGCACCAAGGTGGACGCCTACAAGAGCCAGAAGCGCGGCGGCAAGGGCGTGCGTGGCGCCGAGCTGAAGCAGGACGACGTGGTGAAGAACTTCTTCATCTGCTCCACCCACGACTGGATCCTGTTCTTCACCAACTTCGGCCGCGTCTACCGCCTCAAGGCCTACGAACTGCCGGAAGCAGGCCGCACGGCCCGCGGCCAGCACGTGGCTAACCTGCTGGAGTTCCAGCCGGAAGAGAAGATCGCCCAGGTCATCCAGATCCAGTCCTACGAGGACGCCCCGTACCTGGTGCTGGCCACCCGCGATGGTCGTGTGAAGAAGTCGCGCCTGACCGACTATGAATCCGCACGTTCCTCTGGCCTGATCGCCCTGAACCTCAACGAAGGCGACGCCCTCATCGGCGCATCGCTTGTCGGTGAGGACGATGACATCCTGCTCGTCTCCGAACAGGGCCAGGCGATCCGCTTCTCCGCCGACGACGAGCAGCTGCGCCCGATGGGCCGCGCAACCGCCGGCGTGAAGGGCATGCGCTTCCGTGGCGACGACCAACTGCTCGCCATGACCGTCGTCCAAGACGGCCAGTTCCTGCTCGTGGCCACCTCCGGCGGCTACGGCAAGCGCACCGCCATCGAGGAGTACAACACCCAGGGCCGCGGCGGCATGGGTGTGATGACCTTCAAGTACACCCCGAAGCGCGGCAAGCTCATCGGCGCCCTGGCCGTGACCGAGGAGGACCAGATCTTCGCCATCACCTCCGCGGGTGGCGTGATTCGTACTGAGGTCAACCAGATCCGTCCGTCGTCACGCGCGACCATGGGCGTGCGCCTGGTGGACCTCAACGACGGCGTGGAACTGCTTGCCATTGACCGCAACGTCGAAGACGAGGGCGAAGAGGAAGCCACTGCCGTGGCAACCGGCCAGAAGACCCTCGACGATGCGAAGGAGTAGCCCATGGCCGCGCGCAAAGTGACAATCCGGAACGTCAGCGCCGGATCCGTCTTTAAGGTTGCGACGCTGCTTGCCTTGTTCGGGTTCATCGCCTGGATGCTCGCCGCAGTGCTGGTGTACCTCGCGCTGGACCGCGCCGGGGTGGTCGAGTCCATCAACTCGCTCATCGGCGGCGTGGGCGGCGACCAAGTGGTGGACATGAAACTCGCCATGATGGCCGCGGCCCTGTTCGGCCTGGCCGGTGTGGTGTTCATGTCCATCATGGCGCCGCTGACCGCGATCATGTACAACGCCGTCGCGGACCTCGTCGGTGGTGTGCGCTACACCATGTCTAACAGGGCAAAATAGCGCTTATCGACGACACCAAAACGCGCCCCGGGTCGTACCTCCCGGGGCGCGTTAAGTCTTTTCTGTGCTGGCTTGTGAACTGTCCCCGGTTTTGTACAGATTGCTACATAACGGATTGGATACGAATAATTTCACAACCGTGCGTCAGATAACCGTCCGCCTTACTATTGCGGTGAGTTTTTGTAATTGCTGTATCTGATAGGAGGCCGACAATTAATTTCTCGATGCAGGAGTTTCTCGTCTATGCGATCCTTGTTTTCATCGTAGTTACCGTGATTTGGTGGGTAGTCAAAATTCTGCGGGGTTTCGCCAACGGGTACCGATCGGTGGATAAAACGGATTTGCGCACTGATGTCGATAAGCAAAAGGGCAGGATGTAGAAAAGATTGCAAAAAGGGCGAGGACGTCATTAGCTCCTCGCCCTTTTTGCGGTTTCCTAAGGTTTGATTTCTACGCAGGCGTAGTTACTCCACTTTCCTTCAACCTTGACGCGTCCACACATAGGGCCAGCGTCAATGCTGCGGTTAAAATCCCACTTACGAGTAGCACGCACCCATCCACTATCAGGGCCGGTAGTTTCTGTGCGTCGCTGGCCGCCTTCGTACCAGGCAAGCTCCATGTCTTCTACTGTGGAGTTTTCAAGCTCAGCCCCAGAAAAGTAATTCACGTAGACAGTATCTACATGAAGTCCACTACCGTTTACGTTGATACCTACGTATGCTCCACTTGCTCCAGGAGCTGCGGTGAGTCCATCTGCAGAGTAATTGGAAATAGATGGCTCGAAGGTGACTTCCTCAGTCGAGGAAAGATCAGCATTTTGCTCAATCTTCGTTTTTTCGATGGCGCTTTGTACAGACTCATCGGCTGCGGGCGTATCCGCGTTAGCAGTTCCGATCGCGGTGGTGGCTGTCAATGCAATCACCGCCGCAGTAAAGCCGGAAAGTAGTTTCTTCTGTGTTTGCGGCATAATTCCCTTTCTCGGACGGAGGTGAACAAACCGTGGGATGAAAAGTCATCCGGTATAAAATCTTCTAAATGCTGTCCAGCCCCGCAACTGATGCTGCGCTATTCTTATTGATTTAACATATAACGTTAATGTATGAGTTTAGACTGTGTATTCGATAAAAACAGACTGGAGCTGATTGAGCGGCAATCGAGATGGGCGGGTAACTCTGGGGCAGTCACTGGCCCCGCAAGGGTCCGACTCAAGACTTCAAAGGTACTCGTGGGAGGCCTTGGGGTCAGGGGTTTCTAATGGACGAGAGTTCTCTATAAGAGATCATCTGGCCGCGAAGCACAATCAATTCGCGGAACCACGAGCGCAACGTGTGAGGGGCTACGCCAAGCAGTACCCCAACTTCTTCATGAGAGTGTTGCAACGAGCAAGATTCAACACGGACTATCTCAACGATTTGATCGACCGCCTTTTCCTTGAATTCGACGGAATACGTTCTGGATGTAGTGACCAATCCTTCCTTAGCAAAGGTAGGAACTAAATCCAGGACGCTTCACTAACTTGTGCTGGCCTGCGCTGGGTTAGAACCCCAGGCCCGGCATCATGTTCATCACCGCGAAGCCGATGCCGATCAAGGCCAGGATTGCCACGATCGGGGCGACGATCGCCGCGACGTTGACGTCCTTCTCAACAACCGGAGCCGGCTTGTCCTTCTGCTCAGCCTGCTGCTCGTGCTCGGCTGGCTTCTCGGCGGGCTTCTCGGCCTCAGGTGCTGGCTGCTCTGCCGGCTTCTCCTCCTCAGGCTGCTCCTTCGGAGCCGGGTCGTTGACCGCTCCTTCCTGCGACGGAGCCGAGGCAACACCGCGGGCACCGATGCGCCAAGCGTTGATGGCCAGTGCTTCCCAGTCCGCCGGAACCTCGCGCACACCGAACGGGGTGTCGAGCAGGTATGGCTTCTCCGAGTAGTTGAAGTAGTCGAACTGGTAGTCGTAGTTCATCACCGACTTGTAGGCCGAGGTATCCAGACGCATGCCCTGGATGTCCTTGACCACCGCGTGCGCACCCTGGTGGCGCAGGCCGAGGGTGTGGCCTAGCTCGTGCAGGATGGTGTTGCGCAGCATCTCTTCCGAGTTCATGAAGCGGTGGTTAGCCACGAAGAACGAGGTGTCGTTGACCAGCGAGGCGCCGGACGACAGGTTGTAGGCGTCGATCTGGTCGCCGATAACACCGATGCGGAAGATGTTCTGGCGCTCACCGAGCATCTCGTCGATGTTGTTCAGCAGCTTCGAACCCTGGCTTTCGTTCTCGAAGTAGTTCTTGACGTACTTCAGGGTCTCACCGCCGCGAGCCTCGTAGCCGGGGATGTTGTTGAAGGTTTCGCCGGCGTCGACGTGGAGGTTGATGCCGTGGTCGTCGAAAAGATCAACCATTTCCTGCAGGGACTCGGCCTTCACGCCGTATTCCTTGGTGTTGGCGTTGGCGCAAGCCTCGGAAGGCTCGACGTCGCAGCCGAGGGTCTTGTACTCGGACTCCATCCAGTTGAGCTGGAGGAACAGGTCCGGGCGGCTCGGGTCCGCACCGTAAGCAGGCAGGTTAAGCACGGTGCCGTCCTCGAGGACAACGCCGTTGCGCTCCCAGAGGTCGGGGATGCCGTCGCCGTCGGAGTCGATGAGCTCCGCGGAGATCGCTTGATTATCGACGACAACGTCAGCAGGCTCTGCAGCCTTAGCCGGAACAACTCCACCGAAGGCGACGGTGGCGGCGAGGGCTGCTGCGAGACCGGTACGAAGTGCTGCGCGCATTTTCCTGCTCCTTACTTATCTGCGGTGTTTGCGGTAAACACCGCATTTCCTTTGCTGCCCTCGAGTTTATGCACCAAGTATGCGCTGGTAAACCCGTCGAATTTTCGGCCCTTTCGAGGCCGGATTGTTCAACGTTTATTTTGGATTGTTCAACGTTTTCACCCCGTTTATCGTGCGGATTGTTCATCAATCCGAGCTGATTTTAGGGCTGTCGCGTTGGGTTGTTGAACGATCTTTTGCGCTCCGGTTCGGTTCGTTCAACAATCCGGAGAAGCAGCAAACTATGCATTGATTTGCATACGGATGGGTATACAACTTGGGATCTGGCCCTCACCAGGAGTTTTGCCTGTCACGCTCGTATAAAAACAGGTTTTGGCGCCGTCTTGGGGCGCTGCTGAGTGGCGAAAAGGCCAGGTTGGGCGGATTGTTCACCAATTTGTGCAGGCCTCCTACCCCCGCAAATTACCCCCGTTCCGCGAGGGTGTCGTTGAGGTGTCGTTGGAGTGCGGTTGTTGTGCCCTGATCGTCTAGCTCCCGTTCCGGCGAACCAGACGATCACGCTGATACTGAAAACCATCGCCAACATCACCTGGGGATATGTGGAGGGTGCAGGCGGGTCGTCTAGTAGCAATGCACAAGCAGCTAGACGATAAGCATAAAAACACGCAACAACCTGGCGATTTGGCGGTTATAGCAGTGCTCTGTAATATTCCTATTCGTTCCCAGGGCCTATAGCTCAGTCGGTTAGAGCGCATCGCTGATAACGATGAGGTCGCAAGTTCGATTCTTGCTAGGCCCACAGCCCGAAAGGGCACGGGGCATTAGCTCAGTTGGTAGAGCACCTGCTTTGCAAGCAGGATGTCAGGAGTTCGATTCTCCTATGCTCCACAGGAACACAAAGGCCAGGTCCTCCCGGGGACCTGGCCTTTGGCGTTGGTGGTCACCAGGGGCCCAGGCAGCGGTTGCTGCGCGGTAAGCTCCCGGAAAAGTCTGCAAATAGAAAGCGCCTGCGTGAACTCTTACCTTTCCCGTTACGACACGATGGCGGATCGTGCGGCTGCTCAGGTGATTGCGCAGTATTCGACGAGTTTTTCGTTGGCTACGAAGGTGTTGGCACCGGGGGTGCGGCGCGATATTCGTAATTTCTACGCGGTGGTGCGTATCGCAGATGAGATCGTCGACGGTGCCGCGCATCAGGCCTATGCAGACCCGGAGACCCTGCTTAACGCCTACGAGGAGCAGGTACTCCAGGCCCCTAACCAGCGCTTTCACACGGATCCGGTGCTGCACGCGTGGGCGAATACGTATCGGCGTTGTCGCCTCAACGCGGAGCACCTCGAGGCGTTTTTCGCGTCGATGCGCGCGGACCTCAACCCGCACGCTTTTTCCCCGGCGGAGTTGGAGACCTATATATATGGGTCGGCCGAGGTGATTGGCTTGATGTGTTTGGACATTTTCTTCCCAGAGCGCCAGACACCCCATCCCGAGAAACTTCAGCGTGGCGCCCGCGCGCTTGGTGCGGCGTTCCAGCGCATCAACTTCCTGCGCGATTTCGGGGAGGATCAGGGCAGTCTCGGGCGGGCGTACTTTGGGCGCATGCTTGACGACGACACCAAGCACGCCATCACCACCACCATCCACACCGAACTTGACCAGGCCTTAGAGACGATCCCGTTGCTGCCCCGCGGGGTGCGTGGGGGAGTGGCGGCCGCGGAGGCGCTGTTTCGTGAACTCACCGAGATCGTGGAGCGCACCCCGGCCGCACAGTTGACGCAGCAGCGCATCAGCGTGCCGCAGCGTCGCAAGGTTGCGCTGACGGCGAAGGCGATTGCGAGGACAGGGCTGTGACAACGGCTGTGGTGATCGGCGCGGGTGCTGCCGGTTTGGCTACCTCGGCGCTGCTGGCGCGGGAGGGTTACGAGGTCACGGTGGTCGAGCGCCTCGGCTCGCATGGCGGCCGCGCCGGCAACGAAACCGTCCAAGGTTTCCGTTTCGACACCGGCCCGAGCTGGTACCTCATGCCGGATGCCTTCGACCACTTCTTCGCACTGTTTGGCAAGCGCACCGAGGACGTGCTGGATCTCAAGCCGCTCACGCCCGCATACCGCATCTTCCCCGAGAACCACGACCCGATCGATGTGGAGTCGGGCCGCGACAACGCGATCCGGCTTTTCAACAGCATCGAGCCCGGCGCCGGCGCCCAACTGGCCAGTTACCTCGACCGCGCCGCCGAGACCTATGACTTGGCGCTGCGCTACTTCCTCTACACCACCTTTTCCACGCTGAAGCCCTTTGCCAAGATCCGCGGCCAGTACGGCAAGTTGCTGCGCTACCTGGTCGAGCCGCTGGATCGCTTCGTCGCAGGCCAGTTCAAGGACACGCGCCTGCGCCAGATGCTGACGTACCCTGCGGTGTTTTTGTCGTCGCATCCCGCGCGCACGCCGTCGATGTACCATCTGATGAGCCACACGGACCTCACCCAGGGCGTGCTGTATCCGCAGGGTGGGTTCGCGGCGGTGATGGATGCGCTCTACGAGCTGGCGCTCGAGCAGGGCGTGAAGTTCCGCTTCAACGCGGACGTCGCTTCCATCACGTACAGCGGTGGGCGGGCCACGGGCATCTCGCTTATCGACGACACCCTCATCCCCGCCGACCTCACCATCTCGTGTGCCGACCTGCACCACACCGAAACCCGGCTGCTGCCGCCGAAGCTGCGCACGTACGACGAGTCGTGGTTCTCCCGCCGTGACCCGGGCCTGGGCACCGTGCTGGTCATGCTGGGTGTGAAGGGTGAGATCCCCGAGTTGGCGCACCACAACCTGCTGTTCAGCGAGGACTGGGACGATGACTTCGCCACCGTCTTCGAGGGCAAACCTGCGGTGCGGCCGTTGGGGGCGTCGCAGTCGATCTACGTGTCCAAGCCGAGCGCGACCGACCCCGGCGTGGCGCCCGAAGGCGACGAGAACCTGTTCGTGCTTGTGCCCGTCGCTGCCGAGGAGACGATCGGCCACGGCAACATGTACCGCGATGAGGCCTCCCCGCAGGTGGACCTGATTGCCAACGCCGCCATTGCACAGATCGAGAAGTGGTGTGGGGTTGAGGGCCTGGGCGAGAGGGTCGTCGTTAAGCAAACGCTCGGTCCTGCAGACTTCCGCGACCGCTACCACGCGTGGTCGGGTGGGGCGATCGGGCCGGCGCACACGCTGAAGCAGTCGGCGTTTTTGCGCGGCGCGAATGCTTCGAAGAAGCTGGGAGCGCTGTACTACGCCGGAGCCACGACCGTTCCTGGGGTGGGCGTACCGATGTGCTTGATTTCCGCTGAAAATGTGCTGAAGCGCCTGCGCGGCGACAAAAGCCCAGGCCCTCTCAGCGCCTGAAATGGGCTTTGTTGAACAATTGCTCGGATTGTGGTGAAAATCACCTTGTAGTTTTCTTCCTGAGTACTGTCTAAACGTCCAGTTCAGAGGGTCAGGTTTCTAAGTTTTTGGTGTTGATCTGGCGTTTTGGCTTTCTGTAGGGGGTTTCGGACTATTCTCCAAGCCGATATTGCGCTTAAATATGTAGTTATCAGTTTGGAGATCCGTGTTCAGGTGATCTCAAGGCTGCTTCGAATATCTCCTCCGAGTTGTAAGGAATGAAGCCGTTGAAGAACGCACATCTGAAGAAGCGCGTCATGGCCACCCTGGTTTCCGCCACGGTGGCTTTTGGTGGCGTAACGGTCGTAGCTCCGACCGCTGACGCTGACCCGCGTATTACAAACGCCTACTCAGCACTGGATCAGGGCGATTACGACGCTGCACTGCAGTACAACAAGACGCTCAAGGTCAACCGCAGCATGGACCTGATGACTACGGCCTACGGTCCGGGCTGGTGCATCGATGCCCACCTGGACGTGCCGCAGCACTACACCCAGTTTGATGTTCGTCGTCTGGACGGCACCTCTGGTTATTACGGGTTTAACGGCAACATGGGCGGCGATCTCAACATCCACCCGGACATTGAGAAGGCCGCCATCAACCTGACCAAGACCATGCTGGACAGCTACTACGCTGGCCAGACCGAGGAAGTTCGTAAGAAGAACTTCGCTCTCCAGGCACTGCTGTCCAACAACCTGGAACAGCTGGACAAGATGCGTGGCCTGATTCAGGGCGACTTTAAGTTCCAGTCCGGCACGAAGCCGCCTGAGGTTTCCGCCAATGAGTTCCTGAAGTGGACGGGCTTTGAGATTCGCCGTAACTACGGCAACCCGATTGGTCAGTCTGCTTTCTTCCTGTACAAGAATGAGCAGGCGTTCTCCCAGCTGAAGGTCAAGACCGGTGAGTACGTCACCGTTCTGGTGCCGAAGTCCTACAACGTCTACGAGGACCTGACCAAGGAGCCGACCAACCAGCGCATCATTATCATTGCGCAGCCGGGTCTTGAGGGTTACGAGCCGAAGAAGAACATCGTCCGCGAGACGGTGACTAAGACCGCTGATCCGGTCACGACGACTGTCACCCGTCCGGCAGGCACCTCGACGGTGACTCACTACGTCCAGCCTGAGCACCACGAGGAGGTCGTTGAGCAGCCGACCATCACCAAGACCGAGGTTGTCTCGCAGGACGTAACGACGACCCAAACTGTGGTGCAGGCGGATAAGACCGTGACCACCACGAAGCGTCCGCGTGTTGAGCACAACACCGAGACCTACACCCGCGAGGTCGAGCCGACCACGGTGACCGAGACTGCCCCGCAGAAGACCGTCACCCGTTACGTCGATGAGCCGGTTCTGACCACCACGACCAAGACGATTACCCCGACTGTCACTGAGGATGCTCCGAAGGAGACCAAGTATGTGACGAAGACGGCTGAGCCGGTGTACACGACTAAAACTGTCACCGCAACGCCGAAGACGGAGACCGCAACTGTCACCGCAGCGCCAAAGACGACGACAGTGACTGCTCATGTCACCAAGACCAACGTCACCGAGGTCGAGCGTACGAAGATTGTGGAGCGCTACATCCGCAACTACAAGTACGCCATCGACTTCAACATGTCCGAGAAGTCCCGCCAGATCGAGGTTGAGAAGCTCGGCAACTGGGAAATCGAGTTCGTCGACAATTCGAACGGCCTGGTCAAGGTTGAGAAGAAGATTGTCAACGGCAAGGCTGTCCTGGAGATCACGCCGGTCAAGGAAGGCCGCGGCACGGTTCGCATCGTTGTCGTAGACGCTGAGGGCAACCGCCACGAATACATCATCAACGTGGTCAACGAGAAGACCGAGAAGATCGTTGAGACTGAGGCAGTGGTGAACAACCACTACTTCAACGTTGGTACTGGCAACCTGAAGCAGACCATCCAGATTGACAAGAACTGGAACTACGAGGTCGTTGAAGGCGGCGGCATCATCGACACCAAGGCTGTCGAAGGTGGCATTGAGGTCACCGCTAAGAAGAACTCCCGTGGCACCGCAAAGATCAAGGTGTACGAGGAGATCAACGGCAAGCGCACCGGTAACGAGAGCAACTACATCTTCAACATCGATGCGCTGGCAGACCGCTTCAACCAGTCCCGCGTGATTGGTAACGCCAACTCCTACAAGCTTGAGATCAAGGATGTTGAGCAGAAGCCGCAGATCAAGTCTGGCGAGGACCTGATTCAGAGCATCGAGAAGGACGACGAGGGCTTCTGGATCATCACCCCGAAGCCGGGTGCTGAGGGCGAAGCTGTCATCGAGGCCACCGACAAGGACGGCAACGTTTACACCTACACCCTGACCATCAAACACGGTACGAACGAGCTGGTCGACGTCCAGACGCACAACATCGTCGAGGGCGAATCCCGCGAGATCGTGGCCGAAGGCGACGGCTTCATCTTTGAGCCTGCAGGTTCCGCTTACAACCGGGACAACTGGAATGTCAAGCGTGAGGGCAACAAGTTCACGGTCACCAACAAGACCAACGACACCGCGACCTTCAACCTGTACAAGACCATCAAGAACTCCCCGGACCGCATCCTGGTAGGCGTCTACACCTTCATTGCGAAGCCGGCAGAGAAGGAAGACTTCACACCGGGCAACGTCGAGTACGACGTCATCGATCGCAACACTGTGAAGATCACCCCGGGTGACGCAGCTGGTACCCCGAACACGATCAAGGTCACCAAGAACGATGAGAACGCCACCGTGATCCGGGAAGACGGCGTCTACCGCATCATGCCGAAGCCGGGCTTCGAGGGCGACATCGTTGTTGAGGAGACCGCACAGGGCAAGCTCATCGCCACCTACACCATCCACGTGAAGAAGGGCGAGGTCGAAGAGCAGGTCAAGGACGTTGAGTCGAACTCTCTCGTTACCTTCTCTGGTGTGATGGACGGTCAGGTCGTGCGCATCACCGAGGGCGAGAACCTGGTGAACCTCGAGGCTTCTGACCTGAAGAACGGCCAAATTAAGTTCAAGCCGGGTGCTGAGGGCAAGGTTGTCGTCGAGAACCTCAACTCTCGTGACCTGCCGTTCCAGCGCTTCATCTTCAACGTCAAGCCGGTTGAGGTGCAGAAAGACGACATCAAACTCGTCGGCAACGCTTCTGCCGACTTCCGCCTGAACAAGAACTTCACCTTCGAAATCACCGAGGGTGAGGACATCATTGCTGTTGAGAAGCAGGATGGCGGTTTCGCCGTCACGCCGAAGGACGGCAAGGAAGGCCGCGCTGTTGTTGAGGTGAAGGATGAGTACGGTCACGTTGTGTACCGCTACATCTTCACCGTTGATGGCACGAAGAAGAACTCCGGCAACACGACCATCAACAACGACTTCAAGCTCACCGAGAACGGCACCTTCAAGATCACCCGCCGCAACGAGAACAAGATCGTTGTTCAGGACGGCTCCGAGTGGGTCGAGGTTGACCCCTCTAAGGACGGCGAATGGATCCTGACGCCGAAGCCGGGTTCGGTCGGCAAGACCGTGACCGTTGTTGAGATGCGTAACGATGTCGTGGTCAAGCGCCACACCATCAAGATCGTGTCCGACCCGAAGCCGCTGAACTTCAAGGAAGAGCGTCGCGTCTACATCGAGAAGCTCGACGGCAAGATCAACCCAGGCACCCCGGGCAACACCTTCACTATCCTTCGTGGTCGCGACCTCGTCGAAGAACAGAAGCTGCCGGACGGTAGTGTCCAGATCACTCCGGTTGAGCAGAAGTACGCCCAGATTCTCGTTGAAGAGCGCGACCCTGAGGGCAACCCGGTCCGCATCGTCGAGCTCGAGATCCCGCCGACATCGCAGGGCGACACCACGACGCCGTCGATCTCCATCAGCGAGCCGAAGGGTAACGCCAAGGATGGCTGGACCTTCAACATCACCGGCGGCAGCAACAGTGTTGAGATCAAGGTATGCAATGACGCCAAGTGTGTTCCGGTCGACCCGAATAAGGTCAAGCGCGAAGGCGACCAGATCATTGTCGATCCGGGCGCAATCCCTAACGGTAAGTGGGACTACCTCTGGATCGGTGGTGTCGAAAACGGCGTCCCAGCTAAGGGCGTAGAGCGCAAGGTCAACATCAAAGCCACCATCAATGTGAAGGACAC
Organism: Corynebacterium sp. HMSC067D03; assembly: GCF_001811185.1. Taxonomy (NCBI): domain Bacteria; kingdom Bacillati; phylum Actinomycetota; class Actinomycetes; order Mycobacteriales; family Corynebacteriaceae; genus Corynebacterium; species Corynebacterium sp. HMSC067D03. The sequence goes on from NZ_KV803780.1 coordinate 125,829, forward strand.
CAACGGCAGCCAGAAGGGCTCCTCTGAGCTCGACGGCAAGTGCATTGCCTCCATCGTCGGCCTGTCTGCGCCGCTGCTGCTGGCCATCCCGCTGGGTATCCTCTCCCAGGTTCGCATCCCAGGCCTTGAAGGTCTGTCCGCTCAGGTGAACGACGCCATCCGTCAGGCGAATGACCAGATCCAGCGCGGTCTGGGTATCTACAACGAGGACCGTTCTCGCCGCGCAGCTGGCTTCCAGGGTGCGTTCAACGTCGCCAACCCGGAGATGCTGAGCCTCGCCGCTGGTTCCCTCGGCGCAATCACGCTCGGTCTGTTCCTGATCGACGGTGTGCTGCGTGCCTGCGGCCAGGGGGAGATGACCTCGTCCTACAAGATCGGTGAGGCCACCGGTCAGGAATGGATGATGTACGGTTCCTCCGGCAAGAGCTCCAAGGACCAGGCTGAAAAGCCGTCCGAGGAAGCTGGCGCAAAGGACAAGAAGGACGAATCCAAGAAGTAGATCGTTCTGATCCCTGAAAGCCCGAAGCCGACTTGGCTTCGGGCTTTCGGCGTTCTTTGAGGATTTGTTGAACAATTGCTCGGATTGTGGTGAAAATCACCTTGTAGTTTTCTTCCTGAGTACTGTCTAAACGTCCAGTTCAGAGGGTCAGGTTTCTAAGTTTTTGGTGTTGATCTGGCGTTTTGGCTTTCTGTAGGGGGTTTCGGACTATTCTCCAAGCCGATATTGCGCTTAAATATGTAGTTATCAGTTTGGAGATCCGTGTTCAGGTGATCTCAAGGCTGCTTCGAATATCTCCTCCGAGTTGTAAGGATTGAAGCCGTTGAAGAACGCACAATTGAAGAAGCGCGTCATGACTGCGCTTATTTCCGCCACCACTGTGGCTAGCACGATCGCCGTGGTAGCGCCTGAGGCAACTGCTGCAACCGTCGCAGACTCTTACCTCACGGTGAACGCCTACGAGAAGATGAGTGAAAAGGAACTTCACGAATACTTCGAGGCCGTTAAGAAAAGCAAGAACGAGCGAAACGGTTCGATCGGCCTGCTTCCGACCGAGTACGGCAACGGTTGGTGCATCGACTGGGGCCTGTCGAACCCTTGGGACAACACCAAGGCGGGCTACGAAGTCCGCAAGCTGACCGGTGCTTCCGGTCGTTACGGCAACGGTGAGTACATCGACGAGGACGTGCGCTACGCAGCGATCAACGTCGTCACCAAGCTCATGGAGGACTACCAGAAGCACAAGGAAGGCGAGGATAGGACCCACGCCATCAAGGTCAAGACCACCGTACTCCGTGCGCTGCTGGGCAACGACCTGACGTCCCTGAACAACGTTCGTGGCGCGATCTATGACGGCCGTCCGGACACCAGCGACCCGGGTGACAAGAACCCGGTCACTGTTGACGGCGCTCAGTTCCGTGCACTTACCGGCTTCAGCCTGGTGCACGTCACGGTGGACACCAAGAGCGGAAAGCCAAACTACGCTCTGGTTCCCGACCGCAAGATCCTCGATGGTTTCAAGGCGAAGTACCCGAAGAACGCGTACGTCACCATCATCGTGCCGCGTAACTACAACTACACGATGACGCGTCGCCTGAACCTGACGTTCCAACGCATCATCCCGAACGAGCAGCCGGGCCTGAACCCAAACAAGAAGGACTGGGACGGCAACATCACCGTTACCAGCTACACCACGCCGCCGGAGACCACCGTGGTCACCACGGAAAATCTGCCGCCGAGCACCGTCACTGAGACGGTCCCGCAGAAGCCAGTCGAAACCGTTACGACGAAGACACGGCCGGCTACCACGATCACGTCCACCCGTACCCTGCCGCCGGTAACCAAGAACGAGAAGACCACCGTTCCGGGCAGCACGGTTGTTACCCGCACCACGGTGCCGGGCGAAGAGGTCACCACGACCGTGACCCCGCCGCCACTGACCAACAATGTGACCACCACCGTCAACGGCACGCCGAAGACAGAGACCACGGTGGTTACGCCTGAGCCGTACGTGACCACGGAAACCAAGCCTGGCAAGCCGACCACGTACACCGAGACCGTCACCGCAGTCACCGAGACGATCACGCGTGAGCCGAGCACGGTTGTGGAGACCGTGACGACCACCCCGGTCAAGACCACCGAGAAGCACGTCCCGGGCACGACCGTCACCACGACAAAGACTGTCACGCCGGCGCCGGTCTCTGTGACCGAGAACGTGACCCACGTGGAGAACTACTACCGCGAGAAGGTCTACGAGAGCGTCAAGGAGATCCGCGAATACCACCACTTCGCTGGCTTCATCAAGGGCGAAAAGTCCAAGGACATTGAGCTTCCGAAGGACCTGGGTAGCTCCTGGACCTTCGAGATCATCAAGGGTCAGGACATCGTCATCGTTGAGCGCACCGAAGACGGCAAGCTCAAGATCACCCCGAAGCCGGGCTTCGAGGGCGAGGGCGACGTTGAGATCCTGATCACCGACGACCAGGGCAACCAGCACATCTACCGCGTCAAGGTCAGCGACACCATCAACGTCGAGACCAAGACGAAGATCAAGGTCAACAACTTCTTCTACACGATCAACCCGGGCAGCGAGAACCGCGTCCGCGAGGTTCCGTGGAACAAGAAGGAGAAGTACGAGTGGTACCTCGTCGACAAGGATGGCAACCGCATCGAGCCGAAGCCGGGCTCCATCGAGGTTGTCGAGGACGAGAACAAGCTCAATGTTGAGGTCAAGGATCCGTCGGTACGCGGCAACGTTGTCGTACGCATTACCGAGGACAACGGCAACATCCGCGAGAACATCGTCACCGTCGAGAACACGACCTCCGAGTTCGACGTCACTCGCCAGATCCTGAACACCTCCACGGCACTCATTGAGCGTCGCGGTGGTGACTACACCATCACGTCCGGTGAGAACCTGGTGAAGAAGGTGGAGAAGAGCGAAGACGGCAAGAACTGGGTAATCAAGCCGAAGGACGGCGCTGAGGGCACCGTCGAGATCGTCTTTACTGACGACAAGGGCGTGGAGTACAACTACACCCTGGAGATCGTGAAGGACCCGAACGGTGGTCCGTTCATGCGCGACGACTCGATTGAGAACAACGGGTCTGCAGAGATCAACCTGAAGGACGGTTGGACCTGGGAGATCGTCGACGGCAAGGACGTCGCACGTATCTTTGAGACCAACGACGGAAAGACCCTTGTCGTCGACCCGACCAACGAAGACGGCACTCCGGTTAACGAGAAGGGTGGCAACGTTGTCATCCACATCAAGGACAAGAACGGAGTTCTGTCCGCAGTGTGGACCGTACGCATTGCACCTGCCCGAAACCTTGGTCAGGTTAGCGAGGAAGAGCGCGAGCTCGATGTTGTTGATCGCTCGATCGTTCGTGTGCTCCGTGGTTTCATTGGCGATAATCAGACGCCGGGCAACAAGCTGAAGATCGTCGAGGGCAAGGATCTTCTGGCTGAGAAGTCGAAGATTGAAGAAAATGACGATTTTGAGCTCTACTTCAAGCCGGGTGCTGACGGCCGCGTCGTCGTCAAGGAAGAGCAGCCGTTCGTAACTGACGGCAAGGTCGAATACAAGACCATCACGAAGTACATCTCCAACGTGAAGCCAGCACAGATCCGTGAGATGACCTACAACATCACGGCGGACAACTTCCTCAACCTGGGCGGCAACAAGCTCTTCATCGTCGAAGGCAAGGACCTCATCGCAGGTGATGCGGAGGATGGCAAGGACACCCTGAAACTCGACCTGAAGGCCGATGCTGAGGGCAAGGTTGTCATCGAGAACCGGACCGATGATGGATACGTCTACGAGCGTTACACCATCAACGTCACTCCGGGTCGCAACGCTAACGTTGAGACCATCAAGCGCCGCATGACGGTTAATGGCACCGCACAGGTGAACTTCAACGAGGTCAAGGACTACCCGGATACCTTTGAGGTCATCAAGGGCAAGAACCTCGTTGATGTGCAGGAGCGCGATAAGAAGCTCATTATCACCAGCCCGAAGGGTGAGACCGGCACCGCTGTTATCGAGGTCAAGGACAAGCGTGGCGTCTGGGCTCGCTACGAGCTCGAGCTGACTGACGCACCTGTTAAGGACCGTGAGTACACCGTCTCGACGAACTCTGAGTTCATCGCCACGATGGTGCACCAGGAGAACTCGTTCAAGATCCTCGAAGGCGCTGAGTTCTTCCAGGCACCGAGGGACAGCAACGGTCAGTGGATTCTGAAGCCGAAGTCCAACGCAGCTGGCAAGTCCGGTTTGGTCGTTGAGCTCGACAAGAACGGTAAGGAAATCAACCGCTACCGTCTGAAGATCACGCAGGGCAAGTCCGCAGCTACCTACCAGCAGCGCGACTACGTGATCGAGGGTAAGGAGCGTCAGTTCGAGGCACTCAAGCCGGAGAACACCTTCGTTGTGGTTTCTGGTGGCGAGCACGCTGATACGAAGACCGAGAACGGCAAGTTCATCATCACCCCGAAGAAGGGCACGGTTGGCGAGACGATCCGCGTCGAGGAGCGAAACTCCAACGGCGATATTGTCCGCAACCTGATTCTGGGTGTGGTGAAGGAAGGTTCCGTTACCGAGAACGGTGCTCCAGCTGGCTCGAACAAGAACCTCCCGGACGTCACGATCGACAACAGCACCAAGAACGGTGACGTTGTTGTTCACCTGTACTTCAAGGATCCGGTCAAGGACGTCGGTGTGGTCGGCGAGAGCAACGGCACCAAGCTTGTGCCGACCGATAAGGGCGCAGACCTGATCATCCCGAAGGATCTTGCTGAGAAGGCAAGGAAGTGCCTTGCTGATCAGAAGGCCAAGGGCAAGCCGCTCAACCCGGCTGAGTGCGGTCTTCCGAGCGGTTTCTTCCGCTACACCGAACAGGGTGCACAGAGCCACGACATTCAGGAGTTCAACTTCGAGTTCCTCCTGAACAAGGAGACGAACAACCAGACCACCAAGGGCTCCTCTGAGCTCGACGGCACGTGCATCGCTGGCATCGTCGGCATGACCGCGCCGCTGCTGCTGGCTATCCCGCTGGGTATCCTGTCGCAGGTTCAGATCCCGGGCCTAGAGCAGGTCTCCGCCCAGGTCAACGCGGCAATCCGTCAGGCGAACGACCAGATCCAGCGCGGTCTGGGCATCCACGACGAGAACCGTGCACAGCGTGCGGCTGGCATCCAGGGTGCGTTCGCTATCGAGAACCCGCAGATGATCGGCCTCGCGGCTGGCGCTCTGGGTGCGATCACCCTGGGTCTGCTCGCTGTTGACGGCGTCATGCGCGCATGTGGTGCAGGTGAGTACACCTCCTCCTACATGGTGGGCAAGGCGACCGGCAACGAGACCCTGATGAAGGGCTCCTCCGACAAGATGCCGGAGTCCAAGGACAAGGGCACCGAAGAGAACAAGCCCGCTGAGGACAAGTAAACCCGCAGTGAGCTAGCCCGCCAGGCGAAAGCCCGGCGGGTTTTCTCTTGCGCATTTACTTTGCGACGACCCCACGAACCACCCGGTCAAGCCACCCCAACGCATAGTCATAACCCGTCTGGCCGCCCACCTTGAACCCACCGGGGATGTCGGTGAAGCCCAACTTGTAATACGACATGTGTCGCGGCCCGAAATCTCCTGCACGCTGCGCCGACGACACCAGCACTGCGTTCTGGGGATCCTCGTAAGCGGCGCGCAGGCCGGTCACATCCAGCACCTGCCCGCACAACGCCGCCACGGTGCTATGCGCCCAGGCCTGGCGGCCCTCGGTGCCGGTTGGGGTGCGGGGGATCACGCCAAGGCGATGCAGCTGCCAACTGAACTGCTCCACAGCATGGATGGTGCGAAACACTTCGAGGGTGAGATCGAGCCAGGCGGTGGTGTCGTCGTCAAGCAATTGCGCCGCCTGATCGCGCAGAGGCTCAAGCGCCTGGAACAACCACGGCCAGGTCACGCCCTCCTTGGCCAACTCCGGCAGTGCGGCGAGCAGCGCGATGGCGGCTTGTTCGGCTGGGGGAGTGGTGCTGGTGCGCGCCGCGTGCTGCCCGAGGGCAGTGGCGGCGGTGGTGGCTTCGATGATGATTTGGGGGATGAGGGTGGCGTCGATAAGTGAGAGGCCCGATTGCTCAAACGCCTCGCGCACCGGCAGCCCCTGCGCGCGTAAGTCGCGGAAGCGGGCGACGCGGATGCCGGTGATGGCGTTGAAGGGGCCGGGTGTGACATCGCGCATGGCCACATCCGCAAGCGTGCGCAGCGGGCTGGTGGGCTCGGTCGCGCACGCCATGTCCGCGCCGTTGCACAGGGAGAGCACCTTGCCCTCCAAGCCGGTAAACGGCGTGGTGCGGGTGCCGGCGAGGCCCTCGAACGCGGGGTTGAGCGTCGTGCCACCGGTCTGGACTGTCTCCCCGTTGCGGCCGCGCACGCCCGCAGGTGGTTCGGCGTAGAGGCGCGAAGGTTGCTGCGGCGCCGGGTCACCCAGCGGCGCGCGGGCGGGGTCGGCGAAGAGAAGGACGGCGGCGATGTCATCCGCACCCACACCCCGCACGCGACCGGCGGCAACCTCCGCTGCTGCATCACCGACCAGGTGGGCGCCCTGGGAGTAGCCGATCAAAATGAACCGGGTGCCGGGGCAATGCCGGGCCACGGTCTCCATCTCCAAGGTGGCCACGTCCCGGCCGTAGCGCACCGACTCCCCATAAGTGGCCGCCTCGGTGCCTTCCGGGACGTTGCCCGAGGTACCGAACACGCTGAAGCGGCCCAGCGAGGCCGGGTACTTCACCTGAAACGTGGACACCGTCCGGGCGCCGAAGCGGGTTTGGAGGTCGTCGGCGGGGGAGGAGGTGTCGTCGAAAAGCGACTCGCGCGCGGACGGATGCCACGAATGCGAAAACCCGGACCCCGCCGCCTGAATCACATGCACGGGGTGGCACCGCAACTGCAACGCCTGCGCCTGTGGCACCGCGAGCGGCACAAGCGCGGCGGACAGCAGGATGGCTAGGGGGCGTCTCACACCGTCAACTCGGGGTGCAGGTCCTTGAACGCCATCGTGCGACGCTTCCGCAGCGCGAAACACGTAATGGCGATGGACAGGGCCGCCACGAACAACAGGACCGTAAGCGCAGTCCACAGACGCGGGTCATACGACGGCGCACCGAACAGGGCGTAGCGCACCAAATCCACCGAATAGCGCATCGGATCCCACGTGTGCACCCACTGGATAAACCCAGGCTGCACCTCCGGCGGATACAGGCCGTTCGACGCCACCAACTGCAGCGACATCAACGCCATCGTGGCCAAACGGCCAGGCGCCGGGCCCAACGTGGTGTTCAACGCCATAATCGCGGAGATAAACACCCAAGACACGAACACCAGCACGCCGAACAGCGCCACCGGGTGCTGCGGCTCCACCTTCAGCACACCAACCTGCACCACCCACAGCGCCACAGACTGCGCAAAGCCAATGATCACGGAAGGGATCATCGTGTACAGCATCACGCGGAACGCGCTCACGCCCGAGTCGATGGCGCGGCGGCTAAACGGCTTCATGATCATGTAGGTGATCAGCACACCGAACCATTGCGACAGGGCCAGGAAGAACGGGCTCAAACCCTTACCAAAGTAAGTCACGCTGTCGCCCGTGTGCTGCGGGGTCACCGGATCCGCGGCGGCGTGGATCGCCTTGTCCAGGCGTTCGCCTTCCCACTTCGGGGCTTCCTTGGCGCCGTCCGCAAGTTTCATGGAGAGCTCGCCGGTGCCGTCAGAAAGTTTCACCAGGCCGTCGTTCAAATCGCTCAGGCCCACCACCAACTGGTTCGAGCCGGCCGCCAACTTCGAGGTCGCATCCGTCGCCGTATTCGCAGCGACGACCAACTTCGACGTACCGTCCTTCAGCGTCGTAATGCCGGCCAGCAGTGTGCCCGAACCGTCCTGCAGGCGGGCCAGACCCTCCGCAAGAGTGCGGGCACCCGCTACGGCGCTATCCACGCCGCCGCGGTACTGCGCGGTCGGATCAGACAACTGCGTGGCCAACTCGTGCGCACCGGCCTGCAACTGCATCAACTGGCCAACCAGGTCGTTGCCCGGCACCGCCTGCAGCGGACCAGCGTTCAACTGTGCCTTCACGCCACGAGCTTGCGCGGCCAACTCGTTCGAGCCCGGGATAGGGGAGCGGTCCAGATCCGCGATCACGCGGTCCAGGTTCGCATTGACGTCAGCCAACGCCGCCTGCGCCTGGTTCAACGTGCCAGCAAAGCCGGTGAGCTTATCCACGCCACCGGCGATCTTCGTCGCACCGGCACCCAACTGCTGGGTACCCGCCTGCAACTGATCCAGGCCGTTAGAGAGCTTGGAGGCGCCGCCGGATGCGGTGGTGATGCCGTCATTAAGCTGCGCCGCACCGTCCTGCAACTTGGCCACACCGCCGTCGAGCTTGCCCACCGCACCCGGCATCTGCTGCACCTTGTCATTGAGCTGCTGGATACCGTCGTTGAGCTTCGTGCCGCCATCGTTGAGCTTCTGCGAGCCGTCCTTGGCCTTATTCGCACCGTCGTCGAGCTTGCCCGCGCCATCTGCGGCGTCCTGCACGCCCTGCGACAACGTATTAATGCCGACGAACAGCTGGTCCACCACCTTCTCACCAACCGAGTTCGACACCGCAACCGCGACCGCCTCACCGGCTTTATCACCCAACACCGTCGGGATGAAACCGTTCGTCTCATTCAAGGTGATGTTGATCTTCGCCGAATGTGGATCCTCTGACTTCACGCTGGTCACAGCCTCAGAGAAGTTCGTCGGAATCTCCATACCCAGGTAATACGTGCCGTTAGCAATGCCCTCCTTGGCCTCCTCGGCACTGACCAACTGGAAATCCAACGGACGCTGCTCCAACAGCTCGTCAACCACCTGGTCGCCGTTCTCACCCTCATCCGAGTTCACCAACGCAACCGGCAACTTGTACAAATTGCCCAGTGGATCCCAATACGACCACACAAACAAACCGCCGAACAGCAACGGCAGCAACATGATGGCAACAAGGGCAAGCGGTGGGAGCTTGCCGTTCAAAAACTTCCGAAAATCGGTTCCGATATGCAGGCCGCTCATAGCCCCTCCTCATTGACCGTATTCACCATCACGGGAAGGTGGACCGCGACGCCGCGGAGGTCGCTAAGAAGCAACTTGCGCAACTTCATGTCACGGACCTGATCGATGTCGTCGACAATGAGCAACTTCGCCTCCGGACGCGAAATCAACGCAAGCAACACGCGCAAGCGGAAGCGCTCCAGCGGAGTAATGTCGCCGACCTTGGCCAGTAGATCCAGCTCCTCCAACTGCAGCGGCTCCAACCACTTCTCCACGTACGGATGCGCCTTAATCGCCTCCGAGCGATGCGGCGTGCGCTTGAAAAAGCCCTGCGACCACGCAATCTGCTCCCGCACCGCATCCCGCACGCGCACCAGACGATCAATCGAGTCGATCTCCGGCACGCCCGCCAACGCGACATCGCGGAAGCGGTCGTGGTGGGTGGTGGGTTCGCTATCAAGCAGAATGGTGCCCTCTGCAGGACGGAAGCGACCCGCCAGCGCGAGGCTGAGCAGCGTCGAATCGGACTCGCGCGCCGTGTTGAGCAGGGTCAAACCGCGGCCGATGTCGAACGACTCCGGCTCGTCACCACTGCGCAGCACAAGGCCCTGTACCGACAGGATTGCAGACATTCGGTCCCCTAACCGTAGGGTGGACTATCACTTAACTCGTGATATGGTGCTCCCCAATTCAATCACTGTCAAACCCAGAGTGGGGAGTGCCATGCGTGCAGACGCCCGCAAAAAACGCGACCAAATCATCACGGCCACACTCCAACAGATCCAAACCCGCCCCAGCTCCGAAATCACACTCGAAGGCATCGCCGCCGACGCCGGAGTAGGCATCGCCACCCTCTACCGCCACTTCCCCTCACGCGCATCGCTTTACGACGCCTGCGCCGTCGTCTACATCGACAACCTCCAAACCCTCCTCAACGGCACCCTCGCCGACTTCGACAACGACCCCCAAGGCAGCTTTGAACGCTTCGTCTGGGCCATCGTCGACTCCGGCGTCGGCATGCTCGCCACCGCCCTTGCCGCCGAACCCTCCGCTGACGGCCCCCGCATCATCGTCGAACGCCGCGAGACCTTCATGCACAACGTGCAATTGCTTATCGACGAAGCCGTGCCCCACAACATCGTCGCCCCCGGCCAAACCGCGCTGCAGCTCGCCACCGAACTGATCGTGGCCACCCGACCGCTTGCCTCACCCCTGGCCGATCTGCTCCCCGACGTGCGCGATCGCCTCGTCCGCCACCTCATGGCCGGCTGGCGCGCGAACGTATAGGCGTTCGGGAACGGGGCTGGGCCCGGAAGGGACGTGGCGCTAGTCCTCCAGGCGGTGGCGACCTGCGGAATCGTCAGAATCGTCGGCCGAACGTGCTTCGCGGTCGTCCTCGGTAGTGGTGGAGTAGACCAGCGTGGAGGTCCCACCAGCGCCAGCACCGCCAGCACGACCAGCGCCGCCCTCGGCGACCGAGACGAGGTCGAGGTCGGCGGGGGAGTCGTCGCGAAGTTCAGCGATTTTTTCCTTGAGGAAGAACTCCCACGCAGCCCATGCGCTACCTGCGGCGACGGCGCTGAGCGTCGACCACTTGATCACAGAGCCGATGGTGCCGAGCACGCTGCGGCCTTCGTCCTTCTTCTCCTTGGCGTGGTCTTTAAGGAAGGCGAGTTGGGCGGCGCGCAGGGGAGCGTCGGCGTCGAAGGCGGCGCGGCGGCGGTCGAGGCGCTCGTGGGCCTGGCGGGTGATTTCGCCGGCTTCGGCGCGGGCGGCGCCGTAGAGCTCCTGGAGTTGGTCGCGGTCGAATTTGTCGGTGAGGTCGGAGAGGTCGCCGTCTTTAAGCGTGTCGATGAGGGACTGGTAAATGTCGCGCTCGCGTTTGTCGTTTTGGTCGCGGAAGTACTTCAGGCCTTGGTTTGCGAGGGCGTAGGCCATGCCGATGGTCCTGAGGTTCATGTGGGCTCCTTTGTTTAGCGGGTTCAAGTTTTGTTCGATTGGTTCGGTGTCTAGCGTAGCGAAGCCCCCGCAGAACGGCTCCGTACCAAGCGTTACGCAAAAATGAACCAAGCGGTTCAGTTTGCCGTATTTACATTCACGAAAACCGGCCGCATGACCTGCGCAAACGGGCAAAATAGACAACCTTGATTGTGGCGCGGAAACGGGCAACATAAGTTTCAAGTCACCGTTTAACCACGGTGCAACAAGTCCCGATGACAGCCAGCCGAGAGAAAGGTCCGCCATGTTCGAAGCCTCCCCTTCGACCCGGCTTTCCGCCTCGGCACCCATCGACCGCGAGGGCGCTCCGGTGATCCGCCGCCCTCGTCCGCGCCAGCGCACTGCGTTGAGTTTTGAGATCATTCCGCCGCGCCCCTCCGACAGCGTGGCCAAGATGGACGAACTCATTGCCGGCCTGGCCGCCTACAACCCGGATTACGTCTCCGTGACCAGCTCGCGTCGCAGCGAGTGGCTCGAAGGCACTGCCGCGGTGATCTCCCGGATTGCGGAAACCACCGACCTGCGCCCGATCGCTCACCTGGCCTGCACGGCGGGTACGCGCGAGGAGCTCACCGAGTGGATCCGCACGCTAATCGACGCCGGCGTGCGCGGCTTCCTCGCACTCCGCGGCGACCTGCCCGAAACGGGCATGCCGGAGCACTACCTGCAGTACGCCACCGACCTGCTCAATCTCATTGAGGAGGTGCAGGAGGAGGAGGCGTTTCGCCTCGCCGCCGGCAAGCTCGCGCTGTCGGTTGCGTGCTACCCGAAGGGGCATGAGGAGTCGCGAAATTTCGACCATGACCTGGATGTGCTGCTGACTAAGCAGCGCCTGGGTGCCGATTTCGCGATCACGCAGCTTTTCTTCGAGGCGCAGGATTACCTGGACTTTGTCGAGGTAGCACGCCTGGCTGGTGTGCGTATCCCGTTGATTCCGGGGATTATGCCGATGACTTCCCTGAAGCGTGTGCGCCGGATGGGTGAGTTGTCGGGGTTGGAGGTGCCTGAGGTCGTCGAGAAGCAATTGCTCGAAGCTGACGACGAATACGAAACCGGCATGCAACTCACCGCCAAGCTTGCGCGGGAGATTTTGGACGCCGGCACCGGCGGACTCCACGTGTACACCCACAACAACCTGGCCGTCACGCGGGACTTCTTGGACCGCATCGGCATCCAATAGATAAAGGACAAACCATGACCACCTTCCCCAAGGCAACCATCGAGGGTTACCCGCGCATCGGCGCGAACCGCGAGCTGAAGCACGCGCTTGAGAGCTACTGGGCAGGGCGTATCGACGCCGACACGTTCCGTTCCACCGCCCGCGCCCTCCGCGTGAACAACTACAACCATCTGCGCGACCTCGGCCTCACCGAGGATTACGCCATCCCCGCCGACGTCGCCCTCTACGACCAGGTGCTCGAGACCGCCCTGACCGTGGGGCTCGTGCCGGGCGGCACCGACCTCGACGAGGAGTTCGCGCTCGCCCGCGGCAACGCCACCCGCGTGCCGCTGGAGATGACCAAGTGGTTCGACACCAACTACCACTACCTCGTGCCGGAGATCGAGGCAGGTCAGGAGATCAAGGCCGTGCCGGAGCGCATCCTGCACATCGTCGAGGAAGCCGCCGAGGCCGGCCACAAGGTTCGCCCGTTCCTCGTCGGCCCGGTCACCCTCATTGCGCTGTCCAAGCCTGCCGAGTGGTCGCTGCTGACAGCGCTTGTCGACGCCTACGCCGAGGTATTTAAGGCCCTCAAGGACGCCGGCGTGGAGTGGATCCAGATCGCCGAGCCGGCCGTGGTCGCCGACCTGTCCACCCCGGACGCCGAGATTGCCAAGTACCTGCGCTCGGCATGGTCTGATCTGCTCGGCCGCGAGGACCGCCCGAACGTCTACCTGACCACCCCGTACGGCTCCGCCCGCGAGGCCCTGCCGGTCCTCGGCGAACTCGGCGTAGAAGCACTGCACGTCGACCTTGCCCCGTGGACCCTCGACGCCGACGCCGACTACCCGGAGCGCATCCGCACCACCATCCCGGAGACCACCCACCTCGTCGCCGGCATCATCGACGGCCGCAACGTCTGGGCCGCCAACCTGCGCGAACGCACCGAGGTCCTCGAGTCCCTCGGCCGCCCGGTATCCGTCTCCACCTCCACCTCGCTGCAGCACGTGCCGCACACCCTCAAGGCCGAGCGCAACCTGCCGGTTGAGGTCGCACCGTGGCTGTCGTTTGCTGACGAGAAGCTCGCCGAGATCCAGGCACTTGTCGCCGGCCCGGACGCCGCAGCCGAGGCGTTCGCCCAGTCCGACCGCGCTGTGCGCACCCGTGCAGAATCGACGACGATTCACAACCAGGCGGTTGTGGACCGCGTCGCAAAGCTGCCGGAGGGCGAAGTCAAGCGCGAGCCGGCCTTCGAAGAGCGCATCAAGATCCAGCGCGAAGAGCTGAAGCTGCCCACCCTGCCAATCACCACGATCGGCTCCTTCCCGCAGACCCAGGAAATCCGCAAGGCCCGCGCCGACCACCGCGAAGGCTCCCTTTCCGACGCCGACTACAAGGAAGCCCTCAAGGCCGAAATCAAGCAGGTCATCGAACTGCAAGAAGAGATCGGTCTCGACGTCCTCGTCCACGGCGAAGCCGAGCGCAACGACATGGTCCAGTACTTCGCCGAACTCCTCGACGGCTTCGTCGTCACGGAGAACGGCTGGGTCCAGTCCTACGGCTCCCGCTGCACCCGTCCGCCAATCGTCGTCGGCGACGTCTCCCGCCCGAAGGCCCTGTCCGTCGACTGGTCCGCATACGCCCAGTCCCTGTCCGACAAGCCGGTCAAGGGCATGCTCACCGGCCCGGTGACCATCCTGGCCTGGTCCTTCAAGCGCGACGACGTGCCGCTGTCCGTCTCCGCTGACCAGATCGGCGTCGCCCTTGCCGACGAAGTCGCCGACCTCGAGGAAGCCGGCATCAACGTCATCCAGATCGACGAGCCGGCCCTGCGCGAACTGCTGCCACTTCGTGCCGACGACCGCGCCTCCTACCTCGACTGGGCCGTCCGCGCCTTCCGCCTCGTGTCCTTGAACGCGAAGCCGTCGACCCAGATCCACACCCACCTCTGCTACTCGGAGTTCGGCCAGATCATCGACGCCGTCGCCGGCCTCGACGCCGACGTCACCTCCATCGAGGCAGCCCGCTCCAAGATGGAACTGCTGGAAGATATCGACGAGACCTTCCACTCCGAAATCGGCCCCGGCGTGTGGGACATCCACTCCCCACGCGTGCCGTCCACCGAGGAAATCGCGGGCCTGCTGCGTGCCGCGCTCAAGAATGTGCCGACCGAGCGCCTCTGGGTCAACCCGGACTGCGGCCTGAAGACCCGCGGCTACGCCGAAGTCGACCCGTCCCTGCGTAACCTGGTCGCCGCCCGCGACGAGGTCGTCGCCGGCCTGTAGGTTCCGGTCGCGCCGGGGCGTGCTTTGCCGCGCCGGTGCGCCGGTGCGCCGGTGCGCCGGTGCCCCCGCCCCGCTTCGAGTTTCCAGCGAACTAGTTGTAGCGAACCGCCCGAAAACCGCGATTCGCTGGGTGTAGTTCGCTGGTTTCTTTCGTTTCAGGGGTGCGGCGCGGCGCGCTTTACGGGAATCGGGATTGGCGTTGCCTTGGACGTTGCCGGGTCGCGGCGACTTGCGGCTCACCGCGCTTGTCTGCCCGTGCTTTCGCCTCCCGTATCCGGCGGACGCATTCCTCCGGATTCCGGAGTATCTCCCGTGTGAAAAATCGGATGACCTCGTATCCCTGCTCACGAATCCAAGTTTCGCGCTTGAGTTGAGAGAGGACGGCATCGTGAGGCTTGTTCTCGAACTTATCGAGGCCATCGATCTCAATAACGAGATTTCCCCAGATCAGGTCGACTCGGAAATCTGGTCCGATCCACAGTTGCATCTCCACCTCAATACCGTTTTCGTGGAGGATCACACGCAGGAGGGTCTCGTACGGTGACTCTGACCAAGGAGACGCAAGTTCGAGTGCCCGCCGTGCGTTCGCAATCCCTCGTTTTCCCTTGAGACGGGCAATTTTGGCTTGGATGGTCTCCCATCGTCTCCGCTTTTCTTGGAGGGTGCCGAAGCTTAGAAGCCAGTCCATCGCGACCGCGCCCTGACGCACGCCGTGAAACCGCGCGATGTCGATCGCGGTGCGCTCTGGGCTTGTCACCTGTATTTTTCGGTCCGCACCGATGCAGTCGGTCCGGTGGATGCAGTAGACGTCCGATTCAGGGATCCGCATGTGACGGTAACGCAGACCGTCGGGCCAGTCTTTCGTGGATGGTGGCGTACCGTGCGTTTGTGCGAGCTCGATGACTTCCTTGCCGTCCGGGATGGTCCACATGTTCAGTAGGCGGGCGGCCGAGCGACTCACCAACACCGAGCGATGGGCCGATGAACCTGCTGCGTAGCAGCGTAAGTACTCGCGCTCGTACGGCCGCAGCGCGTTCCACGCTTCGAGGCGCACGTATCGACGCGATGCAACTTTTACGCATGCTTCCGCCTCGGCGACCGCCTGGCCGACGAGCAATTGCGTCAACTTTTCCCCAACCATATGACCCCCCGGTTTATGATGCTGGATTAAAAGTATCCGCTGGGGAGCCGATGCACAAGAGCAACGTGCTAGCCGAGGCCTCCGATCGAGTTTCCAGCGAACCAGTCCCAGCGAATCGGCAATTTTCGACGATTCGCTGGGATTGGTTCGCTGGGTTTGCGATCAAAGTCCTGGACCGCCCAGGACAGCCCAGGACACCAAGACAGCCCAGGACGGCCCGGCACGCCCAACCGCCGACCCGGCGAACGCCCTCGGACGATTCCGCGTAGTCTGGTCGGCATGACTCAGAAGACACAAACGATGACGTTGCACACGAACCACGGCGATATCGTGATTGACCTGTTTGGCAACCACGCGCCGAAGACGGTAGAGGTAATCACTGGCCTGGCGACGGGCGAGCAGGAGTACGCCACCAAGAACGCCCAGGGCACGACCGAGGGCCCGTTCTACGACGGTGCGATTTTCCACCGCATCATCCCGGGTTTCATGATCCAGGGCGGCGACCCGACCGGCACCGGCACGGGCGGCCCGGGTTTCCAGTTCGCGGATGAGTTCCATCCGGAGCTGCAGTTTGATCGTCCGTACCTGCTGGCTATGGCGAATGCGGGCCCGGGCACGAATGGTTCCCAGTTCTTCATCACCGTGGACGCTACCCCGTGGTTGAACAACCGCCACACCATCTTCGGCGAGGTCACGGATGAGGCGTCGAAGAAGGTTGTCGACGAGATCGCGAACGTTCAGACCGGTCGCATGGACCGTCCGGTTGAGGACGTTGTGATCAACTCGGTCGAGGTCAAGTAAGAAGACACGCCTCGATCAGCCCTCGCCAGTTGGCGGGGGCTTTTTCGTGTCCGAAGTACGCTGAGGGCCATGTTCCCCAACGCTCTGAAGAACACGTTGAAGAATGCTCCGGCCACCTCCGTTATTGCTGCGTTGTGCACGTTGGTGTTTGTGGTGACGGCGGTGCAGTCGAGAAGTGTGATGGACGTGATTTGGGATTCGCCGGTGGGGGAGCAGATGATCCTGTTTGGCCCGTTGGTGTACGACTGGGGCTATCTCCGCACGTTGAGCGCGGGTTTTCTGCACCTGGACATTACACATCTTGTGTTGAACATGTTCATGTTGGTGTTCATTGGCGCGGAGGTGGAGCGCTTTGTGGGGTCGGGTCCGTTTGCGGTGGCGTATTGCGCGGGGGTGCTGTGGTCGTCGATTAGCGTGCTTGCGTTTAATTTCACAACGCCGACGGCGGGCGCGTCGGGGGCGTTGTACATGCTGATGGCGGTGCTCATCGCAGTTGCTTATCGACGATCAACCGACCTGCGCGCCCCACTCACCCTGGTGGCGGTGAACGTGGTGTATTCGCTGATGTCGCCGACGGTGTCGTTGTGGGGGCATCTCGGGGGTCTGGTCGCGGGTGCGGTGATGGGGTGGTGGCTGACCTCGCCGAATGTGCGCACGCGGTGGGTGGCGGCGTGTTCGGCGTTGGTGGCTGCGGTGCCGGTGGTGTGGGTGTTGACGTTGCCGTCGACGATCCCTGTGTACTAACCGGAGTTATCCACAAACGTTATCCACAATGTGGAGAACTACACGCGTGTTGTTCCTCGAACGACACGTCGAACAGCGAAAACGACACGCCGAAATTACCTGGGATTTTCGAATAATCCCCAGCACATCCACGGTGCCTGTGGAGTTGTGCACAGAGTTATCCACAGGTGTGGATAGTTAGTGTTCGAATAACGGGAGAGCAATGTCGCTGCCGTTGGTTAGGATCAGAGCCAATAGGAAGAAGGTGATTCTCATGAAGCTGAAAGTGCGCCGCTTTACCAATGCAGAGCTGCGAGCACGCCAACGCGATTTGCGTGCGAAGTTGACTGAATCCTTGGGGGTTGCGTTGCCATCTGATGACGTGCTGAAGGAGCTTGCCTGGTCAGGCGGGTTCACCTACGAGCAGCGAGACATCTACGACGAGTTGCGCAGGGTGGAGTCACTTCTCGGGGAGCGTTAAGCGTGGAGAAAGAGGCTGTAGAGTTCCTGCAGCAGGCACTCGACTTGGCGCTTGATGTATTGCCAGTCGCGTCCATTCGCGACGTTCGGTACAACGCCGAATCCAATACGGATGAAGATCGCGTTGTCGGTAGTTTTCAACTGCCACTTGTTTACGGATCTGGACAGTCTGACCAGGGGGTTTCGAAATCTGATTACAGTGCGATCTATCAGGTTTTTATCGAATATGAGCTCGCGATCGGTTCAGGCGAACAGTATCTGGCCGTCGATCGAAGCAAGTTCGAGATCCGCGTCCGCACTTCACCTGGTATCAGGTTCGAGTATGAACGCGGATATGCCTCTGCCCCTACGGCGCATATTCACTCTTCGGGGATCTCCGGGTTGTTAAGTGTTGCCCTTATGGCGAACTTCGAGGGAACAAAGGCCAAGGACAGGCGCAAAGGCGACCTACAAGCCCTGCATTTTCCCGTAGGAGGGCGACGGTTCCGTCCTTCACTGGAGGACTTCTTATATTTCGTTGTCCGCGAATGTGGCTTCCGAGGAAAACCTGGGTGGGAGAGCAAATTGCTGCAGTCGCGAGAGGGGTGGCTGGACAAGCAGCTCCGCGCTGCGGTTCGGGATCATCCTGCGGAGGCAGCGGAGGCGCTTCGAGACCTCGGCTACAACGTGGAGCCGCCTTCTGGTGGCGACGTGGAGAAGCGTAGAAAACGTACTTGGTAGCCACCGTCGACGCTGCTTACGAATGTTTCGGCAACCGGTTCATGCGGAAGTACCTACCCTGGGAGGGGTACATGTCAACAACAGTGAAGTAAGGAGCAAGTCGTGACTGACAAGAGCAAGGCGGAGGAGATCGTCGCTAAGGGCGAGCGTCCTGCGGGCAAGGGTCGTACCACTGAGTTGAGTGGTCAGCCGGTTGCGTCGGAGAATATTTCGGTGACGCAGGGTCGTCAGGGCGCGAATGTGCTTAACGACGTCCACCTGATCGAGAAGTTAGCCCACTTCAACAGGGAAAACGTCCCGGAGCGTATTCCGCACGCGAAGGGCCACGGCGCATTCGGCGAGCTGCACATCACGGAGGATGTGTCGCAGTATACGAAGGCGAAGCTGTTCCAGCCCGGCACCGTCACGCCGATGGCGGCGCGTTTTTCCACGGTCGCGGGTGAGGCTGGCTCGCCGGATACCTGGCGTGACGTGCACGGTTTCGCGCTGCGTTTTTACACGGAGGACGGCAACTACGACATTGTGGGTAACAACACCCCGACGTTCTTCCTGCGCGACGGCATGAAGTTCCCGGATTTTATTCACTCGCAGAAGCGCCAGCCGAACTCGGGCTTGCGTGACGACGAGATGCAGTGGGACTTCTGGACCCGCACCCCGGAGTCCGCACACCAGGTGACCTACCTCCTGGGCGACCGCGGCACCCCGAAGACGTCGCGCCACCAGGATGGTTTCGGCTCCCACACCTTCCAGTGGATCAACGAGGAAGGTACGCCGGTGTGGGTGAAGTACCACTTCAAGACTCGTCAGGGTTGGGAGTGCTTCACCGACGAGGAGGCCACTGAGAAGGCCGGTACCGATCCGGACTTCCAGCGTGCGGACCTGTTCAACGCGATTGCAGAGGGCGACTACCCGATCTGGGACGTCAAGGTGCAGATCATGCCGTTCGAGGAGGCGAAGGATTACCGCTTCAACCCCTTCGACCTGACCAAGACGTGGTCGCAGAAGGATTACCCGCTGATCCCGGTTGGCTACTTTGTGCTGAACCGCAACCCGAAGAACTACCACGCGCAGATCGAGCAGCTTGCGCTTGATCCGGCGAACTTGGTGCCGGGTGTGGGTCTGTCGCCGGACCGTATGCTGCAGGCGCGTGTGTTTGCCTACTCGGATCAGCAGCGTTACCGCATCGGTACGAACTACAAGGACCTGCCGGTCAACCAACCGCTCAATGATGTGAACACCTACTCTGAGCGTGGTTCCATGGCGTACTTCTTCAACGAGGAGAACGAGCCGAACTACACGCCGAACCGCACCGACAAGGGCGCCGGCTACCTGGACAACGGCGAGGATTCTTCCTCCAACTTCACCGATTACGATCAGGCGGTGAACCTCTACGTCAACCCGGATCCGGCGGGCACTGACCTCGTCCGTGCCGCATACGTCAAGCATGCGGAGGACGACGACTTCGGCCAGGCCGGCACGCTCTACCGCGACGTGTTCGACGACGGTGAGAAGGAGCGCTTCGTCCACAACATCACCAACAAGATGATGGCTATTAAGAACAAGGACGTCGAGGAGCGCGTCTACGAGTACTGGGGCAAGGTCGACGCTGACCTTGAGACCAGGGTTCGTGAGTCGCTGGCGAAGAAGCGCGCGGCACAGAACAACTAGCGCAAGATAAAGCCCGTTGAGTCAACAGACTCAACGGGCGTTTTCAGCTTCGCGGTTTTAGAAGGGTTTAGAAGGTACCGCGGACCTGGCGACCGAAGTCAGAGGTGGTTGCGTCGAGGGAGGACACCTTCTGGTCGTTGTACAGGGAGGTGTCGCCTGCGAGGCGGCCGGTCTGGGTGACGGTCAGGGTGTTGTGGAGACGGCCTTCCTTGGTGTTGCCGTCGCCGAAGGAGAAGCCGGCGAGCAGCATGTCGTCGCCAGCGTTGACCGGGTTGGACAGGGTGACCTCGAAGACACGGACGTTGCGGTCGAAGTCGTAGCCAAGGTCACGGACGTGGGAGCCGTTGTAGCGGGTGGTGGTGATCAGACGGTCGACGCCCTCCGGGCCGGCGAAGGTGCCGACCTCAACGCGGAAGGTCACGGCCGGGAACTCGCCCCAGTAGCGCTTGTCGCCGACGTTCTTCACACGCAGTGCGACGGAGCCTGCGAAGCCGGAAGCCTTCCAGGTGGACGTGGTGAAGTGCGGCTGCAGGTCGAGCTCGCGCACAGCGCCCTCTTCCGTATCGACGACCTCTTCAACCTCACCGGTGTTGGTCTCTTCGACCTCGTCGATGATGTTGGTGCCCTCGTCGGTGATGTCGTTGTTGGTGACGTCTGCTGCCTTGTCGTCCTCAACCTTGTCAATGTCATCGAGGTTCGCGCCGGTCTCGATCTTCTTGACATCCTCGTTGTACGCCGGGTTCGGGTTATCCACCGGGGTGGTCACCTGTGCGCCCTTATTCGGTGCCCAGGAGCCGGCCGGGGTGGCGTAGTTCTTCACACGCACCTCGTTCTTAACCGGCATGTTGGCGATCCAGGCGGTCGGGGTTGCCCAGGTGCCGTTCGGGCGGCAGCGCTGCTGGGTACCGGTCATGGTGACGGTGCGGAAGCCGTAGGTGGCCTCGCCGGTGTTGCCTGCCGGCACCTCGTACGGGCCGATTTGCTGGCCGACGGACCAGCTCAGCGAGCCGGAGACGTCCCAGCCGAGGGACTTGGCCAGGGAGTAGCCGATGTTGCCCTGCAGGCCGTCCTTGGAGCCAGAGCCACCGAGCGTGATCGTCTCGGTCTTAGAACCGTTGACGGACGCGGAGATGGACTGGGTACGGGACAGGTCCTGGGACAGCGGGATGGCCTTGTCGGACAGGTTGGTGGTGGAGATGGTGCCCACCGGCAGGAAGTTGTCCTTCACCTTGTACACGACGGTGCGGTAGTCCTCGGTGGAGTTGCAGACCGGACGTGGGTTGAGGACGTTTGCCTTCAGGTGGTCGGAACCACGGTAGGTGTGGATGATCGGCAGTGCATCGTTGGTTGCCGGAGTCTCCGGATAGGACTCTTCAAGGGTTTGAGCGGTTGCGGTGACTGCGGAGCCGGCGATGGCGACGGCTGCGAGTGCTGCAACGGCGGAACGGATTGCGCGCACGGGCGGTCCTTTCTCGGTGACTTTTCCTTTGAAAACGTTGAGGTGAGATTTAACTCTCACTGATAAAGTGATAATCGAGTGCACAGGTTTGTGCAGAAAACTGTTGTAGAATTCACCGAATCCGGGGGTAAATGAAACAAACGGGGCGCCGCGGAAACACTCCGCGACGCCCCGTTTAAGCAGGGAAAACCGGTTTAGCGCCAACCCATGGTCATCAGCAGACCGAGGATCATGCCGGTAAAGCCGATGGCGTAGTTCCACGGGCCGAGTTCGGCGAGGAACTGAATTTGGTCACCGGCGAGGTAGTACAGGATCAGCCACGCCAGACCGAGAATCATGAGGCCGAACATGATGACCTTGTACCACACTGGGGTGCCACCGGTGTTGACCTTGACAGGGGTACGGGACACGCCGGTGGAGGTGCTGCTGACCGGGCGGACCGGGTCCTTGGTTACTTTCGCTTTAGGCATCGTTGTCTCCGTTGCTTTCTGGGGTTACAGGCCGAGCCTGCGTTCCATGTTGCGTACCGCGTTTGCCGCGTTTACAGCGTTCTGGGGTGAAACTGTATCAGCCTCACCTGCAGCTGCGTTATTTTGCGGCAGCAAGGCGCCGGCGTCGAACTTCCACAGGTTGTAGTTGATGGCCTGGTCTTTGCGGATCAGGTCGCCGGCGGGGATTTCTTGGTGGCCGATCTGCCCGGCGTCGACAAGCGCGCCGGTAGGCACGGTAGGCCCGGCGACCATGCGGCCGCTCCAGCCGGCGTCGCGCAGCACGCGCTCAGCGTCCGACGGCTCGAGGTGCGTGATCTTCGGCATCTTCATCAGCATGCCGTTGGAAATGCGCAGCTCAATGGTGGTGCCGGTGGGCACGTCGGTGTTTTCACCGGCGACGGCGAGCACTTCACCCTCGGGACGCTCGGAGTCCACCTTGGTCACAGTGGCGCGCAGTTGCAGCGACGACAGGGTCGCGGTGGCTTGCTCCACGTTCAGCCCCACCAGCGACGGCACCTGGACCATGTCGGGGCCGGAGGAGACGGTGATCGCGATGCGCGAGCCCTTGGCAATCTGGGTACCGCCAGCGGGTTGCTGGCCCAGGATGATGCCTTCTTCGATGTTGTCGCTGGATTCGCGGCGCACGTTCGGGTTGAGCTCGAGGCCCGCCTTCTCCAGCTCCTCGATCGCTTCGTCCGTGGTCAGGTTGGTCACGTCTGGCACGTCCGTCATCTCCTTGCCGGAGGAAACGGTCAGTTTCACCACCGCACCCTGCTTCAGTTCGGAGCCTGCTGCCGGATTGGTTGCGATGACGTCGCCGCGTTTGATGTCCGGGCTCGGCTCGTCCATGACGGAGACCTGGAAGCCAAGGCGTTCGAGTTCCTGGACGGCTTCGTTGCGCGGCTTGCCGGTCAGATCGGGGATCTGCACCATCTTTTCCTGCGTGATGGCGGGTTTGTTGCCCTCGGAGAAGTAGTCGTACGCAAACCAGGACACTGCGCCGACGAGCACCAGGCTCAGCAGCGCCGCGATCCACTTCAGCGTGTTCGAGGAGGTCTTCTCGTTGGCGGCGCGGTGGTCGGCGTAGCGGGTGTGCTGTGCGGCCTCTGGAGCCATTGCTTCTCTGCGACGCGGAGCCGGCCCACTGACCGCATCCCCAACCACAACCGTGTTGTCCACAGCATGCGCACCCGCGTCGTGCTCGGCGGCGGACAGGTGATTACGCGCAGCGGTGGTGACGTTGCCGTGCTCAAGGAGCTGCAAGTCTTCGCCCATTTCGGTGGCGGTCTGGTAGCGGTCCGCCGGGTGTTTTGCCATCGCGGTGAGGATGACGGAATCCACGTTGACGGCCTCGTTGTCCGTCAGCGGGTTCGGGATCCGCTCGGACGGCGGCACCGGGTCTTCCTGCACGTGCTGGTAGGCGACGGCGAAGGGAGATTCGCCCTCAAAGGGCGGTACACCGGTGACGGTTTCGTACATGACGCAGCCGAGCGCGTAGATGTCGCTGCGTGCGTCGGCAGGTTTGCCACGGGCCTGCTCGGGGGAGAGGTACTGCGCGGTGCCGATCACCGCGGAGGTTTGCGTCATGGCGGAGGTGGAATCGTCCAACGCGCGGGCGATGCCGAAATCCATCACCTTCACCGAACCGGTGTTGGTGACCATGATGTTGGCGGGTTTGATGTCGCGGTGGATGATGCCAGCGTCGTGGCTGGCCTGCAGCGCACGGGTGACCGGCAGCAGCAGCTTCGCCGCACGCTCAGGCGTAAGCGGACCCTCGTTGCGCACGATGTCGCGCAGGTTCATGCCGTTGACGCGCTCCATGACGATGTAAGGCACGTCCACACCGGAGGTTTCCACCGACCCGGTGTCGTAGACCGCCACGATGTTCTCGTGGTTCAGTCGAGCCGAGTTCTGGGCCTCACGG
This sequence comes from Corynebacterium sp. HMSC067D03, assembly GCF_001811185.1. NCBI lineage: Bacteria > Bacillati > Actinomycetota > Actinomycetes > Mycobacteriales > Corynebacteriaceae > Corynebacterium > Corynebacterium sp. HMSC067D03. Next base: position 149,758 of record NZ_KV803780.1, read on the forward strand.
CGGAAGCGCTCGCGGAAGTTCTCGTCGCGCGCCATGTCGATCTTCAGCATCTTCACGGCAACGTCGCGCCCAAGCGCGACGTCAGTGGCGGCATATACGTCTGACATGCCGCCGGTGCCGATGATGTTGCCGAGTTCATATCGGTCCGCGATCAGCATTTACCTGCCACCTCCGAACAAGTTTTCAAGGTCTGGCAATTCTATCCCAGGCGCCGGCGCATTCGTCTCCTGCGTCGGGGCTGGTGCCACGCTGGTTGCCGGTGCCGACGTGGGGGCTTGCTCTGCCGAGGTCGGCGCGGTTGTTTCGGGTGCCTCGTCGTCCGGTGCAGGTTCGTGCTGCTCAGGTGGCTCGACGAAGCTCACGGTGCCGGGCGCGTGCGTCTCGGTGACCGTGGTGCGCTCGTGGTGCGTGGTGGTAGCCACGGTTTCCGTCTCGGGCTCCTCTTCCTCCACTGCGGTTTGGGTGGCCACGGTCGGAGTCGTGGTCGGGGTGGAGCCGCCGGTGAAACGGTCAAACACGCCTGCGGTGTACGCCCAAGCTGCGATCACACCGACAAGCGCGAGCCCGAGCAGCGTAGCGACGACCGGCCCAGCCGCCGACTTCTTCTGCGGAGCCGGAGCAGCCGGGGCTGGTTTGGGTGCCGGGGCGGGAGGTCGTCGAGAAGCAACGGCTCGCGCTGCGGACGGCGGGTACGCGCCGGCGGGACGGGCAGTGCGTTCGCTGGCAACGTTGGCCAACATCTGAGTCGACGCGGTCGCGGACGGCTCCATGGCCACCACCTGCGTGTTCCCACCAGGCTGGGCAGGCCGCAGGCCCTGGCGGACCTGGGCGATGGCGAGCTGGAACTCGTTGCCGTCGCGGAAGCGCTGACCGGGGGTCTTGCGCAGCGCGATCTCGATGAGTTCACGCGCCGGGGCAGACACCGAAATCGGCAGCGCAGGCGGCTCGGCGGACACGTGGGCGAGCGCCACCGACACCGAAGAATCGCCGGTGAACGGGCGCTTGCCGGAGAGCATCTCGTAGCCCACCACACCCAGCGAATACACGTCGGAGGCAGACGTCACCTTCATGCCCTGGGCCTGCTCCGGGGAGACGTACTGGGCAGTACCCACCACCATGCCAGTACGCGTCAGCGGCACCGCGGCTGCCGCCTTGGCAATGCCGAAGTCCGTGATCTTGATCTGCCCGTTCTGGGTGATCATCAGGTTGCCCGGCTTAATGTCGCGGTGCACCAGCCCCATGCGGTGGATCACCGCAAGACCGTGCGCGGCCTGCTCAAGCACGTCCAGCGCAACCGCCTCATCCAACTGGCCCTCGCGGGCAATGAGGTCCGCCAGCGACTCGCCGCGGATGTACTCCATGATGATGAAGCAGACGGTGAACCCGCCCTCGGTCTCCACCTCGCGGTAGTCGTAGGTGGCCACCACGTTGTCGGAGTTGATGCCCTGGGCGGACTGGGCCTCGTTGCGGAAGCGGGTGAGGAATTCCTCGTTGGAGGAAAACTCCGGGCGCAGCACCTTGATGGCCACTTCGCGCTCGTGGTGGATGTCGTCGGCGAGCCATACGGTGGACATGCCGCCGTGGCCGATGATCCACTGCAGCTCGTAGTTCGACCCGATAAGTTTCTGCAGGTCCTCGCGGCTTTCGGTGTTCATCACTTGTCTCCTTCCACGGGTGCAGGTGCTGGTGCAGCGCGCAGTACGGCGCGGCCAATCGGTCCGGAGACCTGGCCGCCGGTCGCGGCTTCGCCCAAGTTGCCGCCATTCTTGACGACGACCGCCACCGCCACGTCCTTCTGCGGATCAAACGCCACGTACCACACGTGCGGGGCGGCGCCCTCGGCGTGCTCGGCGGTACCGGTCTTCGAGGCGAAGCCGTTGCCGTCGTAGCCAAACGTCCAGCGCTCAGACCCGTACATCAAGTCCGTGATCGTTGCGGCTTCCTCTTCCGTTACGGCCTCGCCGAGCGACTTCGGCTTTGTTTCACGTAAAACCTTGCCGTTGGCGTCACGCACCTGCTTGACCACGAACGGATTCATGCGCTGGCCCTTATTCGCCACCGCCGCCGTCATCACTGCAGCCTGCAGGGCTGTCATGGTGACGTCGCGCTGGCCGATCGCGGACTGGCCAAGCTCCGCCGCGCCGGGCAGGTCACCCAGGGAACCTGCCGCGTTGGGCAGGCCGAGGTCGTATTGTTGGCCGACGCCGAAGCGGGCGGCGGCGTCGCGAAGCGCATCGGGCCCAAGGTTGAGCGCCATCTGCACGAACGCGGTGTTGCACGACAAGCCGAACGCGGTGCGCAGCGGCACCTGGCCGCCGCCCGCGCAGGCTTGGCCGCCGTAGTTGGTCAGCGGCAGGTTGTCGGTGCCCGGCAGGATGATCTGCGCGTCGCCGGTCAGCGGCGACTCTGGCGTGTAGCCGTTGCGCAGGCCAGCGGCAGTCGTGATGATCTTGAAGATCGATCCCGGCGGCAGCTGCTCCTGCGTTGCGTGGTTGAGCAGCGGGCGGCCCGGGTCGTTGTTCACCCGCGCCCACGTGTCGCCGGCAGTAGCAGGGTTGGCGATCTCGTTCGGGTCGTAGCTCGGTGTCGAGGCCATGGCCAGCACCTCGCCCGTCGACGGCCGCAGCGCCACCACAGCACCGTTGTAACCCGGCTGAGCAAGCTGGTCGAACGCGAGCGCCTGCAGGTTCGGGTCGATGGTGAGCTCGACATCGTCGCCCTTCTTCGAATCCTCGAGCCCGGTGCGCAGGAAGCGTGACGACGACCCACCCTCACCTGTGAGCTCCCCATTGAGCCCCGCCTCAAGCTGGGCGGTGCCGTACTGGTCGGACACGTAGCCGACCACCGGGGCGAAGGACCACGGCATGTTCGGGTAGGTGCGCTGGAAGTAGCCGGTCTGTTCGTTCTTGAACGACTCTGCAAGCGTCAGATCTCCGGCCTTGATGTTGCCGCGGTTGATCTGCTTGAGCTCCATCACCGTGCGGGAATTGCGCGGGTCCTGGGCATATTCGTCTTCACGCATGGTTTGGATGATGGTGAAGTTCACAAGCAGCGCGGTAATCAGCAGCAGGGAGACGACGGCGCCGTAACGGATCGACTTGTTCATCGGGCACCCACCACCTGGCGTCGCTGTGTGCTTTCGTCGTACTCCGCCGGGCGGTTCGCGCTGCTAGAGATGCGCAGCAGCAAGCCGAGCAGGATGTAGTTCGCCATCACCGACGAACCACCGGCAGACATAAACGGCGTGGTCAGGCCTGTCATCGGCATCATGGAAGACACGCCACCGGCGACGACGAAGATCTGGATCGCAATCGTCAGCGCAAGGCCCGCAGCCAGCAGTTTGCCGTAGGAGTCACGCACCTGCATCGCCGTGCGGAATCCGCGGGTGATGAAGATGGCGAACAGACACAGCACGGCAGCGATACCGACCAGGCCGAGCTCTTCGCCGATCGCGGCGAGGATGTAGTCGGAGTGCGCCACCGGCACGAGTTCTGGGTGGCCGTAGCCCAAACCGGTGCCGGTCATACCGCCCCAGCTCAGGCCGATCAGGGCGTTGGCGGGCTGGTTGCCAATGCCTTCAAAGTCTGCGAACGGGTCGATGAAGTTGGCCACGCGCTCCTGAATCTTCCCGCTCACCTGGTACACCGCGTAGCCACCGACGGCCACGAGGGCCAGGCCGATGGCCAGCCAGGAGATGCGGTCGGTGGCGAAGTACACCATGCCCAGCACGGTGGCGAACAGGAGCAGCGCCGGACCGAAGTCGTTGGATGCCGCCATGATCAAAATGGCAATCGCCCACACCATCAGAATCGGCGCGAGGTCGCGCACACGCGGGAACGTCAACCCCAGGAACCTGCGACCCGCCACCGTAAACAGGGCGCGTTTCTGCGCCAACAGTTGAGCGAAGAAGATCAGCAGCAGGATCTTGGAAAACTCACCCGGCTGGATAGAAAACGGACCAAGCCACAGCCAGATGCGGGCATCCGCGTGGCCTTCCGGCTGCGGCCACACCAGTGGCAGCGCCAGGAAAATTAGGCCAACCAGGCCTAGCAGGTACGAGTACCGCGACAGCGCTTGGTGCTCGCGCACGACGAGCAGGGTGAGCACCATCAGCCCCACGCCGACAAGCGACCACATCATCTGCCGCTCTGCCAAAGGCCCGTATCCAGGGCGTTCGGCGAGGTCAAGCCGGTAAATCACCACTAGTCCGATCGCATTGAGCAGCGCCACCATCGGCAGCAATACCTGATCCGCGTGTGGCGCAAGAAACGCCAGCGACAGGTGCGCGATCGCGTACACGCCGATGAACCCGCCCACGAGGTACAGCATTTCGGTGGACAGGGTGTGCCCCTGGCTGGTCTCCAGCCCGAACAGCATGAGCAGCAGCAGGCCGGTGGCGAACAGGAGCAGCAGCAGTTCGCGGCTACGTGCAGTCAGCCTGCTCATTGAACCTCCCGGCACTTGTTGTCCTCGGGCTTTTGCTTATCCACACAACCCGGCAAGGCATCATCCGCCAAGTCCTTCAACCGGCCAAGCACTTCGTCGTACGTGCCGGTGAAGCCCTCGTCGACAATTGCTTCGCGCTCTTCCTGCGGCAGGTCATCGACGCTAAACAGGTGGCAGTCCTCCGGCGTCGAGTTCGCCGAAATCACACGCAGATCGCCGTCCTTGCCCAGGCAGGCGTGCTGGATGCGCTCGACCTTCTCTGCGGCGAATGGGTTGCTGCGCGAGGTGTGCTCCACGACGAACTGCCTGTCGTCGTTTACTGTCAGCGCGTACTCGTCCACAATGCGGGACTTCGACCACACCGCACCGCCAACAACCAGCGCCAACAGCAGCACAAGCGTGGCGACGACCCACGGCCACACCGAGCTCGGCTGCTTAGCCTTCGCGGTTGCTGAGTGGGACTCCTCGTCGGAGTCGGCGGAATCCGACTCCTGCGTCTTCGCCCGGTTGTGGTCCGGGGTGATCGTCTCCGACTTGCGCAGCAGCGCCGCGGCCCGGCTCGCGGAGGAATCTGGGTGTGTCTGTTCCACAGCCGGCACCAACGCGCCGGCTTTCACTGCGGCGGGTGTTTCGGGGACGTCCGCGTCGTCGTCAACCTCGATGACCTCGGCCACCACTACGGTGACGTTGTCCGGACCACCGGAACGCAACGCCAACTCAATCAGGCGCTGCGCTGCCATCTCAGGCGTGCCGTCGCCGAGCGCGATCTCGATCGTCTCGCGCGTCACCGGATCCGACAACCCGTCGGAGCACAACAACACGCGGTCGCCCGGCTTGACCTCTACGAGCTCCAGGTGGGGCTCGACCTCGCGGCCCGTGTACGCCTTGAGAATCAGGGATTTCTGCGGGTGGCTGGACACGTCCTCGGCGGCGAGCTTGCCTTCGTCGACAAGCGACTGCACAAACGTGTCGTCTACCGTGAGCTGCGTAAGTTTTCCGTCGCGCAGCAAATAGCCTCGCGAATCACCCACGTGAATCAGACCGAACTGCTGGCCGTTGAACATCAACGCCGTCAGCGTCGTACCCATGCCAGCCTGCTCCGGGTGAGTCCCCACAGACTCCGCGATGGACGCATTCGCGTCCTCTGCCGCCGCACCCAACAACGCCAACATGTCGGCATCTTTCGGGTCGCGGTCGAGGTGCTCCATGTGCTCCACCATCAACTGGGAAGCAACCTCACCAGCAGCGTGGCCGCCCATGCCATCCGCAAGCACCAACAAGTGCGGACCCGCATACGCCGAGTCCTCATTATTAGTCCTGACCAAGCCGCGATCGGACGCGGCGACGAAATCTAGCGCGAGCTTCACGGCATTAGCCTCACAATCGTGCGTCCCATCTTCATATCCATGCCCACGGTCACCCGCTCAGGCTGATCAATTCGCACCCCATTGACAAAGGTGCCGTTGCGCGAATCCAAGTCCTCCACAAACCAGTCACTGCCACGCCGGAACAGGCGCGCATGGCGTGACGACGCATAATCGTCACCCAGCTGGAAGTCATTGTCACCAGCCCTACCAACAGTGAACTCCTCCAAGCTGGCAATCTCCATGTGGGAGCCTTGCAACGGGCCCGCAACAACCGCAAGAGTGCGCGCCTTTTCCCTCGGCGCAGGCGAAGAAGCCACCGCTTGGCGACGAACCGCCCCACCCGCCGAGACAACATCCTTACGCTGCGTCCACATCACCAGCAGGATGAAGACCCACAACAGCGCCAACAAACCAAAACGCGCGCTGAGGATAATTGTGGAATCCATCTCAAACCTTCCGGTGCTCTACGGCTGGAAATACTCAGTACTCGGATGCGACACCGAATCCGTGAAGTCCGGCTCATTCGCATTCATCGGCACCTCATCCTGGCCGCCAACAATACGAACCTCGATGTTGGAATGGCCCAGCGTAATCACGTCGCCATCAGCCAGCATCCAGTTATCCACCGGCTCATCATTGACCGTCGTGCCGTTCGTGGACTGCAAATCCACCAACACCGCAACCTGGCCATCCCAGGTGATCTCCGCGTGCTGACGCGACACACCCGTATCCGGCAGACGGAAATCAGAATCATTCGAACGGCCCAAAATGTTGGACCCCTCGTGCACCAAGTACGTACGCGAAGAGCCATCCTGCAGCAGCAGGCTCACCGTGGCATTCTGCCCATTCGACTCGCCACCGTTTGCAGGATTGGCGGCATTCGGTTCGGACATTGCATCCTCCTTACTCTCCGAGCTCAAGGCACGAGCACGCTTCTTCGGCTCCGCCACAATGGCGTCGAATCCACTCACCACATCCGGCATCGTGTCGATATACGACGACACACGGAGCTGACCCGTCCTCAAACCCGACTCCTCAGCGATACGCACAACAACCGGCCCATCCAAGAACCACTGCTTATTACGCACGTACCGCATGAGCTGATCGGCGAGGTCCGCAGGAAGATCACGATTCCTAGACAAGTTTTCCAAGTCCTTCGAAGACACACCCACTGCGTACACATTCGGAGCGACATACTCGTCCCGATCCGTGACCACCAGCGAATCCTGTGCCTCCTGCTTGACCAGCACCTCAATCTCCTCCGGCACAACCTTGCCGCCAAACAGCGCAGCCATAGAGTTATCCAAGCCACGCTGCAGAGAACTATCGAGCTTTGCCAGCTTGTCCATTACCGCCACTTCCCACGCACCTCCTTTCTTCACATGCGAATTTAAGTAACTCGGACAGTATAGGTGCCCACCCCGACACGACCTATCCGAAAACGCGGCGCGCGTGTCTAAAACCTGGTGTGGACTGGCGGTTTGTACTTTTCACGCGGGTCGTTCTATATTTATCAAGTCGCCCGCCCGGGTGGCGGAATTGGCAGACGCGCTGGCTTCAGGTGCCAGTGTTCGCAAGAACGTGGGGGTTCAAGTCCCCCCCCGGGCACAAACTAAGTCCCGACACATACTCTCCGGAGTGTGGGTCGGGGCTTTTGCTGTTTTGACCCCTGAAGGTGGTAGGAAATTTGGGGTTAAGGCTCAAAAAGTGTGTCTGATTTTCGCAGTCCTCACTGCTCAGACGGCATAAATCGGCCGTATATAAGGTTTCGCACCTTATATATGCTCGATTCTCGTTCAATCCACCGGAATGGCATCCTCATGTGCTAGTCGGGGATTGGTGTGCTTTCTGGGTGAGTAGAAACAGACCACGTTGCCCAGTATGCGCTGGGGAAATGAAGAAAAATGGCACCACTTCCAAAGGCACAACCAGGTGGCGGTGCAAAAACCCAGATTGCGGCAGCTCGACGACACGCCGCCGCACCGATCACACCCAAACTCGCGACTTTCAAGCGTTCATCTCTTATGCGACTTGCACCGCCTCATTGGCCGAGGTCGCTCGCCTGCGAAACATCAGCCGGTGGACCCTAGATCGCCGATTCGCGCCGTTTTGGCTCATCGATGTGCCCAACGATGGTGAACCTCACCGCGTCTATGACCAGATCTTCATCGACGGTACCTACACCGCCGCTGGCTGCCTCCTCGTCGCGGCCAGCTATGACCACGTCATCGCATGGCACTGGGCGAAAAGCGAAACCGCCCACGCCTACACCCAATTGCTCAAAAAGATCGCCGAGCCACTATGTGTGGTCCTCGACGGCGGACAAGGAGCACTCACCGCCATTAAAGCGTGCTGGCCAAACACGCTCATTCAGCGCTGCCTAGTCCATGCCCAACGCGCGATCCGTCGCTACACGTCGACCCAACCACGCACCGACGCGGGCAAGGCGATCTACGCACTGGCGTTGAAACTGACCCGCATCACCACACTTGACCAGGCACGCGAATGGACACTGCGTCTCCACGACTTCGGACAGGTCTATAAAGCATTCCTCGACGAAAAGACCCCCGTGCCAAAAGAACGGCGCACGCTGAATCACCAGTGGGAATGGACCCACCTGCGAGTTCGCAAGGCATACAACTCCCTGCTGCACCTCTCACGGAAAGGATGGCTGTTTACCTACCTGCAGCCGCCCAAAAACGCACTCGAGCCAAACCGGTGGGTCTCAACAACCAACAGCCTCGAAGGCGGCATCAACGCCCAGCTCAAACGCATCGCCGATGCACACCGCGGCAGGTCAGGAGAACGCCAACGAAAAATGCTCGAGTGGTGCCTGTATGCAAAAACGCAACTGCCTGACGATCCACTCACGATCGCCAGGCGGTGCAATTTCGGACAAGACCTACTCGCCAAAGTCAACGATCTTGCCGAAGAAGACCACAACAAAGCCGACCAAGAAACAGGACGACCAGCCTTCTACGACAACGCTATCCCAACCGAATACAACCACTCGATACGAATCAGAAAAGGCCCCATGAAATAGCACAAAAAGTGTCCGACCGACGACACGCCGACCGGACACACATTTTGCTACTTAACCCCTTTTTGACCCTTAACCCAAAAATAACCCCGCAGGTTTCCCTGCGGGGTGTTGTCATTAGAACGGTACTTCTTCGCCCTCGGACCGCGACGCTGCGGCTGGCGAGTGAGCGGACCAGGGTCAGACCGAGGAGAGCGCCCTTGCCTTGATCTGGTCGAACTCCTGCTGGGTAATCGCTCCCGAGTCGAGAAGGGCCTTCGCCGAGGCGATCTCATCGGTCGGGCTCGATCCGGCGGAGCCGCCGGCGACGGACTTGATGTACTCCTCCTGCCGCTGCTGGAGCTCCTGGTGCGCCTCGGCCGCGCGGTCGGTCATCCCCCGACCTCGAACAAGCAGGTACGCGAGCATTCCGATGAACGGCAGCGCTACGATGAACACCACCCACAGCGCCTTCGCGAAGCCGCCGAGGTCCTTGCTGCGGAAGAGATCTCCGAAGATCCACCACAGGGACATGAACCATGCGAAGAAGATGAAGAACTCGAACATGGCGAGTAGGAATGAGCCGTTGTCGTCGAACATCTGCTGACTGCCTCCTGACTGGATGGACGCTGGCCGAGCGATCCACGCGGACCCCAGCGCACGACGGTTAGGAACAAGGACGTGCCCGGGCCGTCGCCGAACCACGTTAGCAGATCTTCCTCACCAAGCGTGGTAGCCGGGTTGCGACGCGCTGACCGGGTTGGGCTGGTGAAGACGGACCTGGGACTCCACGATTCGTAGCGACCAAGCAACGGATCGAGAGGAGTCCCAGGTGAGTGTTGAGGCTACCGTCCTGCCCGCTGCGATGCTCGGCATCTCGGGGTTGGTGGTGCTTGCCGCCGGTGAGTACGGCGGTGAGCTGGAGCTGTTGGTGGAGACCTCCGAGTCGGTGACCGGGTGCCCGCGGTGCGGGGTGGTCGCGGTGGCCCGCGGCCGGCGTGAGCATCTGGTGCGTGACATCCCCTCGGCGGGGCGGCCGGTGCTGCTGGTGTGGCGCAAGCGGCTGTGGCGGTGCGCCGAACCGGCGTGCCCGCAACGTACCCGGTCAGTACACCTAATAAAGCGACGTCAGTACGTTCGCTAATGCTCGAGCTGATCTTTCATCGCTCGTACCTCTCGGCTGCCAGCGTGGTCACTTATTCGCAACCGCCCACCGTGCGTTCTCTACACCCCTCACCGTTGCACCCGCGTGAGACTCTTAGACGGACCTGACGATCCACTCACGATCGCCAGGCAGTGCAATTTCGGACAAGACCAACTCGCCAAAGTCAACGATCTTGCCGAAGAAGACCACAACAAAGCCGACCAAGAAACAGGACGACCAGCCTTCTACGACAACGCTATCCCAACCGAATACAACCACTCGATACGAATCAGAAAAGGCCCCATGAAATAGCACAAAAAGTGTCCGACCGACGACACGCCGACCGGACACACATTTTGCTACTTAACCCGGAAATTTTAAGCCCCGGGCGCTTGCTTGAGCAGAGGCGACACCGGGGCGTACGAGAAAGAGATTACACTTAAAGGGCGCTACGTCCAAGCATAGGTGCTGGATTTGTGCGCACATTCATAAAAGGTCAAGGGGGTTGACACTTTGGGGTCCTTAGATGGGGTTGAAGGTCCTGCTTCCGAGTTTTTCTTCTCAAAGCTCGTCAGTGACTCGCGCTTTGCGCCGTATCTGCAGGAAGCAAACAACGATGTGCAGAAAGCCAGAGAGCTTTATCTTTGGGCTGGGGAGGTTGCCTCTGCAGGTCTGGAGTTACTTGCCCATTTTGAAGTTGGGCTGAGAAACGTCATCGATAAGGCTCTCAGGGAGCATTTCGAACACGATGCTGGCTCAGTGCCGTGGATATTCTCTCGAAATCCTTTAATTGGAGAAGGAGTCCGGGAAAGGGTTGAAGACACAAGGGAGGGATTAAGTCCCCACCACCGAGATTCGCGGGCGCAGATAACCGCGAACTTGCATTTCGGATTTTGGACTCGAATGCTCGGAAAAGGCAACGACGAGCTCTGGCGCCTCTGTTTGCAACGCGCGTTCCCTTATGCCCGAAGTCGTAGCGAAGTTGGCGCCGCAGTGGAAGGGATTAGGAACTTTCGTAATCGCGTGGCTCACCACGATTCGATTCTTGATACCGATGTCCCGTTTGAATGCGATCGAATATTTGCGGTGGCGAACTATGTTGATCCTGCGTTCGAGCATTTTCTTAAGGCAGTAGACCGCGTTGAGTCCCTGTACAACCGGCGCCCGACCGAACCAGCAGATACTTTGTTAGTTCCTGGAAAGAAGGAATGGGAGCTTTATAAAAAGACGTCTGTGTATGTCTGTAAATCAGGACGAACGTTTCGTCCTGTGCGTCATCTTGCGTTTTATGTTGACAGAAAGATTCAAACTGAGATTCCTGCGGTCAAGTATCGGCAGGACAATATCACCTGGAATTTGAACGAGGCGCGGCTCTTAAGGAAAGAGGCAAAAGACCGCAACAGGCCTGAACTGCGGAAAATCGCGCAAGCCATTGAAGAGCTATCTCAAAATGGATGGTGTGATGGCAGTGGGGTTGAAGGTCGGTATCAAGCGTTTGTGTTGACCTCAAAGGACGAAACGCAACCACTTGGAGCGCATCGGACTTTGCCAAGTGAAATTGAAAATACTGCGTCCGGTAAAGGCAGTGGTTGGGTGACTAAGCAGCGCTATTTGTACTTAGAGCGACTTATGCAGCAAGGTGCGGCCTACCTGGCGTAGATCCTGCGACAAGGTGAAAAAGAACCGCGCGGTAGTATTCCCCGCATGGAATCCACCAGCACACCCGCGCAGCGCTGGGGCTTCTTTGCTGTTGTATCACTCGGCCTGCTCATGATCGGGCTGGATAATTCAATTTTGTACACGGCGTTGCCCGCGCTTGAACGTAGTCTCGGCGCAGGTCCCAGCGAGGGCCTGTGGATCATTAACGCCTACCCGCTCGCACTTGCGGGCCTTCTGCTTGGCACAGGCACGCTGGGGGACCGGGTGGGCCACCGCAAGATGTTCCTGATCGGTCTCGGGATTTTCGGTGTGGCGTCGCTGGGTGCGGCGTTCGCGCCGGGCACGGCTGAGATGATCGCGGCGCGCGCCATGTTGGGTGTTGGTGCGGCTGTGATGATGCCGGCGACGTTGGCGCTGATTCGCCTGACGTTTTCCGACGAGCGCGAGCGCAACCTTGCCATCGGTATTTGGGGCGCGGTTGCCGTGGTTGGCGGCGCGCTCGGACCGGTGGTTGGTGGTCTGCTTCTGGAGTTCTTCTGGGTCGGTTCGGTGTTCCTCATCAACGTGCCGATTGTGTTGCTTGCGCTCGTGCTTACGGTGTGGCTGGCGCCGCCGAATCTGCCGAATCCGAACAAGGCGTGGGACGTCATATCTTCGCTGTATTCGCTGGTTGCGCTGTCGGGCCTGACGATGGCGATCAAGCAGGCTGCGAACACCCAAAGCGTCGCGCTGCTGGTCGGCTCGATCGTGGCGTGCGTGTTGGGCTCGTGGCTGTTTGTGCGGCGTCAGGCGCGCCTCGATGACCCGCTGCTCACCTTCGACATCTTCCGGTCCCGCATGTTCACCGGCGGCGTTGTTGCCGCGGCGGGTGGCATGTTCATCATGGCGGGCGCGGAATTGATGACGACGCAGAAGCTGCAGCTTGTCGACGAATTTACGCCCCTGAAGGCCGGCACCACCGTCGTCGCCATGGCCGTGGCCGCCATTCCCGCGTCGACGCTCGGTGGTGCGTTTTTGCACAAGGTTGGCTTCATGCCGTTGATCGCTGGTGGTTTCGCGTTATCGGTGGTGGGGGCTGGTCTGCTGGTGGTGGGCGCGTCGTCGCATAGCGTGCTGTTCGAGGTTGTGTCGCTTGCGGTGTTGGGCTTTGCGGTGGGCTCGGTGATGAGTGTGTCGTCGATTGCGATCATTGGCGCGGCTCCGATGAACCGTTCCGGCATGGCGGCGGGTGTGGAGGAGGTCTCCTACGAGTTCGGCACCCTGACCACCGTCGCGCTGACCGGTTCGCTGCTCCAGCGGGGTCTGGATGGTGGCGCGACGTACACCGAGTCGTACGAGAATGTGCTGTTCGTGCTGGCCGTATCTGCGGTTGTGTTCGCGGCGGCCACGTGGTGGTGCTTCCGCGACAACCCGAAGTCGGGGTCGGTCAATGCCTGATATGAATCCGCGGGCGTGGCACCGCAAAGCCTCCAAGCCGGTGAGCATTTGGATGGGCGTGTTCATCATCGTGGGGCTTGTCCACCCGTTCATCCCTGAGGGATCGTGGCTGCTCATCCACATTTTTACGCTGGGCATTCTGACAAACTCGATCCTGTTGTGGTCGCAGACGCTCACTGAGCGCTTCCTGGGGCGCAAGCTTGACGACGCCACCCGCCCCGCCCAGCTCACCCGCACCTATCTGCTCAACGCCGGCGTCGTTGCCACGCTCGTTGGTCAGGTGGCGCTCTGGTACTGGCTGACCTGGGTCGGCGCGCTGGTCGTCGGCATTGTGGTGGCGTGGCATGCGGTGGTGTTGGCGGGGCAGGTGAGGGCGTCGCAACGAAGCAATGCGAGTGTGTACGGCTTCGTGGCCTCGGCGTGCTGTCTGCCGGTCGGTGCGCTGTTCGGCGCGGCGCTGTCGGCCGGACTGCCTGGTCAGTGGCACGGTGCGGTGCGCCAGGCGCACATGTTCATCAACGTTGGCGGCTTCGTCGGCTTTGCAGCCATGGGCGCGCTGAGCGTGCTGTTTCCCGCGATGTGGCGCACGCGCGCCGTGGGGAGGGTCGGTGTGGCACTGGTGCTCGCTGGCGCTGGCGTCACCGTGGCGGTCGCGGGTGCGCTGCTGCGGATGTCCGTGGTTACCGGCATCGGCACCATGGTGATCGTTGCGGGCTGGGCGTGGCTCTACCAGGGCTTTGTGGTTAACGCGCTGACGGTGCTTCGCGATCCCCGAGGTCGCATCACCTACCCAGCGCTATCGGCCCTGTTCGCGGTTGCGTGGCTGATTGGCGGGCTGACCTGGTACGCAGTGCGCCTGTTCGGCGGATCTGCCGACATTCCAACGTTGCCGCTGCTGCTCGGGTTTGCAGCACAACTGCTCATCGGCGCGATGAGCTACCTCATGCCAACCATGATGGGCGGTGGGCCGGCAGCGGTGAAGGCCGGGCTCCGTGAACTCAACCGGGCTGCCTACGTGCGCGTCGGCCTGTTCAATGTGGCGCTGTTGGCATGGCTGGCGGTGAACAATTCCTACGCGCGGATTGTGCTGTCCTTCGTCGTATTTGGCGTGCTCGTGGCGTTCATTCCGCTGCTCGCACGGGCCGTGAAGGCGCAGGTGGCGTTGATTAAGGCGTCACGTCGACCCTAAAGAGCATCCCCATTGTTTTGTGCCCGGCGATGGTGCACCACCCCAGGGTGTCAACGTTGAACTCGCCGTAATAGGCGCTCGCGCTCTCACCCGGGCTGAGCCGGCCCGAGTATCCCTCGCCAACTTTCAGGTCGTGTTCTTTGTCGCCGGAGTTTGTCAGGTTGACCACGAGTTTGGTGCCACGTGGAACCTCGACACGGTCGGGGATAAACCGCATGCCTTCAATGTCCACGTCGACGTGGACGACGTCGTCGCCAGTCGGGAGCTCGCCTTGGGCGGGAGCCAGGAGGGTCGCTGCGGATGCAGCCCCAGCTATCAGTGCCGCCACGACGGACCAAGCTGCGATGTGGGTGTTGCGTGCCACGGACGACTCCTTAGTAGTGAGTTTGCGTAAAACTCATTGTACGACCCGTGAAAATCAAATTGGACTACAACTCAGTAAGGCATATAATTATAGGAATGCCCGTAACACGTCCAGGAGAATGCGCATGGAACGCAGACATGCACCGCGACCATCTGGTGAGCTGATCGCAGCCGTTCACCGGCTGACCGCGAAACAGATCGACGTGTTCCACGAGGTGCAGCGCCACCCTGAGGGAGTCCAAGTCGCCGAGATTGGCGAGGCGCTCGGCATGCACCCCAACACCGTGCGAGGCCACCTCGACGAACTGATGAGCGCAGGCGTGGTCAGCCGCCACGTCGCTACCGGATCTGGCAGGGGCCGCCCGTCGCACGTCTACACCGCGCGCGTTGCACGCACGAGCAGTGCGTCGCGCGCAATTGTGGCACTGGTGGAGGTGCTTGCGAGCAAACTGCCTGACGACGACGCCACCACCACCACCGCTAAGGCCATCGGCCGCGAATGGGCCAACCGGGTCAACGCCCGCCCCGAAAGCGGTACCGCAACAGACCTCGACTGCGCGGAGCGACAGACCGCCGAGATGCTGCGTGAAATGGGCTTCGACCCGCTGCACCGCCCCGACGCCACAACCCGGAAAGTGCGCGAACTCGGCCTCAACGCCTGTCCCTTCATCACGGAGAGCGGCAAGCGCCCCGCCCCGATCATCTGCGCACTGCACGAAGGGTTCCTGGAGGAAAGCCTCGAAGGCTTCAAGATACAGTTGCGCCCCCACGACCGGCCAGGGGAGTGCGGGGCCCGGCTGACCAAGCGTTCTTAGTATCCCGAGCAGGTCCTACACTTGCGGGCATGCGTTCGCCTGTGACTGAATACCTGCACGACATCGTGGAATCCGTGCGCGACCACGACTCCGGCCACCGCGCCGACTACATCGACGTGCTCAAACACGCCGACCCCGACAAGCTCGGCCTCGCACTGTGTACCGCGGACGGACAGCTCTACGCGGTGGGGGACTGCGACTACGAGTTCTCCATCCAGTCCATCTCCAAACCGTTCGTTTACGCGCTCGCGCTGGACATGTACGGGCCCGAGGAGGTCCACGCCCACGTCGGCGTTGAGCCCTCCGGCGAGGCATTCAACGCGCTTTCGCTTGACAGCGAAGGCCGCCCCGCCAACCCCCTTATCAACGCCGGCGCCATCACCGTCAACCAACTCATCGGCGGCCCCGACATCCCCGTGGAGCAACGCAGCGAGAAACTCCGCGCGTACTTCTCCCGCCTTGCCGGCCGCGAACTAAGCATCGACCAGCGCGTCTTCGAATCCGAAAAGGCCACCGCCGACCGCAACAAGGCGTTCGCCCACATGCTGCGCGAAGCAGGCACGATTAGCGACGACGCCCACGACGCCGTCGCCTCCTACATCGCCCAATGCGCCATCCTGGCCACCGTGAAAGACCTCGCCGTCATGGCCGCAACCCTGGCTAACGCCGGTATTCAACCCGTCACCGGTGAGCGCATCGTCTCGGCGGAAGCGGCCCGGCTCGCCCAGGCTGTCATGGTCTCCGCCGGCATGTACGACGCCTCCGGGCGCTGGATGGTCAACGTCGGCATCCCCGCGAAGTCAGGCGTGGCCGGTGGCTTGATCGGGACGTTGCCGGGCCAGTTAGGTATTGCGTCGCTAAGCCCGCGCCTGGATAAACAGGGCAACTCCGTGCGCGGAGTAAAAATCTTCCAGGAACTGTCCAGCTCCATGGGCCTGAACCTGCTGTCGTCGAACTTCTACTTCGCGCCGGGCATCCGCCGGATCGAACGCCGCGATGACGCCGAAATCGTCGAACTACAAGGCATGATCACGTTCACCTCTGCCGAGAAGATCCTCCGTGGTCTTTCCCAGCGCCGCCTGACCAGCACAAACCTCATCCTTGACGTCTCTGGCGTGACCGCATTTAACAAGGCCGGCCGCGACCTGATCAAAGACGGCCTCATGCAGTACCGGGACGAGGGCTACAACATCTCCATCTACGACCCGGACCACACGCTGTCGGACTACGAGTTTGCCGACGGCACCACAGCCCAAGCCATCCGCGACTTCACCGCATCCTTCTCCGTCCCCGCCACGCGCGAAGAGGTCTACCAAGCGATCACCAAACCCAAAACCTGGTGGGATGAACGCGTCGAAGGCGACGCCGCCGAACAAGGCTCCGAGTTCCACTACTCCGACGACGACCGCTACGTCGGCTTCTCCGTCAAGGAAGCCGACGACGGCAAGCGCATCGTCTGGGACGTCGAACCAACCGACAACCCCAAGGAAGACCACGAGTGGGACGACACGTCGCTTATCTTCGACATCGAAGAGGACGAATCCGGCAAAACCAAGGTCAACTTCACCCACCGCGGCATGCGCCCCCACGACAGCGGTTACGAAGAAATCGCCTCCGCATGGAAGGAACGCATTGCCAAGGGTCTGCAGCCGCTCATAGGGCGCAGGGAGGAAAATTCGACCGATTCGTGACGGAAAAAACGACCGATTCAAGACGGAAAATTCGACCGATTCATAGTGGAAGGGCAGTAGGCTCGGGCTCATGTTGGACCGCACAATCTGGTGGCACGTCTACCCGTTGGCCGCGCTCGGCGCCCCGATCCGCGACACCAAAGACGCGGCTCACCGTTTGCGTGATCTCGAGCCGTGGCTGGACTACCTGGTCGAACTCGGCTGCAACGGCCTGCTGCTCGGCCCCATCTTCGAGTCGGTCACCCACGGCTACGACACCCTCGACCACATGCGCATCGACGCACGGCTTGGCGACGACACCGACATCGACTGGCTTATCAACGCCTGCACCACACGTGGCATCAACATCATGCTCGACGGGGTGTTTAACCACGTGGCCCGCACCCACCCCTGGGTCGAGCAAGGCCTTGCCGGCGACACGGACTGGGAGGGGCACAACGAACTGGCCACCCTCCACCACGATGAGCCGGCGATCCGGGACGCAGTCGTCGACATCATGTGCCACTGGCTGCGTCGCGGCATCGCGGGGTGGCGCCTCGACGTCGCCTACGCCGTCCCGCCCGAGTTCTGGCGCGACGTGCTCGCCCGCGTGCGCGAAGAGTTCCCCGACGCAATGTTCCTCGGGGAGGTCATCCACGGCGACTACGCAGAGATCGCTGCGGCTGGCACCCTCGACGCGGTCACCCAGTACGAACTGTGGAAAGCCACCTGGTCCTCGCTTGTCGACGCCAACTTTTGGGAACTCGCCCACGCCCTCGAACGCCACCCCGCAGACCTTTTGACCAACACGTTCATTGGCAACCACGACGTTGACCGGATCGCCTCCACGGTCGGGACCGACAAACTCATCCTCGCCGCCGCGATCCTGATGACGGTGCCCGGCATGCCGTCGATCTACTACGGCGACGAGCAAGGCTTCACCGGCACCCGCGGGGAGGGCTGGTCTGCCGACGACGCCGTGCGCCCCGCCCTACCAGCCACCCCGGCGGAACTCTCACCCCTGGGCGGCTGGATTTATGGGGAGTATCAGAAGTTGATTGGGGTGCGTCGTCGCAACGCATGGCTCACGCGCGCCCGCGTCGAGGTGCTGGACAAGACCAACGAAACGATCTCGTTTACCTGCACCGACGGCGAACACTCACTGCAAACCGACCTGT
Organism: Corynebacterium sp. HMSC067D03; assembly: GCF_001811185.1. Classification (NCBI taxonomy): domain Bacteria; kingdom Bacillati; phylum Actinomycetota; class Actinomycetes; order Mycobacteriales; family Corynebacteriaceae; genus Corynebacterium; species Corynebacterium sp. HMSC067D03. Next base: position 168,045 of record NZ_KV803780.1, read on the forward strand.
GGCTCGACCCCACGCCCGGCGTGCGAATCCACGCCGACGGCAACGAGCTTTACAGCTGGATCTTGAAGTAAGCCAGGATCTGCGCCAACGCGTCCTGCAGCAACTTCAGCAGGTCCGGCAACTGCAGCGTGGTCACGCCCGCGACCGGCACATCAACCGACGGCATACCAGCCGGGGTGAGGTTGATGCGCTCCGGGAACTGCGGCTGAATCTTCGGCTGCTGCTTTGGCTGCGGTGCTGGTTGCTGGGCAGGTGCTGGCTGCTGCGCGGGCGCGTTCTGCTTCGGCGCGGCGTTGTTGGAGTTGGTGTTGTTGCCGCCGGTGGTGCCTTTGAGGCCGCAGCGGTTGGCGGCTTCGTCGACACGCGAAAGCGCGTCCAGGATCTGCGGGCCGCGACGGTCGAACATCGCGATCGTGCGCGCCTGGCGGACTTTCTGCTGGTAGTCGGCGTCATTGGTCCAGTAGCGGGAGGCCTGGTCGCACGAGATCGGGCCCGCGGGCAGCTTCGCCAGGGTGTCGTCGATGGCGTCAGCCTGGGCGGTCGGCGCGGCGGCGATCGTGCCGGCCAGCGCAGCGGTCATAGCGAGAGTACGAAACTTCATGCGGGACAGTATGTCACGGATGGGGCAGATGTGACAGGTGGGAAGAGCTACTTCGGGCGCCTTTCGCATCCAATCCCGTCGCCATCGCGGTCTAGGTGGGAGCCGTAGCCCGGGTCATTGCTTCGAATGGGGCGTCCCAAGTCGCTCCAAACGGCGCGGCAGTTCGGGTATGTCCTCGACGGCGCGGGTGCCGGGGCAGGCGCCGGCCGTTGCACCGGCTTCGGAGTAGGGGCTGGAGCGGGCCGCGGTGCAGGTTTGGGTGCAGGCTTCGGAGCGGGCTTCGGTGCTGGCTTTGGGGCGGGCTTCTTCGGAGCGGGCTTCGGTTTCGCGTGGCAAGGGATGTACTTCGGTGCAGGGTTCGGAATGAATCCCTCTTTCATCGCCCAGCATGTGCCAGCAGCGATCGCTCCGTACACGGCAATGGCGCCAGCAAGTCCAAGCGCGATCTCAAGCGGGGTGTATTCCTCTTCGATGGTGGGGTTCTGCTCGGGATTCGCAGTAGTCGTGACTGGGGTGGCTGTCGCGGTAGTGCTTGGTTCCACGGCTTCGGCTGCGGGTGCTGTTAACGTTCCGGCAGTGACGGCGCTGGCGACAAGTGCCGCTACGAGAGTTTCCTTCATGCGTTAAGCATCCCACGTGAACACCTTTGATTCATATGCAGGTCTCGATATGCGTAATCCCAGGTCAAGAGGTTTTCGTGAAAATCGCCCGAAAATTTGGAAATCGCTTTGACCAGCAGTTACGCATATCGAGACCTGCATATGAACGGGAAAGGCGCGGACGCGGCGCGGAAAACCCGGGACCGGCGGGACTACGCCCCGACGAAGCGGCGGATCAGGGAACGGTACGCCCGGACGGTGAGGTCGACGTCTTCGAGGGAGACGGATTCGTCGTGGCTGTGGAGCTCACCTAGAACAGACCCCAGCGTTTCGCCGCGCCCGTGGAGGGCGAATCCGTAGCCGACGCCACCTTTACGACGAGCAAAGCGCAGGTCGGATCCACCCGCCGCGATCGTCGGGACGACGGGGACGTCGGGGAAGAATTCGTGGAAGGTGTCCACGATGGCGTCGTAAAGCGGGCCCGAGGTGGGGGAGACGGTGCCGGGTTCGGTGATGAGGTGGGTGATCTCCACCTCGTCGGCAAGGTCGCCGAGCGCTTCCCGGAGCAACTCGTCGATCTCTTCTTGCGTTTGGCCAGGCAGCGGGCGGATGTCGAGCTCCATCCAGGCGACGGACGGCAACACGTTGATCGCCTCGCCGGCACGCAGCACAGTGGGGGAGATGGTGAGGTGGCTCATGGCGTGGGAATAGCTCTGCAGCTGACCGAACGCCTCGTAGCCTTCGCCTCGGAGCAGGGCGGCTTCGGTGTCGGGGTCGAATTTCCAGGCGCGGACGTAGCCCTCCCAGATGTCGTCGCTACGCACTGCGGGCGTGATGGTGGCGATGCGGCGCGCGACCTCACCGATTTTGGTCACGGCCATGTCGCGGCCGAACGGTGCGGAGCCGTGGCCGGCGTCGCCATGCACGGTCAAGCGGCGTTGCGCGGCGCCCTTCTCGCCGACGACGACCACGAGTGCGTCAGAGCCGTCAGACACGGGCAGGTGTGAGCCGCCCTCCTCGGATAAGCAGTTCGCCCAGGAGAAGGACGCGTTTTCGGCGAGCCACGCCGCGCCGAGGCCGCCGCGGGCTTCCTCGTCGGCACACCCCACGAAGGTCAGGGTGCCTTTGGGTTGCGTGCCAGAGAGGGCGACGTCGCGCACAGCCGCCGCCATCGCTGCGGTGATGTAGAGCATGTCGGTGGCGCCGCGCCCGTACATGCGGCCGTTTTTGATCTCACCCCCAAACGGGTCAACTGTCCATTTGTCCTCGTCGACGGGCACGACATCGGTGTGGCCCAAAAGGGTGAGTGGCTCGGCGTTGGGGTCGGTGCCTTCGATGGAAAACGCTACGGAAACTCGACCCGGGTGAGGCTCGAAGCGTTCGACGTTTACACGGGTATCACCGAAGAATTCCTGCAGCGTGCGGGCGTTTCTTTCCTCGTGTCCAGAATCTGCCGTCAGATTGTTGACGCATCCATTTCTAATAAGGGCATGTAACAGTTCCAGAGTGTCATCGGTTAGGCTCATACCACATAACACTAATGTCGGAGATTTTTTGGAGACATGGGATGACTGAAACTCCCCTCCCGGGCCGTCGCTCGGATAGTCAAGACCCGCGCGCGTTGCGCACTCGCAAGGCGCTAATCGACGCCACCATGCGCCTCCTCAACGACTACGAAGTCGCTGAGCTCAACGTCTCGCAAATCGTGAAAGAAGCCGGCGTGAGCCGTCAGGTGTTCTACCAGCACTTCGAAGACCGTGACGGTCTCGTGCTTGCCACCGCTGCACAGTGGGTACTAGCAGCCTATGGCGGTTTCGCGGAACGATTCAGCATTGACAGAAACTTTGAAGCGTCGGTCACTGCACTGGCGCAGGCGACCGCTGGTCACTACACCGCCGCCACACGCATCATCGACTCGCCGATCCACAGCCTGTTGGACAACCAGGTCTACGAGGTCATGCTGCCCACCATGCGCGAACAGCTCCTGCCGCGCGCCCGCGACTGGAAGGGCGGCGTGACCGACGAGCTCATCGATGACATGGCCCGGTTCTACATCGCCGGCATGCAGCAACTCATCGAGCAGTGCATCCGCGAAGGCGTTCCCACAGAGGAGTTCGGTCGCCGCGCCGAAGCCGTGCGCCGCGTGCTCATTCGTGAGTAGCCTGGCGGAGTATGAGCCAGGTACGTGAGGTCGTCGAGAAGCTAAAAGCCCTGTACAACACGTCGTGCGACATTGCACGCGCCGGGGACTTCGAACGCTACGGAGAAGTGCGTTACCCCAAACTGACCGTGGACGTGCTCGAATGGCGCCCCATCGACCGCTCCAAAACCTTCGGCTACGTCGACAAAGCCGGCACCTACTCCGCCGTCCTCTCCCGCCCCGACCTGCTCGAGGACTACCTCACCGCCCAACTCGAGGCGCTGACCTCGAACTATCCGTGCTCCATGCGTGTGGAGTACTCCGATATCGTCATCCCGCCCGCCTACATCAAGGGCACACCGCCTATCGACGAAACACGCAACCTGCCCCGACCCGCCCTCGACGACGTCCACGACGCCATTGTCGACGGCCACTGGGACGCCTTCCACGGTCCGGAAAAACCCCTGTTCCACTTCGGCCCGCAACGCTTCGACCTCGCCATCGCGCGACTCGAGCACTACACCGGCATCGACGTGGACACCCTGCAGCGCTACATCCTGTTCACCAACTACGCCATGCACGTCACCGAATTCGTGCGCTTCGGCCTGCGTGAACTGTCCGACCCCGACTCGCGCTACACCCGCCTCGTCCTCCCCTCCGGCGAAACAGTTTCCGACACCGTCGCGCTCGAAGACCTGGAGCTGGGGTCGAAGTTCCAGATGCCGCGCTACGACCTGATCACCGAAAACGGCGACGGCATCACCATGATCAACATCGGCGTCGGCCCCTCCAACGCCAAAACCATCACCGACTCGCTGGCCGTTCTGCGTCCGGAAGCGTGGATCATGATCGGCCACTGCGCCGGCCTGGACGCCCGCATGCGCATCGGCGACCTCATCCTCGGCAACGCCTACGAACGCCACGACCACGTTCTCGACGACTACCTGCGCCGCGAACTGCCCATCCCCGCCGTCCCCGAAGTGCAACGCACCCTGGAAAAGGCCGTGACCAAGGTCTACGGCGACGACACGTCGTTGATGCGCACCGGCACCGTCCTGTCCACCGGCGACCGGAACTGGGAGTGGAAAGACCCGCAGGACCTGTGGGAATGGCTCCGGGGATCCACCGCCGCAGCCGTAGACATGGAGTCCTGCACCATCGCCGCCAACGGCTACCGTTACCGCGTCCCCTACGGCACCCTGCTCGCGGTGTCCGACCTGCCGTTGCACGCTGTGCCGAAACTGCCCGCCGGCGCCCAGGCGTTCTACTCCAACTCGAAGGAAGCCCACGTCATGTGTGCCGTGCGTGCGATGGAGAAGCTTGCCCGGCGCCCCGAACGTCTCCGGACCCGGAAGCTGCGCCGCACGATCGGTGAGGTCCCGTTCCGGTAAGTCCTTCGCGGCTTCATATGCAGGGCTCGATATGCGTAACCCCTGGTCACGGCGTTTTGCGGAAAATTGGCCGAAATTTCTGAAAACGCGCTGACCTGCACTTACGCATATCGAGCCCTGCATATGAACAAAACCCCGCACACCTAACGGCCAAGTTCGAGGCGCGCCCGCACCGCCCCGACGAACTCCTCGGGGTGCTCCTCCAGGTAGCGCGGCGTGTACCGGAGCAGGGGATGGCCGGCGTTGCCGAGGCGGTCGGCGCGCGTTTTCTCGTCGAGAAGTGCCTTGTGCGCAGGGCCGAAGGTGGTGTCGTCGTACTTCACGCGCCCATCGATCTCAACTCCCAACCACCCGTTAATCAGCAGGTCAACGCGGTACCTCCACCGGGTGAGTGTGACGTTGGCGCGGACGTCGGTGATGCCGGCTTCGATGAGCAAAGCGCGCGCGTAGGCCTCGGGTGCGGATTCGGACAGGGTCGACGCGTGCTGCGCGGCCAGGCGGGCGGCGGGTTTGCCTGGGAAGCGCGGCTCAGTTTCGACGAGGTGCTGAAGCTGGGCCGGTGTGAAGCCACCGCGTTGGACGAGCCAGTCTGCGGCGACGAGTGCGTGGGTGAAGCCGTCGAGGCGGGCAATGTCCAGAAAGGTTTGCAATGGTGACGTAGTGGACATGGCTTCCCCGCGGCGGATCCGGGAGGCGGGGAGTGTGCGTTGCACGTAGCGTACGCCGGCGGGCCATGTTGAGCGCCGCGGCACCGACGGCAACACCAGCGCGACCTGGTCTAGCGGCGTGTTCACGACCCACATGTCGTTGAGGTAGGCGGAGGCGCGGCCGGTGATCACGGCGGCGTGGACGGCAAGGCCCGCGCAGTAGGCCCGGGCCCAGTGCTGCTGGTGGACCTTCAAGGCGTCGTACGAGCGGCGCGCCAGCGCGTGTGACGTGGATAGGCGAAGCAGGTCGCTGCTGAGATATGTCTGCCCCCGGACGTCGACAAGGTTGGTTCTGATTTCGGCTTTCCATTCCCCCATGCGGGAAATCCTAGGTGGTTTGTACACTGCCTGGCGATGGAAACTTTCTTCGACGACCCTGCGATTGCGATGGCGCATCGGTCCGCTGTGCGTTCGATTGAGCGGGTGGTCAAGGAAACGGCAACGCCGACCCCGAACGCACAGCAACGCGTCATAGAACAGTTAAGGAACCCAAAAACGCTGGTCATCACGGGCGCGGGCGTGTCGACGGATTCGGGCATTCCCGACTATCGCTCCGAAACCGGCCGTTTGACCAAGGGCCGTCCGATGACGTTTCAGGAGTTCGCGCATTCGCCGCGTCAGGTGCGTCGGTATTGGGCGCGTGCGTTCGTCGGTATGCAGTTCATGCGGGCGGCGCGGCCAAACCGGACGCATTTTGCGCTTGCGGAGCTCGAGCAGGCCGGCCTGATTCGTGGCATTGTCACGCAAAACGTCGATGGACTGCACACACAGGCGGGCTCGCGAAACGTGATTGCGTTGCATGGCGATATGGAGCATGTGGTGTGCCTGGACTGCAATGTGTTGCATGAGCGATCGCTTATCGACGACCTCCTCACCGCCGCCAACCCCAACTACTTCAATTCTGTCGAGGTGGTCGGGACGATGATCAACCCGGACGGCGACGTGGAACTGCGCCAAGAGGACGTGGAGCGCTTCCGCATGATCACCTGCCCGAACTGTGGTTCGGAGCGCCTGAAGCCTAGCGTGGTCTACTTCGGTGAGAACGTGCCAAAGGCCACGCGAACACCGGCCGATCAGTGGCTGGCGGAGTCGACGGGGGTGGTTGCGATTGGCACGTCGCTTGCGGTGATGAGCGGCTACAAGTTCATTCTGGATGCGAAGAAGCAGAGCAAACCTACCGCTGTGATCAATGGTGGGCCGGGGCGTGCGGATACGAAGGTGGACACGCTGTGGCGCACTGACGTCGCTGACGCCATGGATGCGATCCTGGACGGGCTCGACTTGTGATTCTCCTGCTCATTGTTGTTGCAGTAGCGGTTTATCGTTACATCACTACGCCGTTGGAGACTGCGTTTTCCACCGCCTACCCAAGTGACCTCCACGTCTACGTGCTGGGCGGGCAGCAGGTGAAGGACCACCTGCCGCTCTATGCGCACGACCTGTTGCCGGGCTTGCCGTTTACGTATCCGCCGTTTGCGGGCGTGGTGTTTTCGTGGCTGCCAACCGAGGAGTGGTTCGGCGTCGCCTGGAAGTTGGCCAGTGTGGTGGTGTTGGCCGGGGTGGTGTGGGGGTCGTCGATAAGCAAGAAGCACGTGGTGCCGCTGGTGGCCTTTTTCGTGCTGTGCACGGAGCCGGTGCAGGGCACGCTGTACTTCGGGCAGGTGAACCTGCTGCTCATGGGGCTGGTGTGCCTGGATTTCCTGCCGAAGAACAGGCTGCCGGGCATCGGGACGGGCCTGGCTGCGGGGATCAAGCTCACGCCCGCGTTTTTCATCGTGTTGTTGATCTATCAGCGCAGGTGGGGCTCGGCATTCGTTGCCGCGTTCACGTTCGTGTGCACTGCGGCGAGCGGGATGAACGTGGTGGACGCGCCGAACTTTTGGACGCGCGCGATCTTCAGCACGCAACGGATTGGGGTGGACGAGAATCCGGGGGCGCAGTCCATACGCCAAGTGCTGGCCCGCGCCGGGATGGATTCGACGCTGCTGTGGCTCACGCTGTGTGCCGCCGTGACCATCCTTGCGCTTCTTGCTTGTCGACGAGCCCCCGCACCCCTCGCCGTCTCCTTCATCGGCCTGACCGCGTGCCTGGTTAGTCCGTTTTCCTGGTACCACCACTGGGTATGGATCGTGCCGCTTGGCGTGTTCGTCTTCGAGCGCTACGGTTCGGTGGCGCTCATGGTGCTGATGGCCCCGTACGCTTCGGTAGTGCTCTGGCCTGGCGCCCCGCAGTTCCTTTACATTGCCGTGCCAGTGCTCTTTATGGCGTGGTACGCGCTACCCTCGGGTTATGCGCATCCGTTTATACGCCGCAGCGACCGCGGCAGCCACAGCACTCGTCCTCGCCCCAGCAGCCTCCGCCGACCCGGCCCCCGTTACCGGCGTGGAACTCAACCAGCCCGCCGACCAGGTCATCGCGCTTGAGACGAAGTTCAACCTGACCAACGATGCGGAAACCGGCATCAGTGAACTGCGCAAGCTCCGCGGCGACATGTGGGACCAGAACGTGCCATACGACGGAAAACCGCTCCGCACGGTTGCTGCAGAACAGGGCCTGGATACCCGCGAGAAGTACGTCAACGCGGTGCAACTGGACACCGGCTACAACCTGATCGCACTGCAGCGTGCGGTGGAGGCGGCGAAGAAGTTCGCGCACGTCCGCCCGTTCAACGCAACGTGTACGGACAACTGCGGCCCGGAGGACACCGCCACCATCGGCGGCAAAGGAGGCTGGGGCGCGAACTTGCACAGCACGGCTAACATGAGCCGCGCCATGCAGGGGTGGGGCTATGGCGAGCTGGCGGACCTGAAGCGTCTGAACGGCAAGTGGTCCGACGACAAGAACAGCATGACCGGCCACCTGCACACGTTCCTGAACCCCACCGTGACTCGTGTCGGTTTCGCCGGTGCGGTCACCGCTGAGGGCGAGGCATCGGCTGCGGTGGTGGGATACAAGCCGACCGACGTGGAATCCATGCCGCAGGGTTCCCAGAAGGTGGTTCTGCACCGTCCGGCGGATGGCAACGAAACCCCGAACACCACGCCGAAGAAGTTGGTCTTCGCGGGTGTCGGCGATAAGTCGCCGGACGACGTGCGTCGGACCGTGGGCATTGTGTTGACGGTGCTGTCGATCCTGGCCGCGATTGTGAAGTTCATCGAGCCGTACCTGCGCCCGATCGCCGATAAGTTTATGGGGCGATAGCCTCGGCGACTTGGTCGAGGGCATCCATGGTGTCCTCGTAGCTGCCGTCGGCGCTGCGCGCGCCGATGGCTACCCCAACGTGTTTGATCCAGCCGAGTTGGCGGGTGTGCCAGGAGCCGTCTTCCTCCACGTCTGACCAGCCGCCTTTGAACGGAACCCCCAACTGGCCGAGCCCGTAGGCCTGGTCTTCGGTGATGTTGCGCATGTCCGCCAGGACGGGTTGGGATTGGTCGCGGGTGCTTAAGTAGTGGGCGTATTTCGCCTGGTCGGCGAACGTCCAGCTGGTGGTGCCAAACGCGCCGCGCACGTTGACGTGCGGCCCGGCTTTTTCGATTTCCTCGCCGACGAGTTTGGCGGCTTCGAGGTCGTCGCCCATGCAGTCCCATAGGGCGCGGGCGGAGTCGTTGTCGGACCATTCGATGGAGGCCTGGGTGAAGTCCGCGATGGTGGCGTGGTCGTATTCGCAGTGCCGTTCGGCGGCGCGTGCGATGGGGATTTTGATGGTGGACCAGGCCGGCAGGGTATCCAGGGAGCCGGCTTGGGTGAGGGTGGTGCCGTCGTAAAGAGCGACGCCCACCTCGGTGTTTGTCGCCTCCTCAATCTTTGCGACGACCCCCTCAAGGCCCTCATACTGCTCCTGCGTCTGCGTCGGTACTGCCTCGGTCTGCAACGGCTCAACCGGAACTTCTGTGGAACAGCCGGCCAGCAGTAGCACGGCAACCCAGGCGACCTTGCGCATTACGCCCCCGCAACCGCCAGGGGCTCGCGAAGCACGTAATCCAACGCCACGGCGCGGGCGATGTCGCGCACCACATCCTTGTGGCTAGGGATCAGGCGCAGATCGATCGGGCCGGAGGTGTGTTCGCGGACAGTGCGGGCGAAGGGAGTGGAGGCGAGGGGGTCGTCGATAAACGCACTGCCTGCAACAACCACCGTGTTGGGGCAGTGGTCGGAGCACAGCCCAGCCACGAGCGTGCCCAGGCCGCGGGCGCGGTTGTCGAGCGCGGAACGGGTTGCTTCCCCGGCGTCCTCCACCGCCTGGCGCAGGGTGCGGATCGTGGGCACATCGATGGCGTCCAGCAGGCCCTGGGTGGTCAGCTCGCCCTGCTCGACCTCGATGGGGTTGACCCCTTCGGGGCTGGAGATGGCGCAGGCGAGGGAGTCGTCGGCAAACAGCGCCATCACCGACGGGGTGTCCAGGTCTGCGGTGGATTGCATCTCAGAGCCGACAATCGCGCTGGAAATCGAGGTGACCTGCACCGGCACGGAGAACTGCTCGCGCATCTGATCGCCGATGTTTACCCCGTCCCACCCCAGGTTGGGGGCGTAGACGTCGCCGCTGCCGCGCACCGTGCCGGATGTGGTCACGCCCACGGTGGCGAGCGGGCGGCCGACGCTGGTGGTCAGTTTGTTCAGGCCGGCCATGATGTGCTGGATGAAGTCGTCCTCGCTCATACGCGAGACCGGCAGGTCCACGTCCACGCTGCGCAGCGTGCGGCCCTTGAGGTCGAACAGGGCGATGTAGGTGGAGTCGGTGCCCACGGACACACCCGCGTGCGTTTCGGTAGTTTCGGCGAGTTCGAGGGGGATGGTGGGCCGTCCGCGGCCTTGGGATTGGGTGAGGTCGTTGCGTTCGGTGACGTATCCGGCGTCGACAAGCGCCGCGATTGCGCGGGTGACAGTGGGCTGGGACAGGCCGGTCGCGCGGACGAGCTCGCTGCGGGAGGTGAGTTCCTGCAGGCGAATGAGGTGCAGGCATTTCGCCGCGGGAGTACGAGGACGAGAAAACGAAGCCCAAGCCATAATGAATATATTTACTGGATGGTGCGACGAATTGTCCATTTGGCCAGCTCCTATACAATCGCCCACCATGAGCCAACCCATGCGCGAGCCGTCGCTTCTCGACGCCACCTGCGAGGATTTCGTTTACGACCTCGCAGCCATCTCTCCCACGCTGGCAACCCAAATTGGCATCGATGGCCACGACGGCGAATTGCAGGACTTTTCCCCCGAGTACTGGGACCGGGTCGCAGACCGCATGCGCGACCTCATCGCCGACGTTGACGCATTGAACGACTCCACCGATGACTCCGACGACGAAGACGACTTCGACGACGTAGACAACCTCACAGCCGCCATCCTGCGCGACCGCCTGTGTATGAAGCTCGAGCTTCACCACCGCGGCGAGCTCCTGCGCCAGCTGAACAACATTGCCTCACCGATTCAGGAGATCCGCGACTCGTTCGCGCTGATGCCGCGCGTGACGGAGCAGGACTTCGACGCCATCGCCTCCCGCATGTCCCGCATCCCGGCAGCGCTCGCCGGCTACCGCGAATCCCTGGCAGAGGCTGCCTCTGCCGGCGATGTGGCATCCCACCGCCAGATTGACACCGTGATCAACCAGTGCGAGGCGCTGGGCGAAAACGACTCCCAACTCGACGAACTGGGCCTCCCGCCGGAGTCCAAGATCGTCGAAGAGGCGAAGGCCGCGTTCACACAGATGGCCGACTGGCTCTCCACCGAACTCGGACCCAAGTCCCCCCACGACGACGCCGTGGGCCGCGAGCGCTACGAACTGTTCGCCGAACTTTTCCACGGCCGCAACGTGGACCTCGACGAGGGTTACGCCTGGGCGCAGGAGGAACTGAAGCGCACCGTCGATAAGCAGAAGCAGATCGCGCGCAAGCTTTACGACGACGACTCCGTCGCCGCCGCATACCGCCACCTGAACCAGGACGAGCGCTACACCATCCACGGCACCGACAACCTCCTCGCCTGGATGAACAGCGTCAACGAAGACGTGGCCAAGGTGTTCCCGATCCCCGAGGGCATGCCCCCGGTGGAGTGCGCCATCGACCGCGCCGGCTCCGGCGGTATCTTCTACACCCCGCCAAGCGACGACATGATCCGTCCCGGCACCATGTGGTGGTCCGTCCCAGAAGGCCAGGAGACGTTCCACACCTGGCAGGAGCTGACCACCGTGTTCCACGAGGGCATCCCGGGCCACCACCTGCAGCACGCCTACGCCCTGCTCAACCGCGGTGAACTGAACATTTGGCGACGCTCCGTCTGCTGGAACTCCGCCCACGGCGAAGGTTGGGCGCTCTACGCCGAGCACCTCATGGATGGCTACCGCGAAGACCTCGGCTACCGCATGGGTCTGCTCGACTCCATGCGTCTGCGCCTCGCGCGCGTGATGGTGGACATCGGCGTACACCTGAAGAAGACCACCCCGGAAGGCACCGGCGTGTGGGACGCCCAGTACGCCAAGGCCTTCCTGCGCGACAACACCGCCATGGCGGAAGCCAACCTGGTCTTCGAGCTGGACCGTTACATGGGCTGGCCGGGCCAAGCCCCGTCGTATGCCCTGGGTTTCAAGGACTGGATCGACCTGCGCGACCAGGCTCTCAGCCGCGGCATGACCCAGGACGAGTTCCACACGAAGGCGCTGAGCCTGGGCTCAATGCCGATGGATATCCTGGCCCACGCGATCCTGCACTAGTCGTCTCGCTCGATTCGTTTCAGGATTCGGGGGACGAACCCGGCGAAGATCAACACGCAGATCAGCCGGATGAGCTGCAGTGCCACCACGGCGGGTCCGGCTCCACCCTCGGCGGACAGTGCCAGCGCGGTCTCGAGCGCGCCGGGTGTGGCGGCGAGGTAGCCCTCGTAGAGGGTCAGACCCAGCCACTTGGCTACGACCCACCCGATGCCCGCACAGAACACCATGAGACCGACGATGTAGGCCATCGTCGCCGGCAGCAGTTTGGAAAACGCCTTCAACGCCGGCACGGACAGGCCGCCGCCGCACATCCAGCCAAGCGCTAGGAATGCCGTAATGCTCAGTGGTTCCGGGGGAACAATGGTGAAGTCTGCGAACGACCCAACCAGTACCGTGACCAGCATCGGCCCGAAAATGGACGGGTTGGGCAGCCGAGAAACCTTGCCGAGTGGAATTCCCACCCCGATCAGTGCCGGCACCAGCAACCACATCCACCAATAGGGCTTGAGGTGCATGACTTCGCCGGCGGCGGGCGCATCCAAAAATGACACCACCACTGGCAGTGTTATCGACACCGTCAGCAACCGCAGGTACTGGCTCAGGCTGACGTAGCGCATGTCCGCGCCGAGGTCCCGAGCCAGCGCCGGCATCAGCGACGCCCCTCCCGGCAGCAATGACAGCACGCCCGTCTTCCTGGAGACACCATGGTTTGCCAACACCAGGCCACCAAAGAACGCCACCGCAATTACCAGCACCGCCGCAAGCAGACCCGGAAGCAAAAACGGCAGCAAATCACCTGGTGGAATACCTACCAGCGGCAGCGCCGCCACCACGCCGATCACACCGCGGGCGAGGGTGAACAGGTGTTCGTTGATCCGCAGGTCACGCTCAGTGACAATCGCGACCGTTCCAGCACCAACGATCCCGGCGAGAATCCATGCGGCCGGCACGTGAAGGTAGGTGAACACGAGACCGCACAGCACCGACAGCGGAGCAGCGACGATCCAACGGTTCATGTGGTGCATAGTAGTCGTATGCTCGCCTTCCTTATCGCAGCCTCAGCGTTCGCCGGTTGGATCGATGCGGTGATCGGCGGCGGGGGCCTCGTGCTCATCCCAATCCTCATGGCGACGACCGGCATGCCCGCCGCATCCGTGCTCGCCACCAACAAGGTCGCGGCGATCAGTGGCACCGCCTCGGCCGCAGTTTCGCTTGTTCGCCGCGTCGGGGTGCCCAAGTTCACGTGGATCTACGCCCTCATCGCAGGCATCGCCGCCGCGCTTGGAGCAACTGCAGTTTCGCTTATCGACGACTCCATCGCCAACCCGATCATCATCACCCTCCTAATCGCCGTCGGCATCTTCGTGGTGGTCAAACCCACGTTTGGGACGACCGGGGAGAGAAGGGTGTCGTCGATAAGAATTGCTCTGGGAATCGCAGCCGCCGCACTGATCGGCGCCTACGACGGCATCTTCGGCCCAGGCACCGGCATGTTTTTGATCATGGCGTTCACCGCCATTTTCACGCAGCAGTTCCTCCAGTCCGCGGCGATGGCAAAGGTGGTCAACACCGCCACCAACCTCGGCGCGCTGATTGTCTTTGGGCTGGGTGGCTACATCGACTGGAAACTGGCGCTGATCCTGGCGGTGGCCAACGTGATCGGCGCACAGATCGGCACAAGAACGGTACTCAAGGGCGGCTCCAAACTGGTGCGCGTCGCCCTGCTCATCCTCGTGGTGGTGCTGTGCGTGAAACTACTCAAGGACCAGGGAGCCATTGGCTAGGCCATAAATGGCCGCAACCGCGCCGATCAGCACCAACGCCACAACGAACCACTCAAAGGTGTTGAAGGAACGCTCGTTGTTGGCGCGCCGGGTAGCCACGTACGGCACCATGCCCGGCACCACCGCCAGCGCGCCCAACAGCACGTATACCGGGTCCGCCGCGTAAATCAGCCATAGTGAGTACACCGAACCGATCAACCCCACCACCAGGTGAACGTGATGATCACGCGCGATGAGCACCAGGTAGATGGAGGAGAAGATGTAGGGCAGCAGGTACATGATCGTGGCCAACTGCACCATGCCGTTGTACGACGCCGCCGAGACGAAGAACACGACCACGAACAGCTGGATCACGATGGTGGACAGAACCTGGGCGTTCTTGGTCGTCGCCAATCGCTTGGGCAACAACCCATCGCGGGCCATCATCACAATCGGTTCGGCGCACAGCATCTGCCACGACACGTACGCACCCAGCACCGACAAGCACAGACCGATAGAGACCAGCGCGCCACCCCACGGGCCGACAACTGCCTCAAGCACGGCGCCCATCGAGTTGTCCGGCAGCGCCGCCAACTCTTCCTGGCTGAGCACACCGTAGGACAGGGTGGACACCGCCACGAGCAGGGCCAACACCGACAGGAAGCCGATGATGGTCGCACGGCCCACATCGCTGCGGCGGCGAGCCTGCTTGGAGTACACCGACGCGCCCTCGATACCGATGAACACCCACACCGTGTACAGCATGATGCCTTTCAACTGAGCACTAAACGGCGCACTGTTGGCGTTGCCCCAGAAGTCGGTGGTGAAGCGGTCCCACGAGAAGCCTAGGAACGCCACCAGCACAATAAACGCCAGGATGGGTACGAGTTTTGCCACGGTGGTGACCACGTTCATCACCGCCGCCTGCTTCAGGCCGCGCGTCAGCCCCCACAGGATCAGCCAGCTCATTGCGGACACCGCGATTGCCAACACCCAGCGGTTCTGGAGCACCGGCACATAGTGGCTCAGTGTGCCGAAGAACAAGGTGGCATACCCAACCTGGGCCATCACCGAGCCGAGCCAGTAGCCCCAACCTGCGGTAAATCCGATGAAGTCACCCAAGCCGGCGCGCACGTAGGCGTACACGCCGGAGTCCAGGTGGGGTTTCCTCACCGCCAGGATCTGGAACACGAAAGCAATGGACAACATGCCGACACCGGCAATTGCCCAACCAACAAGCATCGCTCCGGGGCTCGCGACCGAGCCGATGTTTTGGGGGAGCGCGAAAATGCCGGAACCAATGGTCGATCCGATGATGAGGGAGACCAGCGTCCAGACCGAAACGGTGCGCTTTGTCATGGCGACTAACACTACCCCAGGGGTTGTCTACTACAATCATCAATCGATACAGAACGTTTAAAGCATAAACAACTGAGGGAGGCGGCAAATGCGCAAGAAAATTGCGGCAATGACATGTGCCATTGCACTGTCGTTGGCAACCGTTTCCCCAGCGTATGCCGATGACGGATACAAACAAACAGCAGTCGTGCCGGGACTAACCGCCACCATCGAGGCACCCCTGCCCATCGGCGAAGCCTGGTACGAAGCCGAAGACTTACCGCGTTGGGCAACCTTGAACCCCGACGGTTCCATCCACCTCACGCCGGGGGAGGGGGTTACCCCCGGTGTGTACGAGTGGCCCGTCCGCGCAGTGCTTGCCGACGAGACCGAGCGAGTCTTCTCCGTCCGCGTCACCATCAGCAAGGACGCTTCGACCGACCTCAACCAGGAAGGCGCGATCCTCGACGCACTCGTCGAATACGCCCCCGAGGTCTCCCCGAAGTGCTCCGCTACCGCCATCGGCGTCGGCCTGCCACTGCTCGTGCTGCTGCCGCTTGGGTTCGCTTCCCAGA
Source organism: Corynebacterium sp. HMSC067D03 (assembly GCF_001811185.1). Taxonomy (NCBI): domain Bacteria; kingdom Bacillati; phylum Actinomycetota; class Actinomycetes; order Mycobacteriales; family Corynebacteriaceae; genus Corynebacterium; species Corynebacterium sp. HMSC067D03. Next base: position 183,862 of record NZ_KV803780.1, read on the forward strand.
TGAGCCTGCCGCTGGTCGCGCGTCAGAACGACCTCAACCTGGTCGTCGAGAACGCCCTGAGCGTCGATCTGAAACTTCGGGACCTCAACTCCCGCGACGTTGACCTCGGCATCGCCGCCATCCTCGCCGTCGCAGGCCTCGCTGGCGCAGGCGCGATTATTTCCCAGTGTGTGAAGTAGGGTCCTCCGGCCACGCATGCTTGGGGTAGCGGCCCCGCATCTCCTTGCGCACCTGCTGGTACGGCCCCGCCCAAAAACTGTCCAGGTCATCCGTCACCGCAAGCGGCCTACCCGCAGGCGACAGCAGGTGGTACAGCACCTTCACGCCCGCGACTGTTTGGCCGTGTTTGCCAAACATGTGCTGCAGTTTCACCCGCTTCACCGGCCTGCCAGACGCATACTCAAACTCCTTCGGCGCCACCTGGTCCAACTCCGCAACCTGCTTCCAATCCAGTTGCCGCAACATCGCCGCCCGCATATCGCAATTGCCTATCGACGACCCCCTCGCCACCTCGGAAACCTCAACCGAATAGTCCCCTTCGCTCACATCCGGCCACCCAAGGGTGGCGTGCAGGAAGTCCAGCCGTTCCTTCAGGTGCTGCTCCTTGTCGGTGAGCGGGAAGTCCTCAAACCGCAGGTGGGTGAGCGCTTCCGCCGCCTCGTCGGGAGTCAGTTTGATCGGGGTGGAGGAGAGCTCAATCGCACCGACGGAGGTGACGAGCCGGCCGCGTACCTTGTCGTCGACAAGCATTGCTTTCTTGGTTTCGGTCACCCTGTCCTGCGGAAACGCGATCGGTTCGGCATCTCGGATGATCACCTGTGTCGGTGTGCGCTGGATCTCCGCTGCCGCGATCCACTCACTATGCGAGTTGAACTTCGCGCGCGTCCCCGACGCCAACAGGTACTCGCCCTCGCCGACCTTCTTCGCAATCCATTGCGGAAACGCCGCCGCAATCACCTCGCCGGGGTCCGCCGGGCCTTTGTCGTCGACAAGCCTGCGCAGCCGCTTCGCATCCACCTCACCAGCAAGCCGCGCGATCGTGCCCGCCGCCTGCGAACCGAACGTCAACAGTGCCGCGCCTAGCCGCGGATCCAGCGGGAAACTGGCCAACCTCTTGCCAAAGCTGGTGATCTTTCCGTTGCTTAGCGCCCCAATCGCCTCCAGATTCTGCTCCGCCTCCGTGAGGTCCTTCGGCTGATCCAACAGCGGCAGGTCCGGCGACGCCCACGCCTTCATCGTCAACAACGCATCCGTCAGATCCGCCGTGAGGATCTCGGGTGTGATGTCCGCCTGGAAGTTGGCGTAATCGTCGCGCGAAAACACCCGCACCACCTCGCCCGGCCCGAGCCTGCCCGCACGACCCGCACGCTGATCCGCACTCGTCTTCGCCTCCGACACCGTAACCAGGCCAGTCATGCCCCTGTTATCTCTCTTGGGCACCCTGGATAGTCCGGCGTCCACCACCTTGCGTACACCCGGCACAGTTATCGACGACTCCGCCACCGACGTCGCCACAACCACCCTCGCCGGCCCATTTAGCGCCTCATCCTGCTCCTTGCTGCTCTGCCTCCCATGGAGGGGGACCGCATCGTCCAGGAACCCGCACACCAAATCCACCTCGCGCACACCCGGCACAAATACCAAGGTCCGCTCCGTGCCGTGCGTCTGTTGCGCCACGTGTTTGTAGAACTCGCGCGTTCCCCGGATCCTGTCCGGATGGGGCGCATAGGTGATGTCCAGTGGGTGCGTCACCGCCTCCGTGGACAGGACCTGCGCGCCCATATGGTCGGCAAACTTCTGTGCGTCCAGGGTGGCGGACATGGCGGCGAGGTAGAGGTCGTCGCGAAGCAACGCCACCTCCATGCACATCGCCAACACCAGGTCCGTGTCCAGTTGGCGCTCGTGCACCTCGTCGATCACCACCGCACCGACCCCCTCCAAACCGGGGTCCTTGAGCAGGCGATTCAACAACACCCCGGGGGTTACGAACTCCACCTCGGAGCCATCCTTGTGCTCTCCGCGGATGGAGTAGCCGACTTTGGTGCCGAGAGGCGTGCCGTCGAGAAACGCAAGCCTCCTCGCCGCCGACCGCACCGCCACCCTCCTTGGCGCCGTGACCAGCGTCTTTCCTGCAATGTTTGCGATCGCCGGCGGGATCAACGTCGTCTTGCCCGTACCCGGCGGCGCTTCCACCACAAGGGGACCGCGGTGGGGGATCTTGTCCACGACTCGCGCCACCGGAAGGTCGCGGCCGATTTTCGCCAGGTCGAACATGGCAATCCAGGGTAGCGTGTGGGGCATGAGACGCCTCTTCGCAGCGATCGTCCCACCCGACGAAGTCCGCGAACACCTCATCACCGCCCTGCGCCCCATCCGGGACTTCTCCGGCACCGAAGTGCGCTGGTCCGACCCCGACAATTGGCACATCACGCTGGCGTTTTACGGCAACCAACCCAACGACGCCGACCTGGTCACCGATCATCTCTCCCAAGCGACTGCCTTCACTCGGCCCCTCCGCTTGCATCTGCGGGGCGCCGGCTGCTTCGAACGCCGCACCATGTGGATCGGAGTCGGCGGCGACAAAGCACCTCTGAAAGACCTCATGGCGGACTGCCAACTCGACCCAGATGCGCGCCGCCGCCAACGCGCGCACCTCACCGTCGCCCGCACCGGCACGCGAACTCGGGACCCATTGCTTCTCGACGACCACGCCCACGCCCTCGCCATCTACACCGGCCCCGAATTCGCAGTGGACGAAGTTCTGCTTCTTGAATCCCACTTGGGTAAAGGCAGAAGCGGCGGCCCGAAATACGACGTTGTGGACAGGTTCTACCTGCGGTGATCTACGTGGCCAGCCCAAAGTTGTCCCCATCGATATCAAGCACCAGGTTTTTAAGGTCATCAAATCTGAATCTGTGAGCGAAGTAAGGCAGATCAATCTTTGGTTGTTCGTGGAACGGGTTTTCCTCTGGGTAGTAGTCTTCCGGGTCTGGGAACGGCGGTTCCTCGTCGTCCGGTTCTGGAGGGAGTGGCTCTTCCCACGGCATTTCGGGTGCGAATGGGAATTCCATGTTGTATTCCTGCTCGAGTTCTTCGATCGCGGTGGTGGCTGCTTCTTCGTCGAGGGTGTCGTCGAAAATGTCCAGGATTCGGTGGCCTTTGGCGTAGAACTCGGCGGCCCGGGCACGGTTTTTACGTACGTTGGCCAGGCTGGACTTCCACCGCGGGTTCGTCGGAGTGACTTGCTCGTGGAGGAGGCCTTCCGGCGTGCAGATTTCGTAAGTACCGTCCGCGAAGAGCCAAACAATGTCACCGGTGACCGGATCGGGGATGTAGAACACACGGCGATCCGTTTTCAGGTTGTGGTGGTGCTGGCATAGTGCAAACAGGTTCTCCACCGCAGTTTCGCCGCCTTCGCCGTACGGGATGCGGTGATCGAGTTGGCACTGCTGCGCTGCGCGGTTGCAGCCGGGGTAGATGCAGGTCCCGTCGCGGGCGATGACAGCGTGGCGCATTGCCTCGTTCGGTGCGTAGCCGCCTAGTTTCTGTTCGGCTGCCGCGTCGAGGTCTCGTTCGACGTGGTCGGTGGAAGCCAGCCACTCTTCGAAGGCTGCGGTGGTCTCGGCATCTGTCCAGCCCAAACCAGGCAGATATACGGGGTCGCCCTCCTCGCGATCTTTCGGGCTGTACACGTTGAGCACCGGTGTGATGGATGCACCGGCGATCTCGCCAGACAGCAACTTCAAAGCGGCTTCGGGCATGCTGATGCCATGTTCGCGGGCGACAGCCTTCACACTTGCGCCGACGCGACCTGCGGCGATTGGGTTGGTGAATATCTCTATCGACGCCCGATCCTCCCCACCGAATGAGAAGCAGTCGATCCGGAACGTGTCGCTCGTATCCTGTTCGCGCTCGTCGCGCTTCTTTGCGTTGTACCCGCGCGACTTGTCCAGACGTTTAATTGCAGCGCGGATGCGGTCGGTGACAGTCTTGCGCTGCGGAACCTGCTGGTTGTTGCGTTTGGGGGTGAAGGTGTCGACCAGGATCTCGTCGATAAGCGCGAGTGCTTCCTCGTCTGGATCTGGGCCGAGCTCCTCGATCGCGGTATATGCAGCGCTCAGGTGGCCGATGTCCATCACCCGTGTGTTGCTCTGTAGCGCGCGAAGCCGTGGAAGTTCTTGTAGGACTGCATGTCCGAGGATCGCGTTCTTCACAAACCCCTTGTTCCAGCTGGTGGCCGATTGCACCTTCTCAACAGTGAGGTCGAAATCATCCACCTCGAGGCCCGGATATGCGTACTCGCCGAACATTGTCCAGTAAATATCGCGAATCATTTGAGCGTTTCGGCTGTCTGGATCATCTGGTCGCTGACTGCGGAAAATTTTCGGTGGTGCGGTTGCCGTTGTCATGGTCCCCCCTTTCGTCTATGGTGCTATAGTATCGAACAACCAAGCGATACGCAAGGGGGTATAACGGAATAATGAAGAATAAAGAGTTCAGGTGTTCGAAAATCCTGGGTGGTTATTTTGAAGATCATATAAAACGGCCACGACACGGTATGTTGGCCAGATGCTTTTCGACGCCACCGTGATCCCACGCGAACCCAACCGCGTCATGCCTGGCGTGGTGCATTTACCTGCGTTTTTCACCTCTGATGAGCAGCGGGAAAATATCGAACAAGCGCGCGAATTGGCGAGGTCGGTTGCCGACACGCCGGTGGCGATGCGCCAACCACGGGTAGGCAAAGGGCAGATGGATGCGTGGATGCTGTCGCTCGGGTGGTTCTGGGCGAATTCTTTAACCACTGATCTATTTACCACCACTCCCTGGGGCGCCAACGGCGACAGCGTCAAGTTGTTTTTGAGCCGAAAAGATTAAGGCGCTCCAAAAAGGAGTGCAACCTTTGGAACCACTGTGGATACTAAAGTTCCAGAAGTGATCTGAACTATTGCCCTTTCTGCAGGTAGGCGGTTAGTTTCAAAAGTGTCTCCAATCCAGTCCACCACTAGAGAGGTACTATGTTTTTTCACCGTAATCGTGTCCTCGCAGGGGCAGTCACGCTGACCATTGCATGCTCGGTCGCGTCAGTGTCAGCCGCGTACGCTACTCCGTCACCCACCGACGCCCCCTCTATCAGCACTCAAAAGAGCAATGGTAAAGGGATTTCCACGAAGCATGCAGCGGGCACCAGCACTGAATTTGACCCTGCATTTGCCGAACAGGCACAGCAAATGGAAGCCGACCTGAAAACCATCATGTCTATTCCAGATGAAGTCCTCCTTCAAGGCGATGCTGCTACTCAAACATGGGTCCAGCAAAACCTTGTGACAGGGACACCGGGGGTAACTACTTACGCCAGTGTTCTTGGGTGTACTGGGGCAATTACGGGGATGATCGCAGGTAATTTGGTTGGAGCCGCCAAACTTCTCAAGATAAAGCGCTATATCAAAGAACTTGGAGGAGTGGCGGAAGCCGTTCGCGTCATGTGGGGGGCGAGCTTCAGCTACGAGAAGCTGCAAGCTCTCGGTGGAGCTGTCGGTGCACTCGCGGCGGAGCTCGTAGGAATCGCTGGCGTGCAGGAAAAGTGCTTCGACTAGCGCACGCATGTAGCAATAGTTGCACAAGAGGAAGATATGCTCGAAAAACTAGAGTACATAGGGTCTTGTTTGTCAATTGGGGCGGCAGTAGTGGCCATCGTTACGGGGCAGTTCGTCTTAGCGCTTGTTCTCGCAATCATCGGAGTGTGGGGACTAAAGCCAAACAGAAACCTCTCGAAGGCCCAAGAAATCGATTCGAGCCTACCCATCCCCTCAGCGTCTGCAATCAAGCAGTTCCGCAAGGACAATCCGGACTTCTCGCTCACTGAATCAATTGTTGAGCTGCAGAAACGAGATGTTAAAAATGGAAAATGCGACCCTATCTAGTTTGCTTATCTTGGGAAAGTTTTACCCCGAAGCTGGCAAATTCCCTGGTTCGGGTACTGCTGGTCGTTGTCCCCCTTTTTGTTGAGGCTCTGGGATGGTGCCAAACAGATAAAACATGGACAGCGCCCCAAGCAAAAATAGAAATCAAGGCAAAT
>NZ_KV803780.1:190040-218986 GCF_001811185.1 Corynebacterium sp. HMSC067D03
AATGCCTAGGAACAAAACTCGGGGCACTTCAGAGTGGAAAGGTACTTTGGGTCGCGGAACAAAGCCTAAAGGTGCTCTAGTTTGAAGTGCTATCGCCTCGCTTTTCGATTGGATATCGGGGGTTCTGATCGGCCGGTTCTGGCATCGCTTTTGATTCAACGTCGATAAGTTGATAGTTGAAAATTCGATTGCTGGGTGGCGGGACGAACCGTAACTTTCATGCTTCACTGTTCTTCTATGGTTTCCATCGATGCAACTCTGGGTGCTTAATGTGTTTATTAAGGCGTTTCATTCTGGCCGCGTAGTAATAGCGCTGGTGTTGTGCTTGCTGGCTCTTACTCTGTGGGGCTTGCGCGTTTCGGTAGTCGCACCTGTCGACATTGGCACTGGGGTGCTTTTCTTCTTGCTAGCAGCTACATTGCCTCTGGCGGCATATCGGCCTACTGTCGCCGCTCTGGGGCATCTTGCGCTGTTTGCGGTCGCAAGCTTTTCCGCTCGTTCTCCAGATTTGGTGACGTTGACGTCCGTTCTGATGGTTACTGTAGTTACTGCGCAACGCAGGTATAAGACTGGAGTAGTCCTTGCAGTTTTTACGACACTACTTGGGTTTTACTCCCCGGATAAAAAGTCGTTTAGTGTGGATTCGCAGTCTGTGACCATCTTTAGCCTCATGATGGTTTGCGCATTTGCCGTTGGGTGGTTTATCAACACGGTGAATACAAAAGAAAGGCAACGCCATCTCCAGATACGCCAACGTAAGGCAGAAGTAGCTGGGCTTCTCCATGACACGGTAGCTGCTGATCTAACTGCGCTGATAGTTAGGCTTGAAGCATTGGCGATCTCCACGCCGGAGATAGAGCAAGCTCTACAGAAGTGTGCTACCACAGCGCGTAAGTCAATAAGCGGTATTCGCGCGTTAGTGGACGAGCTCAATGCCCAGGCGATCAATCATCAGCAAGCGACTGTGCCAGCGCTAACCACGACACTGATACAAACTAATCGCGCGCTTCAGGAGGCCGGATTTCATGTTGAATCCACCGCGAATATCAGCGTGGATCCCGGCACTGAGTCTATCGACAAGGCGCTCAGTCGATGTTTGTCTGAGGCCAGTGCCAATATCATCAAGTATGCCGTACCTGATTCCATGGTGAGAATGACTGCAACTGCAGATGCCAAACAAATCATTGTGACTCTCGCTAACACTTATAGACCGGGGCGTGGGCGAGCTGGTTCCAGCCATTTTGGTTTAGTATCTATGCAGCGAACGATTGCCGCCGTAGGCGGAAACATGACACTGGATAGCGCTGACGCCCGTTGGTCGATTACTTTCCATGTCCCCGTCTGAAAGGTTTCGTCGTAAATATGAATTCCGTGATCTCTCTTATGCTTACCGTTAGCCTTGTGGCAGGATCCCCCGTAACAGTCGAGGTACCTCCCGCTGAGAGGAAACCGGTGACTCATACATACCAGATTATTAAGGACTGGCTGGGGTGCAGTAAAGGTCAAACCCATCCTTGGTGTAGTAAATGAGCGCCAGGATCCTCCTTGTTGATGATGATCCCGTAATCCGGGAATCCTTTCCGCTTTACTTCTCTAAAACCCCAGACCTAGAGGTTGTTGCCACCGCCGCGAACGGGCGCTGCGCGCTGACATGGCTCGATAGTCATACCTGTGACGTTGTGTTGTCCGATGTCCGCATGCCCGATATGGATGGAGTCGAATTACTGAAACAGACGAACAGTTTCGATGAACCACCTGTTTTTGTTGTGATGACAGCTTACGACACTGACGACACGATGATTACTTCTCTTGCGCGTGGGGCGTCCGGGTACGTCATTAAAGGACAACCTCCGCAGGTAATTATTCAGGCACTCAGAGATGCGCTTAACGGAGGGACCAGTCTCTCACCCCAATGCGTGAAACGGCTGGTAGCTCAATCCCCGTGGGGACGGTTTGTCGAACGAATGGCACACGCTTCATTAACCGATAATGAGGAAGCTGTCATGGAATTGTTGCGCCGAGGAAACAGCAATAGACAAATAGCAAAAGAGTTATTTTATTCTGAATCCTATATAAAGAAAATAGTGTCTTCTCTTCTGAAAAAAATGGACTGTAGCTCTAGGGCGGAACTTATAGCTCTCCTGAACTGAGCTAATTGTTTCGGCGGAGTACTTTCGCTGTCTGGAAAAAGGCTCTTGGCGTCAGCTAGAAGTCACGAAGAAGACGACCACTACAGCCACGAAGCCTGTGCAGTCCGCATTCTGCCAATCCGCAAGCCGCGGCTACGTCAAGAAAGTGACAGTCGAGGTAGATCATGTAAAAGTCGTCTTCAACGTGTCCTTCGTACGTGTACATGCGGAACATTCCCCAGTAGATGTCGCGGATCGCTTGGGCGCCGCTTGCGTGCGGGTCGTTAGTGCGTTGGTTGCGAAACATCGGTTCGATTGCCGTGGTCATGGCCCCCTTTGCAGGGTCGTCAATAGCAATATCGAACACACGAACGAGCGTCAGGGGATTAACCAGCAGAAATAAAAAGTAATACGGTTGCCTATTCGAACACTTTGGGTTATTGTGTGAAAATCATATAAAACGACCGCGACACGCAAGGTGGAGCAATTGCTTTTCGACGCCACCGTGATCCCACGCAAACCCAACCGCGTCATGCCTGGGGTGGTGCATCTACCTGCGTTTTTCACCTCTGATGAGCAGCGGGAAAATATCGAACAAGCGCGCGAATTGGCGAGGTCGGTTGCCGACACGCCGGTGGCGATGCGCCAACCACGGGTAGGCAAAGGGCAGATGGATGCGTGGATGCTGTCGCTCGGGTGGTTCTGGGCGACGAATCCGTACCGCATGCTGCAGGAAGTCGATGGATATCAGGTACCGCCGGTGCCGGAGAATTTCCAGCGGATCGCAGGGGAGGTGATGGATCGGGCACGCGAGATTGACCCGCGGGTTGGTGAGACTCCACGTGTGGAAACGGCGTTAGTGAATTTCTACCCGCCGGGCAAAGGAATGGGTATGCACGTCGATGCGGAGGAAGAATCTGAGAACGCGGTGGTCAGCCTGTCGTTCGGTCAGGACTGTGTGTTTCGCATCGAGGGGCACGATATTCTCCTCATGTCCGGGGATGCCCTCGTGTTCGGTGGCCCAGCCCGCCGCGCGAGACATGGCGTGCTGGGGGCGAAGAAGGGGACGTCGGCGCTGCTAGAAGGAAGACTCAACATCACGATGCGGCAAATGGAGAAGTGATGATCGCACTGCTTGGAGTCTGGTTCGCGGCAATCGTCAGCCCAGGTCCGGACCTGTTTCAGATCATCCGGGTTGGCGCGAAGAATCGACGGGATGGCATCCTGTGCGCGCTCGGCATCATGCTGGGCAACACGGTGTGGATCGTCGCGTCGCTGGCGGGTCTGAGTGCGTTGATTCAAGCGTTCCCGGAGATCCTGTCGGTGCTGCAGATCGTCGGTGGCGCCTACTTGTTGTGGATGGGCATAGGCGCGATTCGGGCGAGTGACCCGGAGTTGCCGGAAGCGCAGCAGGTGAGCAGACCGTTCCTCACCGGTGTGGCGACGAACCTGTCCAACCCGAAGGCCGTCCTGTTTTTCGGGGCGATCTTCGCCCAGTTCGCACACGTGGGCTGGTGGGCGGCGCCGTTACTGATCGTCACCGGCATCGCCTGGTTCGTCGGGTTCGCACTGGCAGTCCGCGCGATGGCCTCCAAGATTGAGCGTTACGGCAGGTGGATCGACGTGGTCACGGGCGTCATCTTTATTCTTCTGGCCACATGGATGCTGTGGGAGGGCCTACACTTCGGCGCATGAGCGAACAAAAGGTTGCAGTAGTCACAGGTGGTTCCGCGGGTATTGGCGAGGCGACGTGTCGGGCCCTTGCCGCCGACGGCTGGAAGGTCATCGTGGCGGCTCGGCGTCTGGAGAAGTGCCAGGCGATTGCCGACGACATCGGCGGCGTTGCAATCCACCTCGACGTGACGGACCCGGCCAGCGTGGCAAAACTCAACGAGCTGGAGCGCGTGGACCTGCTGGTCAACAACGCGGGCGGTGCGAAGGAAACCGACTACCTGCGTGATGCGGATGACGCGGACTGGGAGTGGATGCTCGAGACCAATGTGATGGGGACGATGCGGGTCACCAGGGCGTTGTATCCGCAGCTCAAGGCATCGGAGGGGCTGGTGGTCAACATTGGATCGGTCGCGGGCACGGACGCGTACAAGGGCGGGTCCGGCTACAACGCGGCGAAGTACGGTCTGCGCGGCATGACCAGGGCGATGCGCAGGGAGGAGGCGGAAAACAACATCCGCGTGTGTGAGCTTGACCCGGGCCGGGTGGAGACGGACTTCGCGCTCAACAGGTTCGGCGGCGACGAGGAACGTGCGCGGAAGGTCTATGAGGGCAACGTCAACCTGACTGCAGAGGACATTGCGGAGGCGGTGCGGTGGGTGGCGAGCCTGCCGAAGCGGGTGAACATCGACACGATGAGCATCATGCCGGTCGACCAGGCAGACCGCTAGACTGCCCTACATGCATATGGACGTGTCGATTTCGGGCGAATCAATCAAGCTCGGACAGTTCTTGAAACTGGCCAACCTGGTGGAATCCGGTGGTCACGCGAAGGAAGCGATTGCGGGAGGCGAGGTGCTGGTCAACGGTGATGTGGTCACCTCGCGGGGGCATTTGCTTTACGACGAAGACACCGTCTCGATCGGCGACGCCTCCGCAACAGTGATGACGGACTCGGACGGCGACGATTACTTCGATGAGCGCACCGCCAACGACGATTTCGATCCGGAGAAGTGGAGGAACATGTAATGCCTGCATTCGAAGGCAAGGACGGCATGCCGTTTTGGCAGGACCTGATGACCACGAACGTGCTGAAGTCCACGCACTTCTACAGCAACGTATTCGGATGGGAGATTGTCGACGGGACTGCCTGCAAGGATGGGCTGCCGGTGGCGGGCCTAGTGTCGGCGAAGGCTGATGGTTGGGTGACGTCATTTATGGGCGGCGGCGAGGTGGAGAAGCTCGGTGGCCGTGTCCTGAGCGCCGACGATGAGTTGACGCTGTGTGAGGACCCGTCCGGCGGTCTGTTTGGCCTGATGGATCCGGAGGAACGCTTCGTCGCGGCCGGTGAGCCGGGGGTGCCGGTGTGGTACGAGTTGGTGACCACGGACCAGGCCACCATCGATTTCTACGGCGACCTGTTCGACTGGGAGATCCGCGAGGAAGACGGTTACTTCCTGGCGTTTGAGGACGGTGCGCCGTTCTTGGGTATGTACGTCGGCGAGGCGGCGTCGTGGGTGAGTTACTTCGGTGTGGAAGACCTCGAGGCGGCGTGCAAGGCGGTCGAGGCGCACGGCGGCACGGTGCTCGTCGGGCCTGGTCAGGGCGCGTTTGGGCCGATGGCGGGCATTGCGGATCCGAATGGGGCGCAGTGCTTCATCGTCGAGGTTGAAACACCCACGTTTGAGGAGATCAGCGAAGCGGACTCTGTGCTGTGAAACGTGTAGGGGCGGCGTTGCTGGTGGCGTCGTTAAGTTTTCCGCTGAGTGCGTACCACGTGGACCCGTCGTACAACAGGGACCGGACGGGTCTTGCTGTGGTGCATCCGGACGGACGTGTGTCCATTTCGCCGAAGGCGGAGGAGGCCCGGCCGGCGCTGTCGCTGGCGAAGCTCTATCTGGGCTACTACGTGCTGTACAACGGCACGAAGGCTGAGAAGAAGCAGGTGGAGGAGATGATTGCCTCCTCTGATGACGGGATTGCCAGCACGTTGGATGCGAAGTATCCGGAGGCGATCGATCAGATTGCCGAGGACTTTGACTTGAAGCAGACGGCACGTGGTGTGTCGTGGGGGAAGTCGCAAACTTCGGCGCGGGATCTGGCCACGTTCATCGCGTCGATTGTGTGGGACCCGGCGGCGAAACCGCTGTTCGCGGGCATGGAGAAGCAGACCGCGGTGGCGTCGGACGGTTTCATCCAGGGGTTTGGCACGGCCCGGTTGAAGCGTGTGAAGGGCTCGAAGATGGGTTGGTCAGACGACCGGGAGAGTGCGACGGGCTCGGTGTCCTGGGGTGAGATCGGCAAGGAAACGTGGGCGGTGGCCGCACTGACGTACGGCACCGCCTATGAAAACACGGTGGATACCAACGTGGGTATCAACCAGGTCAACGACGGAGATGCTCCGCGACATCCTGCACTCGACGGCGGATTTCTGCCGGTGTGGAAATGAACCCCTTGGCGTAGTACTCGGTGCCTTCGAGCCCTGACCCAGCCGGGACCTGCACAAACCCCTCCCGGTTGGTGGTGGGGAAGGTGAAGACGTAGTCGTCGGCGGTGGGGGCTGGGGTATCCCCAAGCACCCAGGCGGTGACGGGGCCGGGCAGTTGGTCGACGGCGCGTTGGGCGTCTTCTGCGCGGTCGACGTCGAGGATCGTCGTGCCGGAGAGTTCAGCAGCAGCGGCCACGTCGGGGCGCCACAGCATCTCTTTGGCATTGTCGGGCCCGTCCCACACGGAGACGGCCCACGCGCCGGTCGGGTTGCTCGGTTTGAACACAACACCGAGCTCATGCTTCTCGACGACCACCTCACCCGACCACTTCGTCGCCGGCATCGCATGATCCACCGCACTGCCAAGCATGAGCATGGCGGCGTGTGTGATCCTGTCTGGAAGGAGTGCCAGGTAGTTCGGGCCGTCCTCGTAGGTCGCCTCGATGTAGGAGGCGAGCTGCTCCAACTGCAGTTCCGGCGGCAGGTCGCGCTTAACGCCGCCGACGTTGAAGTTCGGGTCGCCCTGTTCGTTGAGCGGGTATTCCTCTACCAAATCGTCACCCTGTCCTCGGGCTCGATCCACATCTTGGAGCCCTTCTCCACGTCGAAGGCGTCGTAAAACTCGTCGATATTCGCGGCGATGACGTTGCAGCGGAACTCGTTCGGGGCGTGCGGGTCAATGGCCAGCAGCTGTGCCGCCATCTCCGGACGGGCCTTGGAACGCCACACGCGAGCCCACGCGTAGAACAGGTTCTGGAAGCCCTCGCGGGTTTCTTCGAGGCCCTTGTCGGCGAGGTATTTCTTGTACGCCACGACGGCGATGCCGAGTCCGCCAAGGTCACCGATGTTCTCGCCGAGGGTGAACTCGCCCTTCACTCCAGAGGTGTCGGTGCCCTCCAAGACGGACGGGACGAGACCGTTGAACTGATCGACCAGTTTGGAGGTGAGTTTCTCGAAGTTGGCGCGGTCCTGTTCGGTCCACCAGGAGTTGAGGTTGCCCTGGCCGTCGTAACGCGAGCCCTGGTCGTCGAAACCGTGGCCGATCTCGTGGCCGATCACCGCGCCGATCGCGCCGAAGTTCTGGGCGGCGTCGGCATCGGGGTCGAAGAACGGCGGCTGCAGGATCGCGGCCGGGAAGGTGATGTCGTTGACTACCGGGTTGTAGAACGCGTTGACGGTCTGCGGGCTGGACACCCACTCGTCGCGGTCGGATGGCTTGCCGATCTTGCCCAGCTGGTAGTCGTGCTCAAACGCGGCACCGCGGCGCACGTTCTCGACGAGGTTGTCCGTGAACTCCAGGCCTTCGTAGCTGCGCCACTTGTCGGGGTAGCCGATCTTGGAGTTGAACTGGGAAAGCTTCTCCGCGGCCTTCTTCTTGGTTTCTTCGCTCATCCAGGGGAGGTCGGCGATGCGGGTGCGGTAGGCGTCGATAAGGTACTGCACCAATTCCAGCATCTGCTCCTTGGACTGCGGCGGGAAGTGGCGCTTGACGTATTCGCGTCCGATGTCCTCGCCGATGAGGGATTCTGCGAGGGCCACGCCGCGCTTCCAACGGTCGCGCTGCTGGGTCGCGCCGGAAAGCTTCTTGCCGTAGAACTCGAAGTTTGCCCTTCCGATCTCCTCGCTGAGCACGCCGGCGCGGGAACGCAGGATGTTCCACGCAGCCCACAGCTGCCAGTCGGCGAGCGTTTCGCGGCGCAGCATTGCATCCAGATCCGCGGTGTAGGAGGGCATCATGTCGATGACGCGGCCGTCGGGGAGGCCGGAGGCGCGAAGCATCTTCTGCACCAGCGGCGGCATGTCGGAGAGTTCGGCCGGGTTGTAGGTGGCGATCGCGTCGCGCGACTTCACCACATCCCAGTGGGAGTCTGCCAGCGCCTTCTCCACGTTGATAATGCGCTGTGCGGCGATCTCCGGGCTCAGGCCCAGCAGGTACTTCGGGGCGAGGAACTCGAGCATGCGCGCGACGTGGTTCTCATAGTCAGCGAGCGTCTGTGCGTGTTGTTTCTCGTGGTAGTAGGCCTCGTCGGGAAGCCCAAGCCCCGATTGCACGAGGTACGGGACGGAATCCTCGCCCTGGGAATCCTTCTCCACCCAGTAGGTCAGCGGTGCGCCAATGCCTGTGCGCTCCAAGAGCCCTAACTTTTCGACGAACTCCTCAACGCTCGCCACCTCAATCAAGTCCAAGTCTGCGTCGATCGCAGAGATGCCGGCAGCGTTGACGGCATCTACATCCATAAAGGAGGTGTAGAGGGGGTGGCCGTCGGAAAGAATGGCGTGAACATCTTCCTCCGCCTTGTCGCGCAGGGCGTAAAACGCGCCGTCAATACCGCGGTCAGCGGGGATTTCGTGGTTGGCGACCCATTCGCCGTTTACTACTTCAAAGAGGTCATGCATGCCACCATGCTACGGAATTGGCACCTGGATCGGGGCCAAAGATTGCTCAATAATCCAGTTCGAAGCTTCCCGCTGCTGGCCGAGGGTGTAGCTGCCGTGCAGGCGGATGTCGTGGAACACGGTGAACGCACCCAGCCCAAGGGAGCGGAAGAGGTTATTGAACTCCGCAAACGGGATCTGGCCCGCCGCCAGGTTGGTGCGCATCGCCGGGGAGACGAGTCCGCGGTGTGCCTCGTTCATGTTGCACACCAGGTCGCCGGCGTTGCAGATCTCCAGCACGCGGGGGCCGAGCTCGCCGTAGCCCTCCGGAAGCGGGCCAAGAGAACCGCGGGCGTGCGGGGAGGTGCCGTGGGACAGCACCGCACCGTTGTCACCCTGGTACGGGTTAGCAAACAGGGCAACGCCCGAAACTTTCTCTGGGGCGATCGGGCCACGACCGTGGGCGATGTCGCTGGTCAGGCGCGCAGCGATGTCGGCGCCGAGGGAGTAGCCCGTGAAGGAGAAGCGTGCGTTCGGGCACGAATTGGACAGGCGAGTGACAGTATTTCGTGCCTTGTTGTAGCCCGTGGCCGATGCCTGCTTGTAGCGCGTGGATGCAAACGGGGTGGAGCGGTACGAAACCCAGACTGGCTCGATCTCACCTGCGGTGCCGAGGCGAGTGAGGATGCCCGTCATGAACACGTTGCCGCCGTGCGGCACGTAGTCGGGGATCCCCTCAGCCGTGTTCGCTCCGCCCGGCACCGCCACAAGGTAATGCGGGGCGCAACCCTTCTGCTTGAAGGGCTGTGCTTCCGCAACAGTGGTGGCGGCGAGGACGCTGAGCGCAGCGGTGCAGGCTGCGAGAACTTTTCTGAGTTTCATGACAAGTGCATCTTAACCCTGCTCGTCAGGGTTTCGCACCTTCATCGGTCCGGGGGTGTACAGGCCGGAACGTGTGGTCACCTCGGTGTCCACGTGTGCCAACTCGGGAACGTCGCCGACAGAGTTGCGGCGCGGCTCGTACTGCGCCACCGAACCCCAGTCGCGCTGCCAATCGTTCTTGAGGTAGCCCGGGATCTCATACGAGGTGTTCACGGCCTCCGCAGGGGCGAGCGCGCCGCCGCCGAGGAAGTCCATGAAGCCAGAGAGCTGCTGCTTGCCCGGGGCGTCCGGCATGATGCGGAACTCCGGAATCTCCGTCACGCCGTTGGCGTGGAAGAACGGGCGCTGGCAGGGGTATTGGAACGCGACGGTCCAGTCGAGCAGGCCCGGGGTGTCGGAATCGAAACGCTCAGACAGCGGGATCAGCTTCGGGTTGCGCAGCGGGGTGACCGCCAGCCAGTCCTTCTCCGCAAGGGAGGTGTCCTCGCCGACGAGACGCACCACGTTCGCCTCCTCCGGCAGGTCCGCCAGCGGGAAGCGCAGGTTACGCCACAGCGGGGTTGGGCCCTGGTCCAGCATCTCTACCTCGCCGAGCTTGCGCACCACACCGTCCTTGTTGGTGCCGTACTCCAGCTTCAGCTCGGTGCCTTCCTGCTCCACGCCATTGATGTCGTGGTGGGCGATGCGGCCGGCGACGGAGGTGACCAGGAGGGGGCGGTCGTCGCTAAGCTGCGGCAACTCGTACCACGTGGTCTCCAGCGACGCGGACTGCTTCGGCTCGTCATCGAAGGTGCCGGCAACCGGGATGCGGTTGTAGTCCAGGCCGAACGGCAGGCGCACGGTCGAGCCGTTCACGCCGCGCATCGACTTCGGACGGTTGCCCTGGGTGTTCACACGAGAGGTGGACTGGGCTTCGTCGGAAGCGGGATCGACGTCGGCGGTGTCGTCGTCAGACAGTGTGTCGCTCAGCGTGCGGTCCGAAGTATCGGCCGTCTCCGAAGCGATGAATGCCGGCACGCCGTCCGGAGTGAAGCCGATGTTCTTGCCCGCATCCAGGGACTTGCCCAGCGGAACGCCACCGACGGGGGTGAGGAAGGACTCGTTCGTGTCGTCCTCCAGAAGCACGTCGCCGCCGAGGGCACACACGTCGCCCTTGAACGACTTCACGTTGCCCATACCCACCGAATACGCCGGGGCCTGGGAGACGAACGACTTCACAAACGTCAGGCACGAGAACGTCACCATGAGGATCGCAAACACGGCGATCGGCGCAGCCATCACGCCCGACCAACGGGTGCTGATCGTGCGCGGGCCGCGCATCGACTGCACCACACCAATTGCGAACACCACCAGGGCGATCGCCAGCACCACAGTGTTGGCCTCGATGGCCTTGAACTGCACAGTGCGGTCCCACCACGGCACCGCGAACGAGGACACGTACCACCACGCGTTCCAACCCGCCAGGGTAAACGCCATGAGGAACAGCACCGCAGCCATGGCAAATGTGCGGTTGCGGTCCGACTTCATCGCAATCCGGGAGAGCACCACCGCACCCACAGCAGCGATCGCGCCGCCGAGGCCCGCGTAGATGCCGAAGTGGTGCGTCCACTTCGTCGGGGTGAACAGCAGGAAGAACGTCGCCATGCCCAGGATCAGCATCATGCGCTTGGTCGTGCCGGTGGTCTTGTCGCCCTTCGCCAGCGCCCACAGGATCAGGCCGGTGCACAGCAGCAGCACGAACATGGGGAAGCGGCGCGACATGGAGCCGTCGACGGTCTGCTCGAGAAGCGTTGCGTAGCGAGTCCACTCCTCAAACCAGCTCAGGGCAGGGCCGACCTCGGAGCGCACCTTCGTCGCCTCCAGCACGGTGGCCAGGGTTTGGTCGTGGAACACCGGCACCATCACGGCCAGGCCCGCGCCCATAAACGGCGCGACGTAAGAAATTCGGGGCTGCGGGCGCGAACCGATCATGCGCAGCACCGCCGGCAGAGAAATCAGGAACACGCCAACGGCTGCGAGGCCGGTCGGGCCACACGCCAGAGTAAACGCGGCGGTCACAGTGCCCCACGCTGCCGGAGTAAGACGGTCCGTGGCAATAGCGCGCTCGAACAGCGCCCACGTACCCACCAGGCCAACCGCAATGATCGGCTCGGGGCGAGTGCCGTTGTTGTACGGCAACCAGAACGCCAGGAACACAAACGCGGCCGTCCAGTGGGCGACCCTGCGCCCGGCGATCTCCGGGCCCAACTTCGGCAGAATCTCGCGCGAGAGCAGCCACCAGGTGCCCAGCGCTGCGAACAGGGCCGGTAGGCGCATCCACATCGACGCAGTGGTCACCTCCGACAGCAACGACAACACGTCGTAGAACGGGGAGCCGAACGGGGCTTCCGGCACGCCGTACCAGCGGTAGTAGTTGGCCATGTAGTCCGTGTTCGCGGCCACGCGCGCCATGGTCAGCAGGAACCCATCGTCGGATGTGTTCGCGCCGAAGATGTGCCAAAAGCCAAGGACACCGGCCACGACGCCGTCGAGAGGCTTCAAGCCCTTTGCTTGACGACGACGATAGCGCGCCGGACCATCCAACTTCCTCAACGCCCACAAACTGACCAGGGCGCTCAGCAGGCCGCCCCACATCGCAATGCTCTTGATCAGCGTCGGGGAGGACGTGAAGCGGGAGTTGATGTTCATATGGGCGGACAGGCCGTCGTCGATAAGCGTGTGCTTATTCTCAAGCTCCGTGTACATACCCGTGACCTGCGGGCGGTAATCATCCTCGCTGGTCTCCGAGTGGGACGTGCCCGGGATCTCAACCGTGGTCTCCTCGTGCGTCACGCTGACGTGCAGCTTCGCATCGTCGGGGAGGTTGCGGACTTCGGCTGGGGTGAGCTCGAAAAGGACGTCGTTGAGGGAAGTCACCACCAGGCCGCCGTCGGGAGCGGTGATGAACAGGCCACGGTCCGTCGCCTTATTCGACGACTCCGGCAACGTACCGAAGATCAGACTCTGGCCCTCACGCAGTTCGCCGACGCTGTTGGCCGGCACCGTGACCTCAAGGTCCTGCGGGGCCAACGAAATCAGCGGTGCGTTGATCGAACCAACCGTGTCGTTCTGCGGCCACGACACGCTCGCCTCCGTCTGCTTCACCGGCAAAAACGGGGTGAGCAGCAAAAGCACAAACGCGATGAGACCAGAAACGGTCGCAATAAGACGAGTAGATCCAGTTTTCACTCCGGTCACCTTACTTCCTCACCGCGACAGCAAACGGTCCGATGAACTTCACGTCCCAATTCGCCTTGTCAAACGCCTCCGGGTTGAAGAACAACCCCTGGTAACGCACGTTCGGCTGGCTTGGGTAAATGTCGTGGGCGATGTGGGTCTTAAAGTCAGAATCCTCACTGCCGCGGAAAATGAAGGCAGTCGGCGGCTCCCACTGACTGTTGTCGATAGCCTCCGTGAACTTCTTCGGGTCGTCGTAAGAAATCTGCGACCACGACTCCAGCTCACCGTTGCGCTGCTCGAACTCGCCGAGCGGGTTAGCGTAGTGGCTGGTAAACGCGTTGAAGCCGAAGAATGGCTGGAAGGCCATGAAGTTGATCTCGTCGGTGTAGATCACGGCCTCGTTCTTCATGTGGCCGTGCTCTTCGATGTAGTCGGCGATCTCGTTGTAGTACTGGCCCGCATCCGGCGGGAAGCGGTCCGCGCGCTCGCCGTAGCCGTCGGTATCGGCGTAGGCCTGGTCGATGTACGCCTCGTTCTTCACCGCAATGTGCTGCACCATCTGCAGCGACGCCACCGCCACCAGGACAATCGCCACCACGTTCAAGGCGGCCTTGTTCTTCACCTTCCGCTCCAGCCAGGTCAGGCGGAAGTTCGCTACCGCAATCACGCCGAGGGTGGCAAACAGCAACACAACCAGCACCTCGAGGCGGAAGCCCAGCAGGGAAGTGCCCAGGAGGGTGATCGCCATGGAGGCGAGCGCCCACACGTAGCTCACGCCAATCGCCGCGCCCAGGGAGGCGATCTCCGGGTCGCGGAACCGCACGATAAGTCCAATGAGGCCGAACAGGCACAGCAGGCCTACCAGGGACAACGACAGGAACGGGAGGGCGAAGTAGGTGCCCTCGATGGGCAGGAAGTGGTTCGCGGTAGATTTCAGCGCCTCGTCACCGGTGACTACACGCCAGATGTACGGACCCCACGAGATCGCAGCGATGGCCATGGAGGCGAACCCGACGATGAACAGGTGCTTCAGCGGGGTCAAGGTGCGCTCGCCGGTGAAGAACATCACCACCGCGATCACCACGACCGTCAGCGCGCCAATGGCGGTGAACAGCGTGTAGAACGACGCGGAAATGCCCAGGTAGATCGTCAACGCGGCGGTGGCTGCCCACGAGCCACTCAGCGCCCTGTAGGCCCACACCGCAGCCGCTGGGAGGAACATTGCC
The DNA here is from genome assembly GCF_001811185.1 of Corynebacterium sp. HMSC067D03. NCBI lineage: Bacteria > Bacillati > Actinomycetota > Actinomycetes > Mycobacteriales > Corynebacteriaceae > Corynebacterium > Corynebacterium sp. HMSC067D03. Next base: position 204,032 of record NZ_KV803780.1, read on the forward strand.
ACGATTGCCGCGTAGGGCTCCTCTGGGACTTCCGTCAGCACAATCGCGGTGGTCACCACGGCAATCGCGGTAGCAACCGGCAGGGAACCGACGAGCCTGCGCCAGATCGGCGTCAGCATCGCCGCGCCCGCAGCCAGGGTGGCAATCGCGTACGGCTGGTACACCTCCCAACCGTCCATACCCAGCACGTTGGCCACGCGTCCGCCGACCCAGAACCAGCCCATCGGGTAGAAGGTGGGAAGGTCCTTGTACGCCATGTCCGCGTGGCTCAAGTTTTCGGTCATGCGGGACAGGAACTGCGTCCTAAACCCCTGGTCAACCTGGATGCCGTCGAGATACAGCTTGGTGGCAGACAGCGGAATGCCAAGCGTTGCGACGACCAACCCCGCCGGCACCAACGCCATCACCGCAGAAATAATCCAGTGCTGCTTCCCGCGCGTCCACAGCACCGCCAACACAGCAGCAATGCCCAACAGGACGAACGACACACCGGTGGCCAACGACCTGGTCACCATGGAGGTATTGAACGCCGGCAGCGAGATCTGGTGCAGCACAAACCACGCAGCAAGCGCGAGAATGCCGCCCGCGAGCCCCGCCGCGACGGTACGGACGGCTGCCTGCCCCGGTGACAGCTCGTCGGGATGATAAGCGGTAGTCATGCGTAATAGTGTCGCATACGCTGCCGACACTCACCCCACGCCACGTTCCGCCAGGTACATGAGGATGGCGCGGACGCGACGGTTGTCCTCGTCTGGGGTGAGCCCCAGTTTGGAGAAAATGCTGGACACGTGCTTCGCCACCGCCGCGCCGGAGAGGTAGAGCTTGCCCGCGATCTCACTGTTGGACAGGCCTTCTGCCATAAGTTCGAGCACCTCCACCTCGCGAGGGGTGAGCGTGGTTAACCAGCGTGAGCTCGCCGCCATCAGCGCACTTGCCACGTCTGGGTCGATGACCACGCCGCCGCCTGCCACGGTTTCGCAGGCCTGGATGAAGTCCTTCACCTCAGCGACGCGGTCCTTGAGCAGGTAGCCGGTGCCGCCGTCGCCGCCGGAGAACAGTTCCCGCGCGTAGGCAGGCGCGACGTATTGCGATAGCACCAGCACATTCACCGGGCCGCGTTTGCGTAGTTCCAGGGCGGCTTGGAGGCCGTCGTCACGCATGTTCGGCGGCATGCGCACGTCCGTGATCACCAGGTCGGGCCCATACTTATCGACGACTCCCAGCAACCCATCCGCACACTCCACCTGCGCCACAACCTCGTGGCCGCGCCGGGTGAGCAACCCTGCAACACCCTCCCGCAGCAGCGCGGAGTCGTCCGCGATAACGATCCTCATGGCGCAATCCCACTTTCTCCTCGGAACAACAGCAACGGAATACGCGCGGTGACGGTGGTTGGCCCACCATCCGGCGAGTGCAGCTCCATCTCACCGCCGAACGCCGCGATGCGTTCGCGCATGCCATCCAACCCACCGCCGGGTGTGATGCGTGCGTTGCCGCCTCCCTGGTCGGTGACGGAAACATTCAGGGTGTGGTCGCAGGTCACGAGCACGCTGACCGGTACATGTGGTGCGTGCTTCGCGGCGTTGGTTAAGGCTTCGGTGGTGAAGAAGTAGGCGGCGGCGGTGACGGAGGCGTCGATACGCGGCAGCTCGTGCGGCGCGCGGACCGTGACATGCGGGCCGTGCTGCGCGGCGGCGGTTTCGATCGCGGCGACCAGCCCGTGGTCCGACAGCTCCCGCGGGTGGATACCGCGCACGGTTCTCCTGAGTGCGTCGAGGCCGTTGTGGAGGTCGCGGGCGGCGTCGTCGAGAAGCTGCGATGCAATGTCCAACCTTGCCTCGCCCAACTTCATCGCGGCAGCCACAAAGTATTGCTGCGCGCCGTCGTGCAGGTCTCGCTCGATGCGCAGCCGCTCCACCTCATATGCCTCCGCGATCCTGCGCCGCGAAACCGTCAACTGGTGGATTTTGGCGGCCGCGCGCTCCTCGTGTTTATGTCGCCGCATGGCCCCGAGCGTAGCCAGGTAGAGCTAGCACTACCCATATTCGGGACCCAGGGCCATAGTGCTTATCGACGACCACCTGTGGAATAGAAACCATGCTTGAACTCAACGACATCACGAAGTCCTTCACCCAACAACGGGTCCTCGAAGGCATCAGCCTGACGGTTGGCGGCGGCGAATCCGTCGCGATCATGGGTCCCTCTGGCTCCGGCAAATCGACCCTGCTGCACTGCATGTCTGGCGTGCTCGTGCCCGACGACGGCCAGGTGCGCTTCAACGGCCAGGATGTATCGGCCATGAGCGACGCGGAACGCTCGCGCCTGCGCCTGGAAAACTTTGGCTTCATCTTCCAAGACGGCCAACTGCTGCCGGAGCTGACCGCCACCGAAAACGTCGCCCTGCCGCAGATCATGCGCGGGGTGCCGCGTGCGGAGGCGCACGCCGAGGCCATCGACATGCTGACCCGGTTGGGCTTGGGCGCCTTTGTGGACCGGTACCCGGGGCAACTCTCCGGCGGCCAGGTGCAGCGCGTGGCCATCGCCCGCGCCTTGGCCGGGCCGCCGTCGGTGGTGTTTGCCGACGAGCCGACGGCGGCGTTGGACCAGGCCACCGGGCATGAGGTCATGCAGCAGATCGTGGCAATCGCGCAGAAATTTGGTGTGACCCTAGTGCTGGTCACGCACGACCCGAAGATCGCCGACTGGTGCAGCCGCCGCGTCGAAATCCGCGACGGCCTGATCCACTCGGAGGTGACGCGATGAGTGCGGTGACGTTGATGCGGTCGGCGGTGTCGTCGACAAGCGAAGGGCGCTCGCAACGGCAGATCGGCGAACGCTGGGTCCGCGCGTTGTCGCTGGTGGCGGTAACCGTAGCGACCTGGATGCTGTGCACGCTCATGGGCGGCACCTGGATGTTCCTCGCCCGCGACCTGCACCCGCATGAGGCGCTCGTGGAAATCGAGGAGTCGATGGGCGGGCCGATCTCCATCGCGTATATCTTCCTCGCGCTATTCGCGTGCGTGCTGCTCGTGCCAAGCCTGTTGGGGCTGCTCACCCAAGCCGCGCGGGCGAACCTTGGCGGGCGCGAAGAACACCTGGCGGCACTGCGCCTCATCGGCGCGACCGCCGGCGAGGTGCGCGGAATGATGATCCTGGAATCGCTGCGCCAGGCGCTTGTCGGGTTGGTGCTCGGGTCGGTGCTGTACATAGTTACGTGCCCGGCGTGGAGTTTGCTGACGTTCCAGGAAAAGCGCGTCGGCGCCTGGGAGATGCTCACCTGGTGGGTCATCCCCATCGCCTGGATCGTCGTCCTGGTGTTGGCTGCGTGCTCCGTGTGGCTTGCCTTGCGACGAGTCGCCGTCACCCCACTCGGCGTCACCAAGAAAATCCCGCCGAAGGGACAAAACATGATCACGCTGGTGTTGTCAGTGGTTGGTGCGGTGGTGCTGTATCGCTACCTGAGCTCGCTCACCATCGCTCCGCAGGCAGACGCGTTGGAATTCGGCGCCTTGTTGGTGGTCGCAGGCGGCATCCTTATGTTTAATGCACTGATCGCCGTCGGCATCATCCAGTTGCTCGCGCGGCTGAGCTACCGAGTCCCCGGGGCCGCGAACTACGTGGCCACGCGCCGGGTCGGCAGGGGAGCGAAAACCACCTGGAAGCGCGTCACCGCCCTGTACTTCGTGGCGTTCATCGGCGGCGTCGGCGCCTGGATCTCCGCGGTGCCGGAGATCGACGACCAGCCCGCCCTGAAGATGATCACAGGGGACATCCCCTCCGGCGTGGTCATCACCGCTGTCTTCGCGGCAGTCTTGTTGGTGTCATCCACCCTGCTCACCCAGGCACTGTCCGTGGTGGAGCAGAAGCAACTGACCAAATCGCTCTACTTCATCGGAGCGCCCGCCGCCTTTCACACCAAAGTGGCCGTGCGCGAAGTTGGGATTCCCATGCTCGTGGTGGCCCTGCTGGGGTTCGGCATGGGTGGCCTGATGGGGTTCGGCATGATCGTGATCCACGTCAACGTGATGGACAAGGTGGCCCTGTTCGCTGCGCTTGTTGCGGTCGCGCTGGTTGGCTGTGTTTTGGCGGTGGTGGGGACCGGTCGGCTCCGCGAGCAGGTGCTGCTGGGGATGGGGCGCGCCAAGGACTAGGCGAGTCCTGACACATTACGCCGGAAAATGTCAGGTCCTGGGAGTTTAGGGCCCGTCTGACAAATTCAGCCGCAATCTGTCAGCGGAGACAGATTGCGGCTGAATTATGCGGGTCGAACTAGAAGTTCAGCTTGCTCATGATCGGCGCCGGGATCGCCTTCAGCACCAGGGAGATCGGCCCGAAGAGCTTGTGCACGAACACGGAGGACTTGCCGGCCAGGGCGGCCTCCACGGCAGCCTCGGCGACGTCTTCCTTGTTTACGGTCAGCGGGGCCTCGTCGAGACCATCGGTCATCTTGGTGCGCACCTGGCCCGGGCGGACCACGGTGACCTTGACGCCGTTGTCCTTCAGGGCCTCGCCGAGCTGCAGGTAGAAGCCGTCGATGCCGGCCTTCGCTGCGCCGTAGACAAAGTTGGAGCGGCGCACACGCTGGCCCGCCACCGACGACAGGGCGATGATGTTGCCGCGGCCCTGGCGCTTCATCTCCTGGCCCAACAGCACACCGACCGACATCGGGGCAGTGAAGTTGATCTGCGCCGAAGCGACGGCGGCAGCCTGGTCCTGCCAGAGCTGCTCCTGGTCACCCAGGGTGCCGAAGGCGACGACAGCGACGTCGACCTCGCCGTCCTCAAACGCCGCATCGATCACGGCAGGGTGGGAGGCGAAATCCAGGGCGTCGAAATCGACCAGGCGTACGTGGCCTGCGCCGGCGCGCTGGACTTGGGCGATGGCGTCGTCGATACGCGGGGAGTCCTTGCGCGCACACAGGGTGACAGTGGGGCTGCCGCCGCGGGAGACGAGCTCGCTGACAATCGCGAGCCCGATCTCACTCGTGCCGCCGAGGAGGAGGATGTGTTGGGCTTGGCCTACTGCATTAAGCATGGGTACTCCTTAGTTGAGCTCAAGACGGCGGGACATGTCGGATGCGAACACGCCAGTCGGGTCGATGTCGCGGCGGGTCTTCAACCAGCCTGGCAGTTCCGGATACATCTTGTGGAACTTCTCCGCGCTCGTGCGCGATTCCTTGGCCAGGTAGAGGCGGCCGCCGAACTGCATAACCTGGTCATCCAGGCGGTCGAGGAACTCGTTGAGGCCTTTTCTAATTGGGAAGTCCACGCACACGTTCCAGCCCTTCATCGGGTAGGACAGCGGCGCCTGGTTACCCTCGCCGAACAGTTTGAACACGTTCAGGGCGGTGTAGTGGCCGGAGGACTGGATGTCATAAATGATGTCCTTGAACGGCTCCACAGCGTCGGTCGGTACGACGAACTGGTACTGCAGGAAGCCAGCCTTGCCGTAGCCGCGGTTCCACTTCCCGATGAGGTCCAGCGGCTGGTAGAACTGCGTCAGGTTCAGCACCTGGTTCCGGGCGGGGGAGCCCATCATGTAGTACGCCTCGCCGATAGCCATCAGGGAGAGCTTGTTCATGGTCCAGGACGGGAAAATGTCCGGCACAGTCATCAGCTGCGGAGCGTTGAACTTCAACGGGTCCTTCGCCAACTTCGGAGCGAACTCCTTCAACTGGTCCAGGGTTGCCAACGAGCCGCGGGAGATGGTGGAGCGGCCCGTCTTCGGCGGAGCGGAGATCGCGTCGAACCAAGCCGACGAGTAGGTGTAGTTCACCTCAGAGCCGTCGGAGTGCACCGCGATCGTCTCGTCGAGCGTGTTGGTGCGGTCGGTGTCCGCGATGAAGTAGGCGGTCTCCGTCTTGGTCATCTGGATCCGGGCGCGCAGGATGATGCCGGTCAGGCCCATGCCGCCAACGGTGGCCCAGAACAGCTCAGCGGTCTCGCCGGTCGGCTCCAGGTGCAGCACGCGGCCGTCTGCCACCAGTAGCTCCATGGACAACACGTGGTTGCCAAAGGAACCCGCCGAGTGGTGGTTCTTACCGTGAATATCCGGGCCGATCGCGCCACCAATTGTGACCTGGCGGGTACCCGGCAGCACCGGAACCCACAGGCCATACGGCAGGGCGGCCTTCATCAGTTGGTCAAGGCTCACGCCCGCGTCGACGTCGACAATGCCGGAATCCGGGTCGATGGAGTGGATCCGGTTCAGCGGCGTCATATCGACGACCAAACCGCCACCATTCTGGGCGGGATCACCATAGGAGCGACCCAGACCACGGGCGATGACGCCGCGGCGCTTGTGCTCGGGCAGGTCCGCGTTCTCATCCGCGACCCGCTTGACTGCCTCCGCAATCGTGTCCACGTCAGGGGTGGACAGGACCTGGGCGGTGGACGGGGCGGTACGGCCCCATCCGTAGAGGGATTGGGTTGTCAGTTCCATGCCCACAACCCTACCGCCGGACTAGAGATCCATAATGCTACGAATCTCCGCGGGCAGTTCTTCTTGGCTCGAAATCACAGGTCCGTCGTGTTCGCGAAGAATCTCATAAATGCGTGTACGGCCCTTGGAGTCCACAAACGGCAGCTCCTCGGCCATCAGCCGCACCATGAAGTCGGACAGGGGGACCTCCACACGCTGCGCCGCCTCGTGGATCGCGTCCGGGTCATCACCTTTGTAATGCTTCCTCATGGCACACGAGCCTAGTAGGGTAAACGCCCGTGTCCTCGAACGCTTCCCTAAAACAGCAGCTCATCCCGTTTTTGGTCATCGGTATCGGCTGCGCTGTCATCGACTTCGGCATCACCAACACCCTCGACCAAGCCCTCGACGTCCAGCGCGACCTTGCCAAGGCCGTGGGCTGGGTCTTCGGCACCATCTCCGCCTACGTGCTGAACTCCAAGTTCGCCTTCAACGCCAAAATCGACGCCAAAAAAGCCGGCGCCGTGTTCATCCTCTACGCCACCACGTTTGCGGTGCAGATGTTGCTGTGGAGGGTGACGGACGAGCCGTTGTCGTCGCTAGGCTTGCAAGATTCGTGGAAGAACGCCGTGTCCTTCGTCATCGCACAAGGCGTAGCGACGACTACCAACTTCCTCCTCCAGCGCTACTGGATCTTTAAAGGCGCTAAGGGCGGCGAAAGTCCTCTCGCGCCCCCCGCCTAAGCAACTTCAGCCAATCGACGAAGCCCTTCGGATCCTTCTTCTCCACCAGGAAGAACCACCCGAACCGGACAACCTCCTGCAACTGCATCTTCTTCATGCCGCGCTGATTAATGATGTAGCCACGGTTGCGGTACGTGAAATACCGCTTCGTCTCATTGTCCGGGAACTGCGCGTGCGCCCGCCCGCCCATAATCGGATGGAACTCGTCCGACCCATCCGGGTGCAGATAAAACGCCGTCAACGCCGTGCCATACTTCAGGCCCGACTGCGCCAGACGACGGTGGTACTCCACCTCATCGCCCCTGATAAACAGACGGTAATCCGGCACACCGATGCGCTCCATCGCCTTCGCCGAAATCAACGCGCCATTAAACAGACTGGCGTACTGCGGCAAAAAATCGCCCTGCAGCTCATCAACACGCCGGTGCCACGTCGTGCCCTGCCTCAGCGGAAAGGCCAGCTTCTCCGGGTCGTTAATGTTCGCCACCACCGGCGACACCTCCGACAACTGATGCTTCTCTGCGGTTCGGTAGAGCTCTTCGAGGACGGTGTGGTCTTTCGGGCGACCATCATCATCCGCGCACCAAATCGCATCCGCCCCCAGCGCCAACGCGTGCAAGAACCCATACGCGAAGCCACCCGCCCCGCCCAGATTGGTCTTGCTTGGTAGGTAGACGCCCTTGTCGTTGGCGAGCTCGTCGACAAGCACACGCACCGCATCCTCATCACCGTTATCCACCACAATGACCCAATCCACCGGATGCGTCTGCGACACCACCTGCTCCAACGAATGTCGCAGCAGGTCAACGCGCTTATGGGTCACAATCACGGCAGCAGTCGTACCGTTGCGATTCAAGGCAGTCATACATTTATTGTGCCCGAGGGATCCCAAACCGTCGTTCTTGCGTCTAATAACCATGACGAACCTACGAAACGGCATGAGTGTCGGACCAACCCACGGCCTCTTCTACGTGGCACACCTCCCACAAGGGCTGAAAACCGTCCGCATCAGCCAACACTTCCACATCCAAGCCGGCCTCCAACGCCCATTCGACACCGCTCAATCCGACGCCCGCCGCCACCCTAAAGGCATCATTTATCAAACACCCATTGCTTACCGCGCGGCTGCCCATGGAATCGAGAACCCAAGCTCGGTGGTGCTTGGATACAGCGCGTTGGCCCTATATGGGCTGCCCTACCTGGTCGAAGGGAAAGACACCGTGCTAATGAACCCTTCCGCCGAACGCAACCGACAAGGCAACATCCACCGCCCCTCAATCGTCCGACGCGGATGTAGAAAAACTGAAGTGTGGGACGTCAAAAACGGCAGCTATCCGCTACGCGTTGCCAGCCCCGCGGCTGCCACAGTCCAGGCGCTGAAAGAGATTCGCAAAATGGCTAAGGCGCAGCAGCCGAGGACGTTAGCCGGGCACAGCCTCGACATAGTTGAAGCAATCACGCTCCTCGACTGCGTGCAGCGTTACCTCGGTGTTGAACCACTATCGATCCTCCAAGCCAGCCCTGGAATCATCGACCAAAGGTGGGTTGCGCGGGCCCTAGCGGAATCAAGCAGTCTGGCGGATTCTCCGAAGGAAACCGAAATCCGCCTACTTGCCCAAATGGTGTGTTCCAAGCTGGGGCTCGAGCTAGAAGAACAGGTGGCTGTCTACAGGGGTAAGAAGATCCTCACGAGGTTTGACCTGGCCATTCCAGAGCTGAAGATCGGCATTATGTACGACGGGGCCCACCACAACTCCGCCACTCAATGGCACAAGGATGCTGACATCAACTCGGGGCTCACCATCGCCGGTTGGAGGGTGCTCCGGTTCACCTCCGCCAACGTGCACAAATTCGTTGACCTACTGACGGCGTTGATCACTGAGGTGCTCGCCGGGCGTTGAGGGATCTGGAGACGGACGTCCCTGACAAATTTTACAAAATCTGTCAGGGGCGATTTCTGACCTGCAAGTATGCGGCTGACTGACAGATTCCGCCGGACTTTGTCAGCCGACCGGCCGAGCGGGAGGCTGGAGGGCCCAACCAACACCTACCCGTGGAAGCGCTGCACCAGTTCTGCGACGTGGTCGCCGGCTTCGGGGCCTTCGTAGGCGCGGACGACGTCGGCAACCAGGCCGGCCTCCCTAATTTCGCCCTTGTCCACCCACAGCGCGGTGTTGCAGAGCTGCGCCAGGAAGTCGTTGGAGTGGGAGGCGAACACGAGGATGCCGGAGCGCTCGACCATTTCGGCCAACCTCACGCGGGCTTTGGACATGAAGGCGGCGTCGACGGCGCCGATGCCTTCGTCGAGAAGCAGGATCTCGGGTTCGATGGAGGTGACCACGCCCAACGCCAGGCGGACGCGCATGCCGGTGGAGTAGGTGCGCAGGGGCATGGAGAGGTAGTCGCCGAGTTCGGAGAATTCGGCGATGTCGTCCATTTTGGCTTTCATCTGTTTGCGGGTCTGGCCAAGGAACAGGCCGCGGATGATGATGTTTTCGTAGCCGGAGATTTCGGGGTCCATGCCGACGCCGAGGTCGAAGACGGGGGCGACGCGGCCGCGGACGTCGGCGACGCCGCGGGTTGGTTCGTAGATGCCGGACAGTAGTCGCAGCAGGGTGGTTTTACCTGCGCCGTTGTGGCCGACGAGGCCGACGCGGTCGCCCTCCCTTAAATGCAGGTTGATGTCGCGGAGTGCTTCGACGACGACGGTGTTGGAGGCGTTCTGGCCGATTTTGCCGCCGGCCGAGGACATCATGGCCTTTTTCAGGGAGCGGGATTTGGCGTCGAAGATGGGGAAGTCGACGCAGGCGTTGTAGGTGTCGATGGAAACCATGTGTAACTCCTAGACCCAGTACGGCACGCGGAAGCGCCACTGTTTCATGGCCAGCAGGGTGATGAGTACGCCGACGATGGTGCAGGCGATGACGATGAGCCAGTGGTAGGCGGCGACGGGGTCGTCGATAAGCGGTGCTCTGACGATTTCGAGGTAGTGGAACAGGGGGTTGATCTCGGCGAGCATTGCACGCTTTTCGACGACACCACCCTGGTCCTTCAGCGTCCTCGTCGTCCACACGATTGGGGTGACGTAGAAGAGGAGTTGGACGAGGGCTTCGAGCAGCGGGGCGACGTCGCGGAAGCGGGTGGCCACCATGCCGAAGAACATGGCGACCCACACGCCGTTGACCAGCAACAGGGCCATACCCGGGATGAATAGGAGTGTGTTCAGGGTGATGGGGATGCGGAAGATCAGCGCCAGGATCACCCAAATGACCATGTTGTGGGCGAGGAACAGCGTTTGGCGCCACACGAGCCGGTAGATGTGGACCGACAGGGCGGAGGGGAGCTGTTTGATCAGGCCTTCGTTTTCGATGAAGACGTTCGCGCCGTCTTTGATGCAGCCGGAGATGAAGCCCCAGACGATGAAGCCGACGGTGACGTGGGGGAGGAACTCGGCGACGTCGATTTGGAACAGCATGGAGTACAGCAGGCCGAGGGCGAGCGACATCACACCGGTGGCGATGGTGATCCAGAGGGGGCCGAGCGTGGAGCGTCGGTAGCGTTGTTTGATGTCTTGCCAGCCGAGTTGGAGCCAGAGCTCGTGTTGGCCCCAGCCGCGGATGAGGTCGTCGAATGCCCGCCGGAATGTTTTGGATGCTGACGGCGGGGTGTTTTCGCCAGGGGCGCTGGTCATCCGGGCGACGTCATCGCGCAGTTGTTCTACGTTATGCACGCAGTTCACCCTAGTGCACATGTTTCGTGCTCCCGAGCTGGCGGTGTGCGCTGTGTCGGACGTGCGTGCATAATTAGGGGCGTTCTTGCGTGAAGGAGGTCTGCCGTGGCTTATGACGTGTGGGGGGTCCGTGGGCTGTACGGGTCGTTGGGTGGCGGTTGGACGTATCTGAATGCGCATGTGTCGCCGCAGGTGCCGGAGAAGGTTGCGGGGGCGGTTGCGCGCAGTTTCCGTAATGCTGCGTCGGTGCCGCCGCCGGAGCCGGTGTTGGGATCGCATTCCCGGTCGGATGTTGGTTTGCCGGAGGGGGCGGAGTATCCGATGGCGGCGCGGGTAGCTATTGCGGATCTGGCTGGGGTGATGCCGGAGCAGGTGGTGTTGGGGCCGAGTGTTCCGGCGTTGTATTCGGCGTTGGTGTCGGCGATGCGTCCGATGTTGCGGCATAACTCGTCGATGGTGCTGAATCCGGTGGATCGTCCGGTGTTGTCGGGGCGTTTGCAGCGCGCTGGCGTATCGACGACCTGGGCGCAGGCCGATCTGGCCACCGGCGATTTGCCTGCGTGGCAGTACCGCGACATTGCGGACGGGTCGACGCGTTTGGTGTCGGTGCCGGCGGCGCATCCGGAGTTGGGCAACGTTGTGGGCGTTGCGGACATTGTGGAGGCGGTGCGTGAGAAGTCCCGGGCGTGGGTGCTTGTGGATGCGTCGGCGTACGCCCCGTACCGTCCGTTGGATTTGGATGCGTGGGGTGCCGATATCGCCGCGGTGGATATGGCCCAGTTTGGTGGCCCGGAGATCGCGGCGTTGATTTTCCGTGACGCGGCGATGTTTAAGCGTTTGGACCGTGAGGCTCTCGAGTTGGAGGTGTCGCCTGGTCTTGCTGGTGGTGTGCCGGCCACGGTGGAGCATTATGCGTCGTTGGTTGAGGGGGCGGCGGGGAGGTCGTCGAGACGCAATCGCTTGAAGTATTCGATGGGGGAGACCACCGCGTACCTGAACGGGCTGCGGGATGATCTGCATACGTTTTTGGGCACGCTGCCTGCGGTGCACATTGTCGGTGTGACGGGTGAGGCGGCGGAGGACGCGCGTGTGGAGCGCATCCCGCGCCTGGCATTCGGTGTGCGGGGCGTGCCGTCGGAGACCGTGCTGAATCGCCTGGTGGCGCACGGTATTGTGGCTGCTCAGACGACGCAGACACAGCTTCTCGACGACATGGGCGTCGCCGACATGGGCGGCGCCGTCACCATCGCCATGTCGCCCTTTAATACCCAGAACGACATCGAGCAGTTGGTGCGCACAGTCGCCTCACTGGCCTAGACGGTCAGGACGATTTTTCCGGTGTTGTCGCCGGAATCCATGTGGTCGTGGGCCTTGGCGGCGTCGGCAAGCGGGAACGTGGAGGTGATGTTGGGTTTGATCTGGCCGGACTCGATGAGCGGCCAGACGTTCTTCACCGTCGAGGCGACAATCTCCGCCTTCATCGGACGCGGACGGGCGCGCAGGGTAGTGGCGTGGACCGACAGGCGCCTCGGCATCATCCGGCCAAGCGATAGCGTGCCCTTCGGCCCGCCCTGCACCGCGATGACCACGAGGCGGCCGTCGGTGTTGAGCGCCTTGATGTTCTGCTCCAGGTACGGCCCGCCAACCACGTCGAGGATCACGTCCGCCCAGGCCTTGAGTTCCTCGTCGAAGTCCTGCTCCTTGTAGTTAATAAGGACGTCCGCGCCGAGGCCCTTGCAGTAGTCGAGCTTCTCCTGGCTACCCGCAGTGACGGCGACGGTGCAGCCCAGCGCCTTGCACAGCTGGATGGCAAACGAGCCGATGCCGCCCGCGCCGCCGTGGATCAGCACGTTGTCGCCCTCTTGGATGCCGGCGAGCATGCCCAGGTTCGACCACACCGTGCAGGCCGCCTCCACCACCCCGGCGGTTTCCTCCAACGTGAGGTTCGCAGGCTTCGGCGTGAGCTGCCCTTCCGGCACCGCGACGTACTCGGCGTAGCCACCGCACGCCAGCAGGCAGCCGACCTCTTCGCCCTTTTCGCGGCCGGTGGTGCCCGGATCCTCGATCACGCCGGCGCACTCCAGGCCAATAATCTCCGACTCGCCCCTCGGTGGTGGATACTTGCCTTCGGCCTGCACGATGTCGCCACGGTTCACGCCCGCCGCCGTGACCCTGACCAACACCTCCCCGTCCTGCAGTTGCGGGGTGTCCACTTCGGTGAGTTCGAGGGAGCGGGGGTTGGTGTCGTCGATAAGTGTGATCGCTTTCATGCGGCCAGGCTACCGAGATTGAGCGACGCGCGACGTGTTGTAGAGTATGTGCGTCGCACTTGCTTTGCGACGAGGAGACGTGGCAGAGCGGCCGAATGCACCGGTCTTGAAAACCGGCGAGGTTTATCCCTCCAGGGGTTCAAATCCCCTCGTCTCCGCCAATTACTTCTTATGGGAAGAGCTCCGGCATGGTGTGGAACTGGCGTTCGCCGGGAACGTCACGCAGGATTTCGATGGCGCGCTTGGTGTCCGGGCGGTTCTGGCCGGCGACGACCTGGATCTGCTCGAGGGGGAGGGGGTTGGTGAGGTGTACGGGGGTGGTGGTGTCGTCGATAGGCAGAATGCCCTGAAGATCGCCCGCTGGGATGCCGAGCAGCACAGTGCCTTCGGGCGCGTCGCGCAGCACCGATGTTTTCGGCGTGAAATGCAGCGAGCCGGTGAGCGGACCAGTGCCGAGCGTGTCTAGCGCCGCGGGGAACCAGACGAGGTAATCCGCGGTGTCGCCGGAATTGTCGCGTGCTGCCAGTCCGGAATTGAGCCACGTGTGGATTTTCATGCGGCCGAGTATACGGACGGATTTCGGTGATATTTGGCTGCTCGCCCGGATACAGGTAATGTGTACGCAGCGCTGGAGATGTGCCAGAGTGGCCGAATGGGGCTCCCTGCTAAGGAGTTGCCCCCTTGACGGGGGCCGCAGGTTCAAATCCTGTCATCTCCGCCATTGCGCCCGTAGCTCAACGGATAGAGCATCTGACTACGGATCAGAAGGTTGGGGGTTCGAATCCCTCCGGGCGCACAAGAAAAACCCCCGCTCAGCGGGGGTTTTCGCATTGAGGGGCTACTGCGTCTCGACGACCGGCGCAACCGTAGTCGGCGCCTCCTCCTTATCCTTGCGGGACGAGCCGTTGACGTTGATGTCAACGCTCTGCACGTCCGGGACACAGGTGCGTACCGCGGTAGCGATCAGCAGCGCGGAAACCAGGCCGACGATACCGCCGCCGATTGCCATCGCCTGGGCAGGATCGAGGCCAGCGTTGCGGGCGGCCGCGGTGAAGATGTCGCCAGCCTGGCCGTTTGCCTGACCCAGGCCCGGGAGGCCCGCCTGGTTAGCCAGCGCGAGCGGCAGCATCAGGACCAGCGGCACGCCAAGGCCGACGAGGGAAGCGATGCAGCGCGGGTCGGAGGACCCACCGGTGGCGTTGACCTTGGCGCCGACGAGCTTGTCGCCGCCCTGCTGGTCGCCGTTGCCACCCTTCTTCGAGGAGCCACCCGAGCTGCCGAACAGACCACCGTTGGCGTTGTCGCGGATGTCCGGGTTGGCGTTGTTCGTGACCACAACGGAGTTGTTCGAGCCGTTGTCGTTCGCGTTGCCGGTGATGACAACGGTCGGGTTCGCGTTGTTCGTCGCCACGACCGAGTTGTTGGAACCGTTGTTGTTCAGGTTGTCGCGCGGGTTTGCATTGTCCGTGACGACGACCGAGTTACCAGAACCGTTGTTGTTGGCGTTGCCGGTGACAACAGGGTTCGCGTTGCCCGTCACAATGGCCGAGTTGTTCGAGCCGTTGTTGTTGGCGTTGTTGGTGATGACCGGGTTGGCGTTGTTGGTGACCACAACGGAGTTGTTCGAGCCGTTGTTGGACCCGTTGTCGTTCATGTTGCCCGTGATAACCGGGTTCAGGTTATCCGTAATGACAACGGACGGGTTGCCGTTGTTGTTGAAGTTGTCGCGCGGGTTCGCATTATCGGTAACAACCACGGAGTTGTTGGAGCCGTTGTCGCGAATGTCCACCGT
>NZ_KV803780.1:219086-224376 GCF_001811185.1 Corynebacterium sp. HMSC067D03
GAGTTGCCGGAACCATTGTTGGAGCCGTTGTCACGGATCTCCACCGTCGGGTTGGCGTTGCCGGTGACGATGATGCCGCTCGGCTGCACCTCAACCTTGACGATGCCCTCCAGCGGGCTCTTGCCGTCCTTACCGCCACCGAGCAGACCGCCGAGAAGGTTGCCGAGGAGGCCGCCGGCGCCGCTGCCGTTACCGCCGCTGCCGCCTTCGGAGCCTTCGCCCTTGCCGCCACCGATCAGGTTGCCAATCAGGCTGCCCAGGCCGGTGCCGCCGGTCGCGCCGCCGATGATGCTTCCCAGCAGCGGGCCGAGAATGTCTGCTGCGGTACCTGCTACTTCAGCCGGGGTTTTGGACGGGTTCTTCGCAGCAATCTTCAGCGTTGCCTTGAACGTGTCCTTCGTGCCGTCGTCGTGGACCTGCTCGACGGAGACAGGCAGTTCAATGTCGCCTTCCGTGAAGGTGGTCGGCGGGGTGATGCGGACGCCGTCGGCGTCGGTGGTGACGCTCCAGCCGGTCGGCAGGCTCACGCCACCCTTGCTCAGGGTCACGCCCTTCGGCAGCTTGAGCGCATCCAGCGTCTTGGCGGAGGTGGACTTCTCAAAGTCGACCGGGTAGGTCTTCTCCAGCTCCTTTTCCCAATCGCCGACGGGGCGCTCGTCGATAACGTTCAGACGCAGCGTGGTCGTGAACGCCTCGCCCTCGGCGGGGGTCACCTTCACAGCGATGTCCTTGTTGCCGGTACCAAAAGCAGTCGCGGACTGCGGGCGAATCACGGTGAGGGTGCCGTTGTCGTTACGGAAGTTCCAGTTGAAGATCGTGTTCGTCGTCGGTGCGACGGTGTCACCCGGCTGCAGTTTCAGGCCTTCGACCACTGCTTCCTTCTTGTTCCAGAAGTTGGCGGTGTTGAAGCGACCGTTGAAGGCGTTTGCGGTTGTCTTCGGGGCATTGCTTGTCGACGACTCCTCCGCCGGCGGGGTTGCCGTCGTCGGAGCCGGCTCAGAGGTGGGCTCTTCTGCAGGAGCGGTCGTGGTCGGAGCGGGCTCCTCCGAGGTTGGGGCCTCAGACGTTGGGGCCTCAGGTGTCGGCTCCTCCGAGGTAGGAGCCTCAGGCGTTGGCTCCTCTGGGGTCGGGCAGGCGTCGGCAGGCTCGGTGAACGTGTTTCCATCGGCCTTCTTATCCACGACGTTGACCTTCAGCGTGGTGTCGAAGGAAGAGCCGTCGGCCTTGGTCACCTTGACCGCAATGTTCTGGTTGCCCTTCCCGAAGGAGATCGCAGCCTCTGGACGGATGAGAATCAGGTTGCAGCCGCTGGTGCGGAAGCGCCATTTATTGCGGGCGAGAAGGAGTGCCGTTGCTTCGACCTTGTCGCCGGGCTCAAGCACAAGCCCTTCCACGGCTGCTTCGTCGACGTCCCAGAAGTTAGTGGTGGTGTAGGTGGTGTCGAACGCGCTGGCGTCGACAGCTGCCGCCACCGGGGTGATGCTGACGGGGGATACGAATGGCGCCACCAGCGCCAGGGAGAGCGCGCCCGCCGCGATGGATACGCGTCGGGAACGTACAGTTTTTGCCATGGGGGCTCCTTGGGTCTGGGCGATAACGCCGATTCCTGGGTGTTTCCGCGAGATGTATCGCAAAACGTTCGTAAAGTTTTACACATGCGTAATAAATGCGGAATAGCTATCTGGGAATAGCCCCCGCTCGGGTGAATATGAAGCCAGGTACGCTCGCGGTGTGAGAGCTATGCAAACGGCTGATTTGGCCAATATTGAACGGAGACTGCGGCGCCGCCGCCTATCCCCGCGCGATTTGGCTGCTATGCAGCACAAACTCGCGGGGATGGACTTGCGTGACATCGTCCGTTTGGTGGAGCGGCAGCCGTCGAGACGCGGTGCGGAGCTGGTGCGACTGCTGCCAGCGCCTCGAGCCGCTATGCTTTTCGACGCCCTCGCGCCCGCCCACCAGGCCGAAATCGTCGAAGCCTTAGGTGATCATCAGATCCCCGGCCTGTTCGATGCCCTCGGCACCGAGGACTTGGTCATGCTGCTCGATCACATGGATCCGGAGGTGGCGGAGCGGGTTCTCAACGAGTTGGATGAGGACGACCGCGCCTACACAGACCTGATTCTCGCCTACGAGAAGGGGTCGGTCGGCCGTGTGATGTCGCCGAATGTGGAGGCGGTTGGTGCGACGGAGACGGCGCAGGAGGTCGTCGATAAGCTGCGCGCGCATGTTGATGACCTGGAGACGATCTACACCGTGCCAGTTATCGACGACATGCACCACGTCACCGGCGTACTCAGCCTGAAGGACCTGTTCAAGGCGCGTGCGGACGACGAAGTGGGCACCATCATGCGCGAAACCCCCACCGTCGTGGAGAGCGAAGACGCCGAGTATGCGGCGCGTCGCCTGCTCGCGTCTGGTCACCTCGCGTACCCGGTGGTGGATAACGGCCAGCACCTTGTGGGCATTTTTACTTACGACGAGGCCCAGGACATCGTCGAGTTCGCCGACAGCGAGGACTCCGCACGTCAGGGCGGTTCCGAGTCGCTGAAGCAGCCGTATCTGTCCACGCCGGTGCTCAACCTGGTGCGCTCCCGCATCGTGTGGCTGCTCGTGTTGGCGGTTTCCGCGATTCTGACCGTGCAGGTGCTCGGCATCTTTGAGGACACGCTCGCCCAAGTGACCGTGCTGTCCCTATTTATTCCGCTGCTGACCGGCACCGGCGGCAACACCGGTAACCAGGCCGCGACAACGGTGACGCGTGCGCTAGCGCTTCACGACGTGACCAAGGGCGACATCTTTAAAGTCATGTGGCGCGAACTGCGCGTCGGCGCGACCCTTGGTTCGGTGCTTGGCATCCTCGGTTTGGGTATCGCGTGGGCCGTTTTCGGGCAAGAAATAGGCATTGTGATCGGTTCCACACTTTTTTGTGTGTGCGCCATGTCCGCGACCGTCGGCGGCATCATGCCGATCATCGCTCGCGCAGTCGGCGCCGACCCGGCGGTGTTCTCCAACCCGTTCATCTCTACCTTCTGCGACGCGACCGGTTTGGTCATTTACTTCCTCATCGCCAAGAGTGTCCTTGGCCTGTAATGGTGTCCTGAACTGCCGTTTTGGTGGTGCGCCCTGCCGGGTGTAATGTTCTTCTTCGTTGCCAACAGGCACTGCGCCCGTAGCTCAACGGATAGAGCATCTGACTACGGATCAGAAGGTTGGGGGTTCGAATCCCTCCGGGCGCACCAATTTTGGGAAGGCCCCACACGGATCGTGTGGGGCCTTTCTCGTGTCCAAGTTTCTTAGATGAACTTTCGATGAACATTAAGGAACTCTTTGAAGCTGAATAAGCCCTGATTAAACGGGTATTTCAGGTGTAAGCGCGCTTGAAAGCAACTGTCCAAATTGGTAATTTATTTGGCAGTCTCGTGCTGAAGTTCGTGTTCTATGTACTTCTTGCCCGAATTTCTCCCGTTATAGATAAATCAACCATTGGAGCAATCTTGAATAACGCTTCTAACCCGTTCGATTTCAACGCGAACGCCGGCGCGCACCGTTCCGCACGTCGCGGCTTCTCCGGCAAACGCACCGCGATCGCGGGTATGACCGCAGTATCGCTGGCGCTGTCTGGTTTGGCTGTGCCGAGTGTTGTTGGTGGTTCCTTTGCCTTTGAGGCGGCCGCAGAAGAGCAGCTGTCAATTAGCCAGGTTCGTCCAACTACCCAGGGGAAGGACTGGGTTCTTTACGCTGGGGACAACGAGCCGAAAGGTTTGGAAAACGTCAAAGAGATCACATTTGATGTCTATTTGACGGTTTCAAATGTCGATGCCCCGAATCGGTCTCAAAAACGTAAGATCAAAGCGCTTGATGAGAAATTTGCGAACCAGGTGCTGACTGTTGAGCAGGGTGACCGATCAGTGATGGTCAAATCTGCCAAGGTTGAGAAGATCTCAGAAGATGCTAAGGGGAAGTACAGTCGGCGAATCACCCTGGAGCTTGAGAATCCGATTGATTATCGCGTCCGTGATGGCAAGTCATTCCTGATTCGCGCGAAAGGTGCGAGCAATGCGGGATTCCCGGGCCGTGGTGCGTCCTTCTCTGAACTCATAATGAAGGCGAAATCCACCAAGGGTTCTTTGTCTGGAACTGCGAAGCGTGGCTCAATTCAAAAGGTTGAACTCGTTGATGCCAATGGAAGATCTACGTCTGTATCGGTGGATGCTGACGGTAAAATCTCGGCATCTGGCATTCCAGAGGGGGATTACACCCTTGTAGTTACACCAGCAGACGGATACGCAAAGCCTGATGGCCGGCAGGTGAAGATTGAGGCTGAGAAAGAGAGCAAACTCGGAGATATCACTCCGCAGCGCGAGAAGGGTTCCATTGAGGGGTCTGTAACGAATGCCCCAAAGGGCTCGAATCTGAAGATCCGTGTTACCGGAGACGAAGATGCCACCCGCGATGTTGAAAAGATTGTTGACGTAAATAACGGCGAGTACTCGGTTACGGATTTGCCAACTGGTAAATACCGGGTCGAGGTTGTGACCGAAACTGTTCCTGGTGACCTTGCCGTGCCTGACCCGCAGAGCGCTAACGTTACGAATAATGGCATCGAAACTAAGAACTTCTCGCTGACTAAGCGAATTGGCTCCTTGACAGTAGAGCTCGATACTCCTGTACCGGTTAAAGTTAACGCTCTCCATAACGACACCGATACCTACAGTTTCGGAACAAAAGATCGTGAATTTACCTGGGAAAAGGCCCCAATTGGTTCTTACGTACTAGAGGTGAAGACACCTAAGGGTTACTCGGTCACAGGCGAGGTCGCGACATACGTCCCGGAAAACAGCGATGGCAAGGTCACGTTGACCGTTACCCGTGATAAGGGTTCGGTGTCTGGTTCGGTTGATCCGGATGTTGTGTCCAAGGTTGAGTTGGTTGACCCGGAGACGCAGGAGCGTCGTGAGGTGCCGATGGATGGCAACGGCAACCTGGACCTGAAGGAAATCCCGACGGGTGACTACACGGTTGTGGTCACTCCGAAGGATAAGGATAAGTACACCGCGCCTAAGGATCAGACAGTGGAGGTGAAGAAGGACCAGGACACCAAGCTGGAGAATGTTGCGCCTTCGCGCGATAAGGGTTCGGTGTCTGGTTCTGTGGATCCGGAAGCTGTTGAAAAGATTGAGTTGGTTGACCCGAAGACGAATGAGCGTCGTGAGGTGTCGATTGATTCCAACGGCAATGTGAAGCTGGATGAGATTCCGACGGGTGACTACACGGTTGTGGTCACTCC
>NZ_KV803780.1:224476-229905 GCF_001811185.1 Corynebacterium sp. HMSC067D03
GTGAAGAAGGACCAGGACACCAAGCTGGAGAACATCAACCCGACCCCGAAGCCGACGACCAGCAAGCCGACGCCGACTCCGACGACTGAGAAGCCGACGCCAACTTCGACAACTGAGAAGCCGACGACCACGAAGGTGACCGTGACCACGTCGAAGCCGACGCCGACCTCGACGACTGAAAAGCCGACGCCGACCACGACCACTCCGGCCGAGACCAAGCCTTCCATTACCGGCACAGTCAAGGACAAGGACGGCAAGCCGCTGCCGCAGGACGGCGAGGGTAAGCCGAATGTCACGGTTTACGGACCTGATGGCGAGAAGGTTGCTGAGAACGTAGAGATCACGGATCCAGAGGGCAACTTCGAGATCCATGGTCCGGACGACAAGCCGCTGCCTGACGGTAAGTACATCGTCGAGGTAGAGACCCCTGAGGGCATGAACAACCCACGTCCGAAGATCGTTGAGGTCAAGGACGGCGAGTCTGATCCGATCGAGTTCGAGGTCGACAAGTCGGAACGTGGCCGCAAGGACAAGTCTGACCGCATCGGTGAAAACACCGTCGGTGGTTGGTTGATCAATGAGCACGGTAACCCGATCCAGGGTGCAAAGATCAAGTTCATCAAGAAGGATGTCGCTGATCCGAACACCATCTCGGTCGATCCCCGCACTGAGGAGACCAAGGGACCGGAGTACTTCGACTACGAGATTCCGCTCAGCGTTGATGGAGACGGCTTCTTCGTCACCCCGGAGATCGATTTCCAGTACTTCCCTGAAGGCGTCGTCGATTTCGACATGGAAATTGAGCTGCCGGAGGGCTGGCCGGACACCGACATCAACGGCAAGCCGCTGAACCGTAAGGTCACGGTGAAGCAGGGCGAGCGTACCGACATGGGCGAGATCCGTGTCAAGGCTCCGATCGATCAGTCCATTGAGGGCAATGTCAACGACGGCAACGGCAATGCTGTTCCGGGTACCAAGGTCGTAGTGACCGACCCGAACGGCGACTCCAAGATCATCGACGTTGATGAGAAGGGCAACTTCAAGATCGAAGATGTCACGCCTGGCGTCAACGAGATCGAGATCCTGACTCCGGGTAGCGACCGCGAGATCGACAAGATCAAGGTTCCGGTCCGCCCTGGTGATGACGTGAAGCTGCCGGAAATCCAGCTGACCAAGAATGCTTCCCTGAAACTGGAGAAGCAGGTCTGGGGCCGCGACGCCGATAACCTGGGCCAGGTTAAGGACAAGGACGGCAATCTTGTCGACGATGTCATGACCACCCTTCCCGGCGAAGATCTCTACTACGAGCTCTTCATCACCAACACCGGTGATACGCCGATTAAGAACATCGATATCGATGATCCGGAACTTCAGTCGCGCAACATCGAATTGAAGATGCCGGAAGGCTGGACTGCGGAGCTCGCCCCGGGTGAAACCGAGGTGATTAAGGCCAAGATGAAGGCTCCGGAGGACGCGTTCGACTTCAACAACGTCGCTACCGCCTTCGGTGAAACCTCTACTGGTGAAAAGGTAGGTTCCGCACCGGATTCGGCGTACACCAAGTTCATCAAGGCAGAGGTGCACAAGAAGGTCAACGCCCGCTTTGCTACCAACCCGGACAAGCCTGTTCGTATGGGCGTCGGCAACGCGTTGAAGTTCACCTACGAAATCCAGAACACCGGT
The DNA here is from genome assembly GCF_001811185.1 of Corynebacterium sp. HMSC067D03. Lineage (NCBI taxonomy): Bacteria > Bacillati > Actinomycetota > Actinomycetes > Mycobacteriales > Corynebacteriaceae > Corynebacterium > Corynebacterium sp. HMSC067D03. The sequence goes on from NZ_KV803780.1 coordinate 226,160, forward strand.
TCTGCACCGATGGTGAACGTGGAGCTGAAGGACGCGATCTTTGAGGGCGATGCCAAGGACAAGGATGGCAACGACGTTCCAGCTGATCAGCTGAAGAAGGTCAAGGATCTTGAGATTAAGAAGCCTGAGGGCTTCAATGGCACGTTGCTGCCAGGTCAGCGTGTGATCTTCACTGCTGAGATCCCGGAAGGTCTGGCTAACAATGTCCGTCACCACAACCAAGCACAAGCAACGGGTGAACTCCCGACGCGTCCGGCTCGTGGCCGCGGCCTCGCGGGTGAACCGGACTACGGCGATGACCCGTCATCCACGCTGATCATCTCCCCGCGCGAGAACCTCAAGGGCAACGCTCACATCATCGTTGACCAGGGTGCTCCGCTGGCTGACAACCTGCGCCTGATCGCATGGGTTGATGAGAACCAGAACCGCACGCAGGACGAGAACGAAGGCCTCACAGGGCTGAAGGTCAAGCTGGTTCCGACCGATGGTGGTCCGTCCATCGCGGGCGAGACCAACGAAGACGGCAACGTCTACTTCGAGTCTGCACCGTGGGGTGAGTACACCTTCGAGATCGACAACCCGGGCAACCTGCGTCTGATTGATCCGCGTGATCCGGAGAAGAACTCGTCCCGTGCGGGCTCGACCCTGGAGTCGAAGCCGTTCAAGGTTCGCGGCAAGTTCTCCGAGCCGTTCGAACTGCGTCCGGCTGCGGATGATCCGTCCCAGAAGGAAATCGTGATCGGTCTGCAGTTTGAGAAGGGCAACGGCGACATCGCTGCAGGTGGCGGTATCGGCAGGGACAACGAAATTGTTGGCGAGGACGGCAGCTCCCTGGGCAAGTGCCTGGCCACCGCATCCTCGGTATCCAACCCGGTTGCGTGGCTGGTGCCGATCGGCCTTCTCGGTGCAGTCGCCGGTGGTATCGGTGTGATGTTCGAAGACGAGCTCAACGCCGCGGCCGCACAGGCCAACGAGGCAGTGCGCAGCGTGATGCCGAACGTGAACATTGAAGTCCCGTCTGTGTTCAACCAGTTCCAGGCGCAGATCGACCAGGTCAACCGCCAGCTGTCCCAGATCAATCCGGCCGCCCCGGCTGCGGTTGCCGGTGTTGGCCTCCTGGCTGTGGCTGGTCTGATCATGGGTCTGTACTACGCCAGCTGCCAGTTCGGCTGGAATGTAGAGACCGAGGGCAGCAGCTCCAACAACAAGGCCGAGGCAACGGAGACCGCCAAGCCTGAGGAGCCTGCGGAACCGGCTGAAGCCTAAAAGCTGACCCGCCTACGAAACCGATGCAAATTGCTCGGCGAGTAGGCGGGTTTCGCTTTTGTTCGGGATGTATTGTGAAGTCCAAGGTTGGCGTATACATTCATATGTGGTTTTTGGGGGCGCTCGCGCGCGCTTTTTCTATTCTCGAGAGGTAATAATGGCAGCAACATCCAAGGCAAAACGTGCCGTCGGGCTTTCGCTCGCGGCAGCAGTCGCAGGCTCGATCGCACTCGTGCCGGTCGCAAACGCGCAGGAGAGCGCTACTGCGAAGGAGACTGCGCCTGTGACGTCGTCTGCTGCGGTGGACCCGGTGTCGTCGACAAGCAATGCGAGCAGCGTATCGACGACCCCAGCAACCACCCCGGCCACCACCACCCCCGTGGCGGGTTCGGCCGCGCCGGTCACGCAGACCCCAGCCAAGGACTCGAACCTTTCGGACGCTGCAAAGGCATTTGCTGCCCTGTTCTTGGATACGCCCGGTAACGGCACCGGTACCTCTGGCGCGCAGTACAACTCCAAGGGCCGCACCTACACCGCTCTTGCGCGCCACCCTGAAAACAAGCTGCTGTACGCCATCTCCCAGGACGAGGAGGGCAAGGACGCCGGCCACCTGCTGCGCATTAACGCCAACGATGGTGGTCTGATGGATCTGGGCAAGATCGACCTCAAGGGTGACGACGCCACCAAGATCGACACCGCTGCCTTCACCGCAGGCGGCACGCTTGTGCTGTTCGGCGAGGACAAGGTGTACACCCTGGATCTTTCCGACGATAAGTCGGGCGCCAAGAACACCCCGCTCGGGTTCACCACTAAGCCGCTGAAGATCGACGGCGTGAAGGAAGCCGGCAAGCCCGCCGCATGGGCTGCCGACGGTGAGAAGAACGAGACCTCGCTTGTCGCCCTGTCCACCAACGACAAGGGTGAGGCGTACCTGTGGCACCTCGACGTCGACGAGAAGGCCCCAGCCGCGACCCACACCGCTGTGACAGTGCCGGAAAAGGCAACCCTGCCGAAGGTAAAGGCACTGAACTACGCCTACAAGAACGAAGACGGCGAGTTCGTCTTTGCAGACGACGACGCGACCGCTATCCACGTGAAGGACAACGCGGTTTCTAACGTCGTCGCCAAGGGCGATGAAGCTGACAACTTCGCCGGTGTCGCTGGCCTCAAGCTGCCTGGCCTTGACAACCCGGAGACTGGCGCTGCAACCCCGACCGCAACCCCGGGCAGCGAGACCCCGACCAACCCGGCCACGACAACGACCACGCCTGCAACCGAGACCCCGACCAACTCGGCCACGACCCCAACCGCGCCTGCGGCTGAGGACGACTGGGTCATGGAGGTCCTCGTCCGCACCGATGACAACAAGGCTGTTGAAGGCGCTGAGTTCAAGAGCGCTGATGGCCGCGTTGCCGGTAGGACTGGTGCCGACGGACGCGCAAACGTCGTGTTCGATCTGAATAAGGACGCTAAGGATCGCAAGCTGATCAAGCTCACCTTGATCGAACCACCGCACGGCTACAAGAATGCGGAAATCCAGGTCCAGCGCAACGCGAAGACCGCAGAGATCGTTCTCGCCCGTGATCCGAAGGTGACCACGCTGAACCGTCCGCAGCAGATTTTGAAGGCGATTGATGAGTTCAAGCCGATTGCCACCAAGGTTCTCGGCCCAGCAGCCGCAATGGCCGGCGCCGCGGGTCTCGCAGGTGCCGGTGGCGGTGCGAAGACCACGAAGTCCTCGGCGACGCCACTGCCGCTGAAGACCACCCCGAGCCGCTCCACGGGCCGCACCACGTCCGTGAAGAACGCAAGCAACAACTCCAACCGCGTTGCTGCGAAGGGTTCGACTTCCACGAAGAAGACCACCACCTCCTCCAGCAAGGAGCGCGACGGTGATCTTGCGGATACCGGTACGCCGATGCGCGCCGTGATCTCCCTCGGCGTCCTGCTGATGCTGGTGGGTGGCGCCTACCTGGCGCTCGGCCGTCGCCGCGAGACCAACGAGAACTAAAAACCAGGCATAGAAACGCCCGCCGGATTCGACACCAGCGGGCGTTTCCGCGTCTGTGGGCTGATCGTCTAGCTGGGCTTGTGATGCTGCTAGACGGTCTCGTTTTGGCCTCTGTGTTTGCCCTGGTGGTGTTGGGGTTGTTTGTCGTTATGGGGCTGATCGTCTAGCTGGTGTTTCGGGGTGCTAGACGATGAGCGTTGGGGTGGTGTTCTCCTGGTCTGCTAGTGGTGTTCGGGATTGTGCTAGCAGATCGAAAGATGCCGGTGGTGTTTGTCCAGGTCGTGTTGGGCATGGTGTTCAGCAGTGGGCTCATCGGCTAGTTGGGCGCGAAACGCACTAGCAGAACAGGGCTAAAGCGCCCTGTTTTTCGTGTCTCGAAGGCTATTGTTGCGTGTGTGCTCGTAAAACGGGGGTAATTTCCGGGGGTAAGCAGGTGGTGCGGATTGCTGAACAATCCGCACGTCACACC
>NZ_KV803781.1:0-136457 GCF_001811185.1 Corynebacterium sp. HMSC067D03
TACTCAAACGGAACAAAACCTGGGACACTTCAACTTGACCCCGTTCAAAGATCACTGCCCAACTCGAATCCGCTTTTAGTTAAGCTAGATTAGGTGACAACGAGCAACACCTTGCGCACATTCTCGAAAGGGAAACTTACGCGACTCTATAGGCCTCCATAAATCGCTCGGTGTTTCATAAAATAGAGACCTGCTAGTACTCCAAATCTACACATAGCTCTCTATCTCATTGTTTCCGCTGGAAGCGCTGCTCGGCAGTAGCCACTCATGCCCCGTTCTGGCCCAACGAGATGTGGCGTAGGACTATACGACCTGCTGCTCTCCACTCTCCACTACCATCTGGGCGCGTGGGGCGCCTTTTCGGCGAACAAAGACCTGAGCCCTATATATCCCGGCTCCACCTATCTCGAAAGAAACCGGATTCTGGTATTCCGAATACCAGGCCGTAGAAACTCGGGAGCCATCTTTGAATAAGTAGATCGCTACCTCGGCCTCTGACGAGAGATTTTCACACCACACCTCAATGTTGCGGTCAACGACCTCAATACCTACGTTGACATCTCCCATTGAATACTGCTTACGTGTTCTCTCAAAACGCCCTGGAATACAAATTGTTTGCGTTACCAGATGCTCCTGTTCCGAGGAAAACCTTGTTACACTGTAAGCAGCATCAGATACTCCCAATGCGTCTTCAACAGTAGCTATCTTTGCCAACAGTGATCTTTGAATACCGTTGGAGAAATCACTGTTTACAGCTACGGTTTTTAGTAACCAGTCAGGCAAATATTCGAATACCCTGTCGACTCGTCGTGCTAGTTCGGCACCAAAACCAGACTGAATATCGTATCGTGGTACTCCGGCTATTTCTGCCACTGGAGAGACAGAGGAATTTTCCTCCCATCTAGAAAGCGCACCTGAGCCATTAATCGTATTCCATCGAGTATCACTTGGAAGAGATTTAGTAAGTTCGCGATCCCACTGATCACCATTTAATCCTAATGTAACAAAGGCAGGGTCAATTGACCGCATGATATCAAACTGGAGTTTCCCCCATCCTTGTTCCGTAGGATCCAAGAAAGTTTTTGCCATTATAAACTCAGGCTGGCAAAGGGGATTTACTAAGAGTTCCTCGGTTTCCCACGCTTTTCGCGTAATTGCGTGATGTAACCTTCCAAAATTGACGTCGAAAAAACGGCTCAAGGAATCAAAGTAGGACCTAAAATAAGCGCTAGAAAGGAAGGCCCGCACGAATAGAGCCTCGCCAGCGCTATAGACTTCGTGCGGAACGAACATTTTTGGATTTGAACCGGCGTAGAACCGCCGGAATCCCGCTACCAAATCCTCGCCCGCAAGTGCCGATTTGTGAGCACCCAGCATGCCAACAGCAAACTGCCCACGAAGCATCTCACCGTTCGCGCCATAAAAGTGAGTTCTAAAACCGCGTTTCATCGCAATAGTCGATGAACCCTCAATTTCGAAACTTTGGTGCGATCTTACGTGTTGGAAACGATCCACGGCTTCTGTGACTGTGAACCTGTAGCCTTCACTTGGCTTTGGCTGTTGCCAATTCAGGCCAAAGCGCTCGACAATTCGACTAGCGTAGTGCAAATCACCACGCATAACGTCTCGTGTAGCACCTGCTGGATACCCCATCGGGTTATTGCTTATCACGTTAATAGAATTAAGCGAATCGGCAGCGTGAATTAGAGAAAGTACTGTACGCGAATCTCTGCCACCAGACAGTCCAACTACGGGTTCCTGCTTACTGAAGGCCACGCTTGCTTTGATTTGTTTACTCGCGCGTTCGATACCTTTCGCTATGAGGTCAGAGTAACTACTCCCCGGAGCTGGTTTAGAAAAACGGCGCCGCACGACACTGTAGGTTCCGCTTCTAATTATGATCGCCTCGTCGGCATTTAACGCATACACTCCCCGGCGAAAAGTTTGTTTAGAAAATCTTCTACCGAACAGCGTGTGTACGCTGGAAACGGTGGGGGCAAGTGACGCGAATTCCAACTCGCCACAGCCATCAAATCTCTGCATCCTATGGCAAACCGCCCGGAAACTTGATCCGATGACCAAAACTCCATCCGACCGCTGTCCGTAATAGACGTTAGCGAAACCGAAGTAATCAGCTAGCACAACGTGCACGTTCTGATCATCCCTGAAAATCCCGAACCACTCTCCGTTCGCTTCAAGCAAATCAGCAAGCGGGAAAGTAATCTCAGAATCCGAAAAGCTTAAGGCTCCGGCGTGTATGTTCGCAGGCAAAACACCGTTGATAGCGACCGACCGGAACAACTCCAGGTCAAGTTCTTCAAGCTCTCGAACTGTTATTGATTCGACAACATTCTCAAACTCGGCTACGTCGCTTGGAAAGCAAAATTGAGAGAATTCAGCGCTCTCTGAGAAACGCACGTCAATTGTCCTATCACTAAAATAATCGAGATAAAGCTGCAGCCACCGCAAACTCTAATAAATTTTTAATGTTCTACCGGGTACCGGCCGGGGAGCTCCAGTTGATCACCGACATCTAAAAGCGCTTGAAACTCCGACGGTGTCCCGCAAAACACACAGTCCGACTCAGGTACCTGTCGAAAATAGACTGGCAGATTCTGTCCAATCAGGTGATTATAAAGAGGAGCAATATAATACTCTCCCTTCTCAGTCAGATTGCTATCGAAAAACGCACGAAAAGAATCCAGAAATAGCTCGGAATTAGCAAAGATATACAATCCATTACTGCAAAACTCGGAAATCCGAGTCTTTTCTGCAGTCCTTAATACTCGAGAGCCTGATGCTGGTTCAACGAATGACCAGTGGTCCCCCTCACCCCGAAACACGTCGAGAACGCCGGCCCCGATATGTCTCCGATCGGGAATACTGAAGTTCAATAACATGCTGTCCGCGTTGAAGATAACGAGGGGGCCTGCGTCATCGGATTTCTGCATACGCTCCAATCCGATCGCCACTGAATGCGCTTGACCTTCGGTTTCAAAGTCAAGTTCGACAATCTCAAAATCTCGAATTCCCTCCTTCTTCACGACCTCTGTAACGAAACCTGAAGCATTAAAATCTTCTCGAGTAACAAATAGAAATTTTTGAGACTCGTAATAGGCTTGAAAGCTTCTTAATACCCACGCCAGGACTGGTTCCCCAAACAAACATAGCTCATACTTAGGAACGGAGAATCCTTCTTTAAAGAATCGGCTGGACCGCCCTACCATAGGGATAACAATCATTAGATTAAACCTTCTTTGTAATCATGGTAAAGCCGTAGCCCGTTTGCGAATAGCCCCCACTGCCGACGCTGATTATCCGCATGAAGAGGCAACATAGAAAAGAACAAAAGGATCATCTGGGGTATGGAAGCGTTCAGATCGATATCCCCCAGTAACGCATATCCATCTCGGAGATACACGTCTTTGACTTCTTGCTGATTGTGCGTCGTTAGGACCTCCAGGTCAAATTTCATTCGGGACAGGTCCCAAGAAACATCAAAGGCTCCCGAAATGATCAAGTCGTAGAATCCAATGACGGAGTGCGACAATTTGGCTAGATCGTAATGTAGGTCTCCGGTCGCATCCGAGCTAGTTGCTGGAATCCCTCGGGGATCAAGTAACCGAACACGACGATTCCGGGAATCGTAGAGTATGTTCGAAAAGCACATATCCCCATGTAACAAGCCAGGTAACACTGGGCGGCTAAGGGAATCCGCAATAAGGTCATCAACAATTTCCCAAACGGCGGGGAGACTCACACCATTAAAAACGACTGGTTCATTTCCTGAGACTCCCATAACACTTAAGAATGTTTCAACCCGGGCCCGAGTTTTTGCCACTACTAAGCGGTTCCTCGCCTCGACAGCAAGTGACTCATTAGCAGGCAAAGCCATTTGCGCCCTAAGGAGCCAATCCCCGATTGATCGGAAGAGTTCTGCCCAAAAATGCTTTGGATGGTTGCCGTGCACGAAAAGATCATTTAAAGGAGTCATCGGAAGATATTCGAGTGAATACGAACCAACATTATGATCGACTCCGTAAAGTGCGGGGGCAAACAGCCTCAGATCTTCGGGTAAAAGATCGAACCACTTAGCTTCCGCTAGTATCTTGTCTGTTTTGTGGCTACTCTTCCTTACGATGCCGCCGAAAATTTCAAGGTCGTTAAACTCTCTCTGGGTTGTAAATTTCTCACGAGCTTGAAAGTAGGTATTCACATGTCCGAGATCTAACCAGCCGACTGCCTCAATTTCCTCCAACGGTATACGCTGAGAGTACGCTAAAACCGCACCCTCGAAATCATCGTCAGAGAGCGCAAGTGCACGCGATAGCTCTCTTCTGCTCTCAAAGCAGAAGTATCCACACCATACGTTGGAAGGCTCGCCACTCTGAGTGCCCGCCAGCTGCCAATCATAAGAATCGGTGGTTGCGGAAACCCCCACCACATTCACCGAAGAATCAATGCGTTTTAATAATGTGTCTCCGTGAAGAATCCGGACGATATCATCCCGAGATTCACTTACATTGAGCGCAAACAACACCGATGCCGCCAAACTGAAGCCCGCCGGGACAGTTACCACCTCCACGCCACTGTCATCTATCGCACGACTTTGGAGGTTTGTCAGAGAAATGTTTTCCGGAAGCGAGAGCACAATAGATTCATCTCCGAAGGCTTGTCGCAACGTTTGGACTTGCCAATACAGCAGCGGCCTATTGCCAATCGGCAGAAATACGGGCGGAATCGGTCCGAATTCGGAGCGAAGATCACCTTGGACCTCCGCGGCGGCAGTTATTAATATCACTTTTTTAACCCTATGAGTTCACAGATCTCCAGATAGCTGAGTTTAGCGAATTCGTCCGGCCTTACAGCCTTATCATCGACGTAGAATCCTTCAGATCCACACCAAGGTTTCCCCATATAGATTTCATCATATGGAATCTGGTGCCGATCCAACCATTCTATGAGGGTCGGAAGTGTATGCGCATTTATTTTGCCCAAATTTCCCTCAAAGGTCCTTACGTTTCTGGAGGAATGGAATACGATTTCGAATCCACGATTCTTATATTCACGAAGCCGTTCAATTACAGGAAAGTTTGGCTGCGCACACGCATAATCACCATTTTGAGTAAATGAAATGGTGTCGTCAACGTCGACAATCAGTCGCTTCAAATCTAAACCCTCACCTTTTCAATCGCGGATCTTAGCTGCGGAAGGGTAATCAGTTCTGACTTGAAAAGCCCATTCTTCTGCAGTGGACTGGATACTGGATTTCCTCCCATCATCCAAAGCTCAAGGCCCAAATTGACGTGCCCTTGCAAGTAGTTCGGCTTTCCGAATACCTCGGTTTGTATTCGCACTGATACCGAATGAGGACTCCAAGTTGTCAACAGAGCTTCCATCACATCTGACCGTCCATAGAAGAACTGGTCCCCTACGCCGAATCCCCATGGCTCAAAGAGCCAGTTTGGATGATCATTCCCAATGTCGCTCGGACCTAGGCTTCGCAAGTCTTCGGAAGTCAGAACGGTACCTTCCTTAAAAATCAGATCCGGCCGCACTTTTACGACATAATCATAGTTCCGAGAAAGATACCTTTCCCCCAAAATGGATGGCCACACAAGGTTGTGATAATGCATCTTCATGCCGTTATCCATCAGCTTAAACACCGGCTCCGACTCATCTACCAAATGTATGCGATCCGTGTGGAGGCTCGGAATGGAATTCAGTAGGATTTCATTAAGTGTTTCCAGACTCGCTCCCCTTTGACTACTCAACTCCTTATCAACCAAGGCCAGTTCTCTATCCGTAAGGCTTTCCCCCAGGGGAATTGCCTCCGAATCAAGTACTCGACTCAACCTCGAACGATTGAGTGACGTCCGTCCGAGAGTGCTCCACGACGAGACAAAATAGTCCGCGTCATTGACCTGCAGGTGCCGTTGTAGTTCTGGAAGCGCGCGTTCTGGATTACGCATCTGGCCCGCAACTACTATCGCAGTTCTTCCGCCGTTAGATTCCGAAAAAGGCTTCGGAGCATTCACCAAACGCCGCGTCACAGCAAGATTGACCAGCCTATAACGGTGATCACGACCCTCAGTAGCCCTTTGGATAACCCTAAGCAACTGATCTCCACCAACATTAATTACTGTGGCCGCTAGCGCTATATTCAGTAGAAACTCTGGGGAAAAACTACCGTATGGCAACTCATCGCGCAATATATGCCCAATCAGCCGTTCTGCGTTACTTCGATTTGACAAAAAAACTGCTGCGTCATTGGCACCGAAAGTACTGCCGGCTTCACCAAGGTAGTAGGGGTAAGCCTCCCAGAAAGCTGTCGGTAACAAGTAGGAAAGATTAGAGACATAGGCGGCGGGGGGATTTGCTACCAGCAAGTCACTTCCGAATTCACCTCTCCGGGTATCGAACTTGTTAGCAAAAATCTTGATGCCTTCTGCCCCGTAGTTGCGCATCAACTTAATGCGGATCTGCGACACGAGTCCCGGTGAGCCAAGTACATCTACAGGCGAGTTCGCTGCCAAAACCTCAGCTACCAATTCGGCCACCATTTCGTCTATCTGCTGCATTTCCTCCACTTGCCTTCCCTAGCACCGTTACTTAAACGGTTTCAATATGGACATCATCTCAAACCGGTTGGGCTTAGCGATCGAATTGAATCCCATAAAATCACTAATTATCTCGGGATACAGCGCAATCTTAAAAAAATTCTAGACGAACAGTCCAGCATTAAACTGCTACGAATCATCTTCAAGAATTATCACTCGCTTTGTGGATCGCTTCCGTCCATTCACATTGGAGGTCATCGCAAACTCAGACTTATTCATTCCCCGGCATTTCAGGTGAGCTAGGTGAAATCCGAGAAGATCCTATCCAATACCGTGATTGCTTCCGGAGCGTTGCCCACACCGGATTGATAGGTCAATTCCAGTTCCGACAACGGAGAGCCTTCTTGAACGACGCCCCAAATTGAGGTTCCACTTGCCTTGTAATCAGAAAATTTCGAAGGGAGGAAAGGGTTAATTCCCTCTGGGTTACTACAAACTGCATCATTGACAAGAAGGACGTCCGCTTGCACACAAGCGCTCAAAAAATCGAGATACGGCAAATATCCTTTTACTCTTACGGTCCCCGTCAATCCATAGGTAGAAATCTCTGATTCAACATTTTCTATCTGGTTGGTAAAGATATGCAGCACGACACTTGATCTGACCTCCGGACGTGAATTCATCAACGCAACTAATACATCGCGTAATCCACGATTCGAATAAAACGATCCGAAGTACGCGATGTTAATACGCTCCGGGGGAAACGCACTCGAATCTGATTTGTTAGTGAATAATGATGAATCCGGAGCAGGATGGGATCTCACAAGTGACTTCTGCTCCACCAGCTTCTTTAGGCTTTCCGGATAAGAATGCAGCATGTACGACTTTTGATTTTCATTTGTAAAAATGACTTCGTCAGCAAGTATTACCGTCAGAAATTCAATCAAGTCGAACGCGGTCTCCACATCAGCTAACGGAACCACCGAACTCACAACCTCCAGTAGCTCCGACGAGAGGTCGTTTTCAATAAGTGGTGCTTTTCTCTTCTTTCCCTCCACATCAAACCTTAGAGGATCAGAAAACTCTGCAATCCAGGGAACCGCCGGATGTGCCAATTTATACAAAGCTGCCGCTACATGCGATCCAGCCCACATGGCACGAGAATAAACTGACTCATAAGGACCAATCCGCTTCTGCGTAAGAGAATCCGCCACTGCGAACGCCTTCAATGCAAAAGTGGTAAGTAATGACCAATCATTAAAGGTGACCGGCGCCTCTATTTCCTTATGTTGAACTACCCAACGACCAACAACATGATCAAGACTTTCGTCTCGCTCTCTCGTACTGGACATGTCTGCCGATACGACATCCACCTTCTTCTTTCGAGACCTAATGACTTTAGCCGCCACAACTGCCGAGGTGTCCGAAAATGGGGGAAAGCAGTACGAAAAGACTAAGTCGCTAGCTTGGCCAGTCTGAACATCAGACCATGGAAAGTTAGAGACCGAACGCTCATCAACCAGATCCTCCAGTGCTTGCTCGTCCTGTGGATTTTCCTTCAAATACCGCCTAATAAAGCCCAACTGACCTTTTTGAAGCTGTCGAACTGCAGGAGAATTACCCTCAATCTCATTGAGCGCAACATAGCAGTCGAGGCGTTGCCTCACTGAAAAGTCAAAAGTTGCTGGCTGGCGGGAGACGGAATTCTCCGTTAGCCGCCTTACGTACGCATTGTCGTCAAATTCCACAGCCGAGACGCGGAGATCCGCATCTGATAAAAGTTGCGCAAAGAATACTAGATCTTCGCCACTTTCGAGCGTCTCGTTGTAGCGGTACTCTCCAATAAGATTTCGGTGAACGAGTTTACAAGCATTGAATCCAAAAGCCCAGGATATACCGGTACTAGCGACTTCCGTTCCAGCGATTGCGGAAATCTTCCGATTTAAGGGATTCAAATCGTCGAGTCCCGAGTTCGGTGAATAATTGTGAATTGGCGTCAGCGCTATCACTTTATCCGAGGCAATCTTATAAGCAGATTCTAAGAACCTTGGCAATACCCAGTCATCAGCATCCACGAAAGTTACATACTCGCGTGTGCAAGCGCTCAACCCCAGGTTACGAGCCGCACCCGCCCCCGCTAAAGCGGACTGAAGGAAACGAAGATTGAATCCCGTATTTTCCCGCTCGTAATCGCGAAGTAGGTCTAGAGTTCCATCTTCAGGACCATTAACAATAACAACAACTTCAAGAAGTTCACGAGGGAGCGTCTGAGCGCGTAGCGAATCTAATGTCTTGCGGATCGTACTAACCGATTTGTAACTGGGGACGATAACGCTGACACCAGGCTGCGACCTCTGAGAAGAACCTTCATTAAATAACATTTTCCCAATCATCTCCTGTGACAAACCATTCCAGCCAGCTACCCAATGAAGTATTCCTGCTGTCTAGCTTTCCGATTTGAGCTCGAGGATACGTTCGGCCAAGGCAGCATTTTGCATCTTCAGCTCTTCGTTCCTGACGCACTGAGCAACGAGCTGGTCGCCCAGTTGGACAACCAACCTGTTGGCAAAGTTGAGTTCGGTCTCGACTATTTCTTTTGAGTTGGCAACCTGTTGAAGCACTTCCACTTCATTCTCAAGATGGTTGAGTTTAGCCCGATACTCCTCCGCCTGTTGTGCCGATAGGATAACCGGAACTGTCACGAGTCGTCCAAGTTGAACCTTCGCTAGCTCACAATCGCCTCTACCCCCGTTAGTGCTGTAGGTGGCAAGGGCAACGGAATCCCTAAAGTCGACTGACTGTAAGCAACAATCAGAAGTGCCGAACTGTATAAGGACCCGAGTTACATGCCGTTCAGTTTCTGGACGCCACACCGCAACTACAGATTTATCATGCCTTAGCCACCCTTCCATGAGCGTAATATCCTGGTAATTTGGGCTAAATATATAAATACAATCAGCAGACTGCAGTACCGATGAGGGAAGTATGTCCGCATCTGAGTGCCAAATCATCGTCCCGTTAGGAAGTACCCATAGCGGTGGTGGTTGATCAGCTGGTTGAACAACCGCAACTTTGACCGATTTCCTCAAACTTTCCATTCTTTATCTCTCTGCCTAGGACTGTTCTTCAGTTGGACCTTTACGTTTGCAATCTCGATACTCGGCCGCTCTCGGCCAAACCTCATGAACCGCATGCCGGTGCACACCAAGCCTGCAGGTAAGTCAACATCTACATGATAACGACCAACCCCTGGCCGGAGATCTAAATACTTAAAGTGACCAATGGATGGATCGCCTGACAGATATAAGCCGTCGACCCGAAAATCAATTGTTTGGTCTGCAACTATTTCACCTGCTTCTATTTTTGCAATCTCAAAGCTGACCAAACAATCTTTCGGCTTAATGGAATGATCTGCCACACAATCGAAAGCCAATTCAAATGCAGAAGCGCAATCAAACAATGAAATTACGTCTAGAGCCTCTATATCTCTGAAAGGCTTATCAACGGCACTCAGGCACCCACCGTCGTGCACGGGTTGCAATAGCTCTTCTTCCACCATCAACTCGTGCAGCACTTCGGAAAAATGATCATCCGATCCGCAATCAAACACCCCGTATGCTGGCTTTTCACCTAACCTACGAAATGCGTTAGTTTCGACTTCCGCCTTTAGATGCCTGTCACCTGCCACAAACACGACTCTCCTTGGGGATGCCACCGACGCAAGTCGCCGTAACTTTTCACCGAGCTCTGGAGTGAACGAGGAGACTCTCATTTCAGCGCGAAGGAAGCTATCTAAATCAACTAGAAGTACGTCGTACGCGAGATGTTTTAGCTCGGCTTCCAGTTTCGAGAAGGCGATGGAACTTCCTGTGATTGTTTCAACAGGGAACCGCTTGAAAATTTCGTCTTCCACGCCCCGGTTTCCCACATAAAGAATTTTGGGAGACCCCACAAAGCTTTCAAAGAGAAGCTCAATTTCACCCCGCCCTTTCCATCTTTCGATGGTAACAGTCACTTTTCCAAATTGTTCCGGGGGCATATGAGCTACGACACTAAAGGGTTCAAGATGACTACTATTTTCGAGATAGCGATAATGCGAACCGTCAGGGGTAGGCCAGAGCCCGTCGATTTTCCCTGGATGCCCTTTCTCTGGCGAAAATCGAACCAGAACTTTATTTTCAGAAGCTGACTTTAGTAGCCCTTTAACCTCGTAGAAACTATTTTCATCCGGAAATACTGGCAGGGATAGCTTTTCGTTCAAAATCATTTAATCCGTCCAACTATTTGCTCGCCTCTAAACAGTAGTTCGCCTCATAGTAAACTACCGCCTGCTCATGCCCACTGTCCGTTTCCACCCACTGGGTCTTTCTGTAGCACTCCGTGCGTACAGAACTCCGCCACGTTCAGCGAACGATGATTATTCTTAGCCTATGCATTGTCGCATGAATCTCCGACGCTTCCCACGCCCGGCATAATCTCAGCATCGGCCAACGCTGTAGACTATTTTAGCGACATGTACCGACTGTTCCGATCACTGCGATGGATTAGATTTCCGTCATGAATTCGACCGGTTTTGTCAACACGTGCTCCAATCCTTCCCTTGGCAGCGCATGAACACTTCAACAACAAACGCGGTGCAAAGAAACGCTGACGAGGTGCTCGCAAAGGTAATGCCAGCACCCCAAAAGCAGGCCAGGTGCGTCAGCACGATAGTTCCGCTAGACAAGATCCGGACGACCGACTTGCAATTGAGTGACTATCCATTGCTATCAGATTTCGTCCACGCCGCCAGCCATAAACACCTGCTGGTTTCATCAAACGCGCCGTATAGTCGCGGCCAATATGTAAGCCCTCCCGATTCATTGCGTCCCGCATTTTGCGGGTGCCGTAAACAGGGAAGTTTTCCCCTGGATACGTTGAGTCTCTGGGATAAGCAGGCTTTCGCTCAACGCATTTGCGTTTGGAGTCCGTGCGGTGGCGATCCGCTAGCCGCGCGGGGCAATGAAACCACGATCTGCCTGCTTCAAAACACGGCAGATGACTTCGACCCCAATTTGTTCCTTTTGCACGTCGATTTTGGAAATCATCTCATCGTGGCATCGGCAAAATTCCACCGGGAAAAAACCAAATCTGGTTTTCAAAATCTCGTTGGTTCGTTTCAACTAACACGACCTTCCCGGAATATTCTCTTGAGCTTCTGCCTTCGACAGGTTCCTCAGCCGAGGCTGCTGCCCGTCCGCGAAGTACAACCAAGTCGAGATACCACAAGCGCAACGTCTGGTGGCAAACGCCAAGCAGTATCCCGACTTCTCCGTAAGCGCATTGCAGTGAGCAAGGCTTAAGGTGGACCGTTTCAACGATTTGGCCGACTGCCCTTCCCTTGAACTCGACGAAATTATTCTGGGCCGAGTGACCTATCTTTCCTTAGATAGGTCAGGAACTAGCCTGAGGACACTTCCAAGAGTAGACACTTCATGATAAAGCCTCTATTAACAAGATTGAATGCCTCGCACTGAACGTCAACTCTGGGTGCCCCGCTCAGACATGGAAGCAGAGAGCTACAATGCAGGTGTTCTTAACACCTAAAGGAGCCTTGATTTGAATTCAGTTGCTTTTATTGGACTAGGTTATATTGGCCTGCCAACAGCCGTCGTCATGGCCAATAGTGGCTTGCAGGTGACCGGCGTAGATGTTGTACCAGAAAAAGTTGAATCCGTAAACAACGGCGAAGTAACAATCGTGGAGCCAGGCCTCGAGGAGGAACTGCGAAACGCACTCGAAAGTGGCAACTTCCGTGCTTCCACGGCAATGCCGACTGCCGACGCCTACATTGTCGCGGTTCCCACGCCTTTCCAACAGGACCATTCCGTAGACATGGCTTTCATCTATTCGGCCGCCGAGGCCATCGCACCGAAGCTTACGGGTGGTGAACTAGTTGTGCTCGAATCCACTTCTCCGCCGCTCACGACCCAGCGCATGGCCGAACGCATTATTGAACTGCGCCCTGAATTCGTTATCGATGGCAGCGACAATCCGGACGAGAAACCGACAATTCTTTTTGCACACTGCCCCGAGCGCATTCTCCCTGGCAAAGCCATGGAAGAGCTCCGTACCAACGACCGCATCATCGGTGGTATGTCACCTCAGGCTACGAAGCAGGCCCGCGAAGTATATGCGAGCTTCTGCCGTGGCGAACTGCTCGAGACAAATGCACGCACTGCTGAGTTAGCGAAGCTAACTGAAAACTCGTTCCGCGATGTAAATATTGCTTTTGCCAACGAACTATCTGTCATCTGTGACAGCCTTGACATCGATGTCTGGGAACTAATCGAGCTAGCTAACCACCACCCTCGCGTGAACATTCTTCAACCCGGTCCAGGTGTTGGCGGCCACTGCATCGCAGTGGACCCATGGTTCATCGTCTCTAGCGCTCCTGAACAAGCGCGGTTGATTCGCACCGCTCGTGAGGTAAACGACGCAAAGCCCGCATGGGTGCTGGACAAGATTGCTGACGCTGTTAACCAGGAGGACGCCGGAACAATCGCGATTCTCGGTCTGGCGTTCAAGCCCAACATCGACGACCTGCGCGAATCTCCAGCATTGGAGATTGCGAAGCGCGTCGCTACGCAATTCAGCAATAGGCAGATTCTCGCTGTTGAGCCGAACGTAAAGGCTCTGCCGCCGGCCCTCGAGGGATTAGAAAACGTCGAATACGCCACGCTTGATTCCGCAATCAATCAAGCAGACGTATTGGTACTGCTGGTTGACCACAACGAGTTTAAAGAAGTTCGTGCATCTGAAATTCAGGGCAAACACATCGTGGACACCAAAGGTCTTTGGGTTTAACTAGAGCCGCTTAGGGCCTGCCCCTCCCCGAGGGGCAGGCCCTTCAACTTTACCCTTCCTGACGAGTAATCAAAGCTACCAGGCGTTCAAGGACGTCTTCCTGAGCAAAGTGCTCTTTCACGAACTGACTTGCATCCTCAGAATTCACCTCGCCACATATCAGGGCTTGAGCCAGCTCATCGGTTGAAGCAGACAGCCATTCCAGTGGGTAGATGAGATCCGCACCCGGCCACGCGATGGAGTAGGGAATCGCACCAGAAGCAGCACCGTCAGCCAAAGTGAGATGGAACGATTCAAAGTCACTCACCGAGAGGACGAAACCTACGTTCCGGTACCAATCGGCCATATCAGGACCAAAGCCATCGAAAATAACAGAACCAGGCTTCCGGTTATTTAGCGTTGCAATCCGGTCGTATTGCTCCTTGTAGAATGCCATTTCCTCCGGACGGTTTGCCATCCACGGATAGTCTTCAGGGGTTTTACCTTTTATCCGCAAGTGGAACCGCTGATCTTTTTTCTGTAGCGCCTCAAGCACATCAAGGGCACGGTCCAAACGCTTTAACCGTGGCACAATTCCGACAAAGCCTATACCGAACTCAGCCGTCGGCTTCTTCGGGAGCTTAAGTGCCCCCACGTCGACAGGGTTAGGGATGATAACTGTCTTTTCTTTTGGAATGCCGTGGGAAATGACGGCGGTATCTCGAATAAGTTCACCCACGAACACGAATTTTTCTACGCTAGACGTATCAATCTGCTTGAGGTACGGGCGAAACAGCTCCTGGGAATGTACCCGCACAACAAGTCGTTGATCAGGGCGAACGTGATGCGAAAACCACACCGCATTTCCCAGACCCCACTCGCAAAAAACTATATCCGCCTCAGAAAGCAGTTCCATCGACTGATCTTCGTCGTGCTGAGTATGCGACTCCCATTGATCCAATAGGACCTTATAACCATTGGCCGTCAAGGCGGCAATAGTGCTCTGAGCAAATTTCAGATCGTGCCCTGCCACAAGAACTGTTGCTCCAACGGGGAGAGACGCTAACTCATTTTCGACTTGTTCCGGTTGCGTCCAAGCTGTGTCCGGCGCCATAAACATTCCAACAGCATTTGCATTGTCAGCATTCTCGCTTCTGATCAGCGCCGCAACAGTTATTTCGTCCGGGGTAATCGGAACACATACTGAGTCGCCGTTAACAAAGTTCTCCCCATACAGTGGCTGAATGACATCCCATTCACCAAACCGCGTAGCAAGGAGCAAATCCTCAAAATGCGTGCGTGAAACTGGCTTATCTACGTGCGTGGTGTAGTCCGCTTTTACTGACTCAACGTCCACGCGAATGCCTTGTTCTCTGACTAGTGCGCGCTGTTGTTCCGATAAGTCACCAACAATAGCGAATGGTCGAACAGACTGTTCCAGTAGCGATGCAATTAGCTCGTTGCTCGGGTTTGAAACTGTGACAAAGTAAGTCGGAAGCTTGACTCCACGGACCGGAATACCAGCAGTGCGACACATAATTGCCATTGCTGTATCCGTCGTGTGTGATCGATAGATCGTGCGCATTTGCCGCCAGATTTCTTCCAGCCGGCCTTCTGCGCTTTGCGTCCAATTGAGCATCCATGCGTCAATGTCCTCTTCGGCATTGGACGACGCAATATTCGGCCCCAAGGTTTCCGAGATTCCACGACTTGGAGAGGAAAGGACAACACCGCCACAAGCAGGGATCTCAACAACACGGCGAGAGAACATAGTCGGAGAATCTGTCACTGAGCTCACGTTTAGTTGAGCAATGTGGGATGCGTACGATTTCAACACCTCGGTGTATGGCAGTGATCCTCGAACCGCAGGCGCATACTTTGACGGAAAGGTGTAGGGAGAATCTGGTATATCCGCCTGACGGTCGTAGATTGCTAGTCCATACTTTCTCGCGGCCTCGAGCAGCTGGTCAAGCCCCTTTGAACGATCCGCGTATCGCTGCCCGTAATACGTCCCGGCATACGCGATCGTATTATCGAACTCTCTCGACACCGGTAGAGGATTGTGAATCTTGGGCTGCGCGTAGAAAGGTAGAGAAGAAACACTTACATTCTTGCAGTCAGGAACCCTCAAATACTCAGGAATCATGTTCGCATCGGTGGTAAACACATGATCAAACAGGGCTGTGTTAGGGGCGAATCGCGCAAAGTGCACCGGATCTTCTTTATTCCAAAAGACAGTGGGGACTCCGTTTTCTTTCGCATACGCTACAAGTGCTCGCAGATCAGCGCTTTCGTCATCCGAGTAGTGCCCGACTCCCCGCTTCCATTCGCCACCGTTTCCTTCCCATGCTGATTCCACAAACAGCAGATCAATCGAGTGCGACGAAAACTGTTGACGCCAGCTTTCACGACTCATCAAAACTGTGTGGAACGCCCCTTCAAGAGTGGTACGTGTGAATTCATCTCCAATCACCCCCACCGTCAAATCAGCAAGTTCCCTACTTGAAGTAACGCATGTTTCGTAACGACGACGCGCCTCCACCTGAGCCAACCGCATAGTTTGGCCGATAGCTTCCCAGGTACGCTGCTCAACCGTCCAGAGACGCGCTCTACGGCCAAGCTCACCACGTGCTTCAGAGTCTTCAATCAGTGTTCGTAGCTCCACGGTGAGGCTCTTTAAGTCTCCCGCTCTGAACGTTGCTGCACGCGGTAGATCTGCTGTACCTGAAAGATCTACGTTAGGTGCGACATCGGACAAAATCGTTGCTTTACCGGCTGAAAATGCTTCCAAGGGTTTTAAGGGCGAGACCAACTCGGTGATGCGTTGAGAATGACGCGGGCATGCGACGATATCGAAGATACTCATCAACCGAGGGATTTCAGACTGCGGTAAGCGTCCCAAGAATCGGACCTGCGCATGAGGGCGATCCGCTGCTAGCGTTCTCAGGTTATCTTCTGCTACGCCTGATCCAGCAATCACAACCTGGTGTTGGATACCTTCTCGCCCAAGCAGCTCGGACGCTTCAATGAGCAGATCGAGCCCCTCATATTCCACCAAGCTGCCGGCAAAGCCAATGACCGGACCCTCACTTGGGATCTTTTTCGCTTGCTTGTAGCTTTGGTCTGCGGGAATCGGCACGAACCTGCGAGTGTTCACCGCATTAGGCGCAAGCAGGATCTTGTCTCGTTCAACGCCCCGTTCGACCAACTCATCAGCTACCTGGTCTGTAATAGCAAGTACTACATCTGCTTCCAGCGCAACCAAGGTCTCGAGGTCGCGCATGAGCTCGAAACGTTCCGTATTTTCAAACCCCGGTTTTGATGATGCTTCGGTTAGCTCCCAAAGTCCCCTCACTTCGTAGACGAAGGGAACACCAACTCTCCTGGCAGCGATCAGAGCTGGTAGCGCTGTCCGGAAGTTCGATGCTGACTGAATCATACTGGGACGATTCAGTTTCGCTTCACGCACGAAACCATCTGCGGCGATCTGAAAATAGTGATCTAAGGCGTCTCGGCTCAGGTTTCCGCCGGGAATGTGAACATATGGCACTCCGTCTAGATTTGTGGAACTGCGACGCTGACCGGGCTTTTTTCGATCAGCCTTTGAGTCCCACGGATAACCTGGCCGGGCGACAACAACCGGATCAACACCATTTGCCGAGAGTCCTTCAACTACACCCCGAGTTCGTGTTGAATAGCCATTTGAGTTAAAAACAGGGCTCTGGTGCACGCAATACATCACACGATTTACCTCGGGAACGTAAGCGCACGCATCCGAACGTGCGGGGAGAGCGATGCCGTTCTTGCGAACCCGTTCAATACCAAGAATTCTGTGCGAGAGAATTTTTGCTTTATCTGAAGATTCCTCTAACGCAGCTTGATTCGTTTGAATGAATGTAGCGGCATCACTGACTCGACCTTCCTGATACCACAGCCGATTCAATGTCGTTTCAAACGATTCATTGCGAGTTCTGTGGTTACGCTTTTCTAGGGATTCGAAATCTCGTTCACCGTCACTGTTACCACTGCCAAACGAACCAGTGCGGGGTAGCGCATCGACTACCTTGTTGGCGAATTTCGAAGATTTCTTCGCTGCCTTTTGCGTAAAACCAACTGGGTCAGTCAACGCATGGCGCGTAGCTTTAGCCGGCGCTGCAACAGCACGCCCAAGGCGCATAGTTTTGGAACTACGAAGTGCTGCAATCTGATCTTTCAACTTGGAGTTCTGCTTCGCGAGCCGTTCGCTACGAGTCTTCTCATCCTTGAGACTCGCCATCGCGGATGAGATTCTCCTCTTCAAATCGCTTCGCTCGCGCATAAGCGCAGCGAGCTGCTTCTCCTGGCTCTGCCCACGAAGATGCTTCATCTCGTTGTAGAACTTCTCGGGATCATTGACAATGGCATTAATCCGTAACTGCTCGAGATGTTGCGGATCGCGGATCTCATCGGCGAACACTAGACGCTCCTTCAGACGTTTGAACTACACAGGATCTAGCCCGTTGCTCAATCGATTCTACAAACTCGTAGGAAGCTACTCCCATGCTAAGACAGCGGCGCTGCGGTAACCCTCCACTGGAAACTGCGTGATCGCGGACATGGTTTGATTAGCCGAGGTTACGACTTGCGAACACCCACCCTGGAGCCGCACCCCTGAGGAATGGATGCTTCACCGCGAAAAAGGCCAAAGTTACAGGTCTGTCCAGCGAAGGAAGCAGCCACATCCTGCTATGCGGGCCTCTCCTCCGGATCAGAAAATGCCGTATTTGAAAACCACACAGCGCACGATGCGCATTTTCAGCAACCGGACTGGAGACCCCTATTCACGATCACCCTTCTCGAATACTCCCGCTAGGGCCGCAGGATGGTACATCCATTTCGCTTTGACTTGTGCCCCACTGAAGCTGCCAACTCATCGCGAGACATCATCGACGCGAATCTCTTTCGTTTCAAACGCATCCGTCGCACTAGCAAATCGCGAGAACACCAAGATCCGAGTTGGCGCATGTCCACCAACGTCTACTCGTAAAAATCCATCCGGCTTGTACCATCTTGTATAGAACCGTTCATCACCTGCGAAGACGTAGAATGCGAATTCGACATGAGTAGCCTGGCCCTTAACCACTTTCGCATCTATCGTCAATGCCTTCCCGTCGAATATCGCGGTTGCCGCAACTTCAACCGGCTCCAGCGATTCTCTCAATCGATAGGGTTTTTGAGCCGGTGCAGGCACACTCGACCTGAGAGTTGCGCTTCTGCCGGTTTGAATCCCAAGGCTTGTATCAAACCGGAGGTCAGGCGCTATCCCCACCAAGGCATCTCTAATAGATGCCAATTTAGCAACTAAGATGCCCTTACCTGAGGCGTTCTCTTTTTCAAACCTATGTGCTAGCCATCGATCGATTGGGCCCGATAACACCCCTTTAAGCTCGGATACTTCCCTCAGCTCTGCTTTAATCTGATTAAACTGTGCAAGCAGCCAGATCTCCGACTGAAAAGCCTCTTGATCCGCTGAGCCATCGAGTGGCGTAATTCGTCGTGTAGCTCCGACTGTCTGTTTTGGTTCGATTACAGGACGAACTGTTGTTTCACGCCCAAAGTGCCGTGGCCATTCACCCGACTCAAACTCGACCGAATTTAGACCCGGGGCACAATGCTCGATGATGTCGAAAATTACTTTACCCTGCTCACGATCCTCACGATCGAGCAGAAGCGCAGCCTCATAGAATTCAGGTTGAGCGAGTGGCATCATGTTGTAACTATTAGAGATAGTCGCAGAACGGGCGGAGCCGTTGTGCCCACGATTCCTAAATTTGACATAGTGCCTGTCTATGGCGTCGTCAAAGAATTCATACTTGTCTAATTGAAGCTCTTTAATAAATCGTTCCTCAGCCAGCGAATGGAGTCCTTCACCGAAAAATGCTGCAGGGAACACTAACCGAAAAACCTCGCTAGCAATCTCTTTTGGTTGCGATTGCCCCCAGTTTAAATGACCGAGTCTAGGGTGCCCTCGAAAAAAACCTGCCCAATGTGTACGAAACGCCTCGCCTGCACCACCGTAAATATCAAAAAGCCGGTGTTCGTTCTTCACGACGATGTTACGAGGGGCATAGTGGAAATTGAAATTGGAACGATGACGCTGCCAATCAACCAAGCTTTCGTGTACTGGTATCGAACCACTTACTCCCGCACGTGGACGTGAGATCGGCAGCGAGTATTCGCACCGCAGATAGTTTGCGATACGGGCATCAGTCTTGAGAATTTTCGACGCAAACTCTGAGGTGGCACGCGCAGGATCAATAGAAAGAACTTCAGCGTGAGGTAAGAGTGCAGACGATGACAGCAATGCTAATACCGCCCTTGAGTCCCTTCCTCCGGAGAGACGGAGCTGCACCTGATCATCACCAGAAATACCCCCTGCGACACGATCCAGGACCTGGCGCGCTTTTTCGACACCCTTTTTGATCAATTCATCATAGCGGCTGCCGGAGCTTAGATTAGGAACAAGTCGCCAACCGTCTAACGAAATCTCCAGAAAATACCCTTGCTCTACTAGTTTTACCCGTTCATCGGGTGTCGCCTGACTAAAAACTGTCTGGGCAAAGGTACTAGTTGATCCCAGCATCGAAGCGACATTGACCGGATCTATGTGGTTTGATACCCCCGGCAACAACGAAGTCAAAGCTGGGAACGAATTAGAAACGTAAAGGTCAACGTGGCCCTCATTGTTTTCTATTTCTGCAAGATATACCGGGCTAAACCCCATCGGGTCACTCAAAACAATGTAGCGATCATCGGTACCGTCTTTAAAGACAGAAAACCACTCGCCACTGGGTGGATTCTGTATCCATCCGTAATCTCCAACCCCGCCTTTTCTATCGCCCCCATAAGCGACCCCCGCAAACAAAACTTGATGCCACCGCCCCCTCGTTATACCTGAGGAAGTCGAATTTCGGCCTCGAACATCTCGAAAGACTGCTACAGCGGTTTCTGACCTATTGAATCCCTCGTCATATTCAAACAACTAAAAGCACCTCTACTTACAACCCTCTGAAATAGCCCAACAGCAAAATTCGATTTCTATCTGTCATTGCAATAGCCTTAGCTCTCATCGCACCTAAGGGGCCAAGGCTAAACACTGTAGGCTCGCCAGATTACCGGAGGAGTTAACGAAGTGAAGAGCTTTCATCGTCTCCGAAAGATAACCGTTCAAAATGAGGACCAAGAAAAACCCCTACTGCGCGAACGGTATCCCAGTGGCGGCAAAAGCGAAGTCGTCGAAGTAGATCTTAGCCACCTCTATCCAGTCTCTTCACGCCCGTCATTACAGGATTACACTAAGCAGCTCTTTTCATTTCGCTACTTTCTAATCTCACACGCCCGGAGTCAGTCCTTTAGCACTGGCCGTGGAACACTACTAGGCCGGGTGTGGATGATTCTGGATCCCTTATTCCAAGTGCTGATGTACGCCCTCGTTTTTGGGCTCATCCTCCATGTTTCGAGAGGCATCGATAACTTCATTGGGTTCCTCGCGATCGGCGTAACGTATTTTCGGTTTTTGAGCGCTGGACTAACTAACGGTGTGGGCGTTATCCAACGAAACCGATCCTTAATTACCTCTTTTAATTTCCCGAGAGTTGCTATCCCTCTTAGCACCAGCCTCCGGAGCTTTTTCGATAATTCCATACCGGGCCTCGTCGCGATCATCGTCGCACTAGCATTTCAGTACCAAGACCCCATCCACTGGACCCTGCTGCTTGTACCTTTTTTCTATTGCCTCATCCATATTTTTGCCGCAGGGCTAACCATGATCATTGCGAGAATCGCATCTCTCATACCAGACACTCGATCATTGGTTCGCGTGTTCACCCAAGGTTTGTTTTTCCTTTCGGGCGTATTCTTTCCGCTCTCCCGGTTTGCGGAAGGATCAACCCTGCAGATGATCATGAAACTGAATCCGTTTTTTCAATATCTAGAAGTCACTCGCAACGCAACTCTGTACGGATCCGCGCCCTCCCTAGCGCAGTGGCTTTACATCATCGCATGGTCATTCCTGACATTTTTGGTTGGCTTTGTATTCTTCTGGCGCAAAGAGGCTCGGTATGCAGTCGTTAAATAACCCCACAGTAGTTGTAGACCGTGTTTCCAAAGTCTATGAAATAGCCCCTGACGGCGAAAGCTATACCGTTCCGTGGAAAACGAACAAGCTGGTTCCAGCAGTCAACCCCTTGTCTTTCGTTGCTCACCCGGGCGAATCGATCGGTATCCTCGGTCGAAATGGCTCCGGAAAGTCCACCCTTATTTCTATGATCGCAGGGAATGAAGCTCCTACAACAGGAGAAGTGTATGTTTCAGCAAAACCTTCACTCTTAAGTGTTTCCGCCGCGCTCCAGCCACAATTAACCGGCGCGGACAATGTGCGGCTTGGGTTACTCGCTAAAGGCCTTTCCCCTGCAGAAGTTGATGAATTGGCACCATCTGTAGCAAATTGGGCAGATATTGGGGAAGCAATCGATAGGCCTCTGCACACCTATTCCTCGGGCATGGGCGCACGCCTTAAGTTCGCCATCGCTACAGCGGTACGCCCCAAAATTCTGCTACTAGACGAGGCGCTCGCCACCGGCGACGCTACATTTAATGAGCGAGCAAAGGAACGAATGAATGGTTTTCTCAACGGAGCATCGACCGTATTCCTCGTGTCTCACTCAGCGAGTGCGATTCGTAACCATTGCACGAGAGCCCTTTGGCTGCATGATGGCTCTTTAATTGCAGATATGTCGGCGAAAGAAGCAGTTAAATGGTATGTCAAGTGGTCCAGAGCAGTAGTCGACGGAAAACACAACGATGCCGAACATATCATTCGATCGCTTGCATGGACCCATAAAGAAACTAAGATCAAGATTCATTAGTTGTCAGTTGAAGATAATACACTTGAATACGCTGTACTCCTGCGTAGCACTTCGGAGGCAGCCACTCCGTTTTCAACTTCTCGACTAAAGGTGAGATTGATCCATTCCCCCTTACTTCCTACAGCTCCGCTTAGAAAGTGGTCGAGAATGGCCCTGGAAGGCGCACGGTGTCCCGCACCCCACTCCCCTAGGACTAGTCCAAACTGACGGTTAGGGAGTGCAGCCTCATTAAGGAATGGCACCAAATGGTGCTTCACATGCGACGTATCGCCCAGGTTTTGCAGATAAAGCACAGTAGTGTCGATTTCCTTCGAATAGGTCTTGGTTAGATCGAACTCGACAGGCATGCTTTCTAGAGGTTTTCCATTCCAAGCTGCATCGCGATAACTCTCAACAGCCGGTGGCCAATAACGATTAATGTTCGTTTGAGGATTAACACACATCACCAGGCTGCTGGGAAACTGCGCGCCAAAAAATAGCGCAGCGAAACCGCCCCCGGAAGCGCCGAAGAACAGTTTTGCAATTTCTCCATCTCTATGTGCAAAATGGCGCTCTAGCAAAGCAGTGAGATCGATTTGCAGCGAACGGTTTAGATCACCGGCAAACCATCCCAGGTTGAGACCAAAATCTAATATCGGATCTGACACAAAGATTCCGTTTACATCAAGTTGATCGAGCATATTTACTCCAGTGAACACCGGTTTCGTGACCCCGTCAGTTCCCACCGCAGCATGAAAACTCACAACGGTCTGCTCAGCCCCCTTGTCCACGAAGGCTATATACAAATGACCCGCACCATACCGAATCTTTGAGATGCCACTGGGCAGCTTAGAAACTGCTTCAACATGATCAAAGCAGTGCACTGGACCAATTTGTGCGTAGGTTGCTAAATTTTCTCTATACCTCACATGCGACAGGTTACCTGCTAGCCTCTGATCAATTAGAAAAACAAACGTGTCGCCCATACACGCCAAATCGAGGACGTAATTCTATGACGATGAAGTATTTTGTATCTGCAGAGACCATTTTCTGTGACTATGAATCTGACCCAGAGATTCTGGACAAGTACTTCTCACGCTGGATTCACTCACTTCGATCGGTTGCGAACATCACCATTCCCGATGGCGTCTTTTTTAGACACTTCCTCTACATTTCTTCAGATAAACTTGAATTTGCAGCAAAACTGCGCGACATTCTCAACGCTTTGCCGGATTCACAAAAAACTCGCTTCGTTATCGTTCCATACGATCATCCAGAAGGAGGCTATGGATACGACGAAGACTCACATCCTGACCAATACAAGAATCCGAACAAGAGTGCGCCGAACCGAGATCGCTTATTCGAACGTGCTCTAAGTCTAGAGTCGGTCCCAGAGTGGGAACGTTCAATCCGACTCACCCTTGATGATGACGACCTTTGGGCCCCCTGGCATCTATCTGAAATCGTAAGGGCCGCCGATTTGGCTTACGATCCCGACAAAGTAGTCGGCGTCGGCCTTGAAAACGCCATAATTGCATACATCGATAAGCGAGTTGCTGACATAGTCGGGCTAAACAAGGCCATGAATGGCAATAAGTTCTATGTTTCAGATAACAAAAAGTGGTCGCTTCAAACACGACTTAGTCCTTGGAGTATTCCCGAATCATTTGACCCAAAAAATTCGACTAGGATGTCGAAAGCCGGAGTCACATTAACCCGAATCTCAGGTAACCGCCCAGGATGGGTTTACGGGCGATGGGGCACAAACCTCTCGGGACGAGAAAAACACCGCTACTACTCAAAGAAGCAGGCCTCATTCAGCTTTTCAGATGTAAGCGAGATATTCGAAAAGTCCGCACACAGCTCAGACAAGAATCTATCACTTGCAATCGAGAGGGTCTCTTCTCCACAACCGGTCGATAGAAATCAAAGCCTGCGGATTTTTGTCCCCAGCAGTTTCCTCAAAGGAAACGGCGATCTGTTTGCCGTATTCCGCACTCCGGATGGTCGAGACCAGAAGATTTTCAAAATCCAGCGCGGAAAGACTATTGATCTTCCTCAGTCAGGTTTCCTCGACCAAAAAACTGATTGGGTCGGCCATATTCAGCTCCGGCCGAGTAATGGGCCACGAACCGAAGTCACGCCGAGAGCCAGGATCTCTGCCCTGAATTCACTCTTAACCGTGAGTCCCAATGACTTGGTGTCAAACGCGGTTCACTACTCCGAGCGTCAAGCGGCAACAATTCAATCCGGCTTTAGCTTAAGTAGCTGGTTGCTGAGACCGGATGTAGTGGACAAGGTCAAAACTCTCGCCACAGCAAACTATGAGCAAAACACGTTGGCCGTTGGTGAAAACCT
Organism: Corynebacterium sp. HMSC067D03; assembly: GCF_001811185.1. Classification (NCBI taxonomy): domain Bacteria; kingdom Bacillati; phylum Actinomycetota; class Actinomycetes; order Mycobacteriales; family Corynebacteriaceae; genus Corynebacterium; species Corynebacterium sp. HMSC067D03. Next base: position 24,629 of record NZ_KV803781.1, read on the forward strand.
TCTAAGATCTTTGATTGAATCAGATGAGCTGGTTACTGATTCATTAACTCATTCAGCACTTTCCTATGTATTTTCTCTAGCGTCCCTACACATCGGCGATACAGAAACAAGGATTCTGCCTGCGACCTCTTCCCACGAAGGAGAAGCGCCTACGCAGACGGTAAAATCTTTAGAAATCGAGTACGAAGTCGAGGCCTCCCCGGGAATGCCTCTCCTAGTATTTCTCCACGGTCGTAAGTCTGAAAAAGTCAAACTCCCATATCTGGTCGGAAGAGGGATGTCCGAAGGCCACCCTGTCTCCCGGTTGTCCATTTCTGACCCGAGCCTAAGACTCTCGAGCGAGAATACTATTTCTTGGTACGCAGGGAACGGGCAGCAAAAAGATCTACAGAAAAGGCTCGTTAGCCTCGTACGCGAAGTCGCAGATAAGAGTAAGGCATCCAGAATCGTCTTTGTAGGTGGATCCGCCGGCGGATACGCTGCGCTGGTACTTGCTACGCATTTCCCCGATTCTGTCGCCCTGATTTGGAACCCGCAGACCGATATTTTCCGCTACTACCAAAAATTCGTAAACCAGTTTGTGGATACTTGCTGGGGCGGGGACGCCTCTCTACTAAGAAACTCCGCCCAAACAACAGTCGTTGGTGCATTCAACAGCGCAGGGCCACAACCAACGATTCTTTATATGCAGGAGCCCACTGACACCCACCATGTACAGAACCACTTAACACCATTCATAAGTGAAGCGGATGACCTAGACAACATACTTGTTTACAACAAGCACTGGGGAGAAGGACATGTGCCTCCACCAAAGGAGTTTCTGCATGCGATGATCGACGTAGCAATCAGCGCTGACCCGCATGCTGGCGCACTATCGATGGGTTTCGTCCCGGGTTCAGTACTTATCGACCAGCGTCCATAAGGTGTGTCAATAATTCCTGGTAGATGACAGCGGCATGATCCCATGTTCGGGAGCTCGCCCACTCTCTGCCTCGGCTAACAAGACTACGATCTACCAGTGCGGTTTCAATCGCTTTTGCTAACGACCTGGGGTCCTCAGGCCGAAAATACTCAGCACAGTCTCCCGTGACTTCGCGGATCGCTGGGAGGTCAGATGCGACCACTGGGATCCCCATTGCCATCGCCTCCATGGCTTTTATCGGTGTCACTGTGCGACAAACCTCGAGATTTTTCCGTGGCACTACAAATAGATCGAGCGCAGCATACCAGTCCTGAATCTCGTCCCTCGGTTTCCGTCCAACAAAACGAACGCGATGGTTAATACGCATCTCCTGTGCTTTCCGCTGCAAGCTTGGCAAAGCAACACCATCGCCGACTATTAAAATATTGATGTCAGAAGGCAGATAAAGGATTGCGTCTAGGAGAGTATCTAACCCCTCATATTCAACAACAGAGGTTACGGTTCCTACCCATTTACCTTCAGGAAGTCCAAGCTTTTCTCTAGCACTTTCGTTACAGATGGTGTTTTCAAGCAACGAACCATCAACACAGTTGGGAACCACCCAAATTTTCGACGCTGGAACTCCTCGCTCAACGAGACTTTTCTTCGACACCTCGCTAAGGGTCGTGACAGCATTGCTTGCAAGCATTGCTTTGGTTTCCAGCGCGCGACGCTTCGAGTAGTATTCAGAATTCTTAGCGCGCTCTTTAAATCCCACAGGTACCCTAGTTAGCCACGTCTTCTCAGGCTCCCCTCGAACCTCATATATCCATGGGATTCCTAGCCGATCAGCAACCCGCGACACCACTAATGCATTACGGAAGTCTGTTGTTGTATATAAAACCGACGGATGAGTCTCTTCGGCAAGGCGAGTGAGCAGATCTACTTCTTCATTGAGGCGGATGCTAAGAGAAGCGTTGTGTTTCTTGGGTATAAGGCGAAAATATTTGATGGAGGAAACCAACTCCTGATGTGAGCGCGCTATCTTCCCTACATTTAGTGGGTAACCCAGACGAGTAGCTGCAAAAACCTCAATGCCGGCACCAGCGATCGCTTCAAAAACGTGCTGCGACCTGACTGAATACCCCGACAGCGTATGGGGAAGACTGTTCGTCACAAATGCCAGTATGCGACTATCGCTTCGTTTTTCCCCTGGGCCACCAGTGGCAGGCTCCATCGCCAGAAGGTTAATCTGTTCTATAACCCGTCGCCGCTCTATAAAGCTTGAATCATCAATCGTTAGCGCTCGACTCAGCTCTCCAATGCTTACTAAGAATTCAAATTCTGAGCGTGTACTGTTTCCCTTTGTGTCTCCCCCCATCCGCCACAACCATCTTTTGTCTGTTTGCCTCAGCCGTTCTTTCACCTGAGCTTTGAAGTGCTTCGGGTTAGACCAAAACATATGCATCGCTGCAGAGCAGAGATACCGAATAGTTCTAACGAAAAAAAATATGTTATTTTTCACGCGCCACCAGCAATCTCAAGTGTTTGAAGGAGTTTTTTCGGGCTGTTCTGATTGCGTTCTTGCAAGACCCACTCCCTAGCATCACTATCAGGTGTGAGCATGGTGCGAGATGAAGCCAATAAACTCCACAAATTAGCGAGACTTTCGGGATCTCCGGGAGCAACCACATGCCCAGCACCATTTTCTGTGATGATTCTTGCTGCTTCGCCTGATACGACTCCAGTGATATGGATTCCTAGGTCCATAAGTTCGTATGTCTTTGACGGCACGGATAAAGCAAGTGCGGGCCAGTCCGATAAGTGCACTAAGGCGGTGTCAGCCCATTCATAATGCTCACCTAACGAGTCAGACGGTCCACGAGATTGAAATTCCGCATCCAGTCCCAGCTGCTTGGCAGTCTTACGCAATTGCGCTTTGGCGGCGCCTGCGCCGACAAACCGAAAACTAATCGGTACGCCTCTATCCTCTGCTAGTTTCCCAGCCACAAGAGCATTTTCTAAATCTTGCGCTCTCCCAAGAGTTCCCGCGTACAGCACATTAAAGGTATGCTTCTCGCCCTGGCTTTCCTTCAGCAGATGGCGATTCTGACTGGAGTTAACCGGGAACACATTTCGGATTGAAACTACCGTATGTGCCTTATCTCGCGACCAACTCATGAGCTCTTTCTCGAGCCTCTCCCTATGATCTTCAGAGGTAACAGTCACTGCTGTGGCTTGAGCTAGAGATCTTTTGAGCACGCCTTTCACAACCCACTTAGCGAACTGCAATGGTCCTTTATTCAAGATTCGCTGATGCAATGAAATATGTCCAACGGATTCATTCCATCGGCGTGATTCCTCTAAAAGTTCGGGCCATGCGTCTCGCAGGTCAATAATGTAAGGCACACCCAGTACTAATGATGCAACGCGAGTTACAAAAGCGGTGGGAAGCGCGGGAACAGTTCCCACAATTAAGTTGGGCTTAAAACTAGATGATCTTCGTACTCGCGCTACTGTCGCAATTTGGCTTAGCGCCACAATGACCTGGTTGAGCGCTTTCCTTGCGATACCGTTTCCCCCGGGGAAAAAACCGGTACGAACCACCCCCTCTTCGGATGGAAAACAATCTGAGTACTTCCGACGCTTGAAGTTCTGGGATAACCATGATTTGACAGTTATCTTCGTCTCGTAGTGAGGAGGAGGCACCAAGGCAACAACCTCATGGCCAGCGCTCTTCAAAATTTCCGAGAACCACGACCATCTCCGTTGGGGAACACCGTTTTCAGGTTCCCAATACTGAGAAATCACTAGAATGTGCATTGGTCTAGGCCTCTGGATTCTGTCCAAGCTAACGTGGGGCCAGCGGGGCTCGAACCCGCGACCAGCGGATTATGAGTCCGCGGCTCTAACCGACTGAGCTATAGCCCCAAAACGGCAGTATCGCCTGAGTTACTATAGCGCGTTATTCCGCACAAGATAAACGCATCCCAACAAGTGGGTTACTCAGCAACAAATTCTTCAACCCGCTTTCCAACGGAAACGAGCTCTGCAATTGCTGCCACAGCTCGTTTCGCTGCCCGACCATCGCCGTAAGGATTAACTGCATTAGCCATTGCTTCATAAGCAGCTTGTTGATCCAACAGATTTTTTGCTTCTGCAACTATTCGGCCACGATCCGTGCCGACAAGCTTCACGGTTCCTGCCACTACCGCTTCAGGACGTTCGGTGTTCTCACGCATCACGAGCACCGGTTTGCCGAGCGACGGGGCTTCCTCCTGTACACCACCAGAGTCAGTAAGGACGAGGTACGCACGGCTCATCAACGCGGTGAACTGGTCATACGGCAGTGGGTCTGTGATTATGACGTTTGGTAGGTCCTGAACCTCAGGAAGGACGGCATCTCGCACCTTCGGATTAAGGTGCAACGGAAGAGTGAAGACATGGTCTGGGTAAGACTTCGCAAGCTCTTGAACCGCACCGCCGATCTCTTTCATCGCATCGAGATTCTCGCGACGATGAGTTGTTACCAGAACAAGCTTCTCGTCAGAATTACGAACCGCCTCCAAGCGCGGGTCATCAAACTTCACGTCCCATTTTGCTGCAGTCAGAAGGGCGTCAATGACAGTGTTTCCGGTGACCACAATGTCCTTGGTCCTGAAGTTCTCACGACGCAAGTTCTCACGCGATTCGCTTGTCGGGGCAAGGTGAAGTGACGCTACTTGACCAATGATCTTGCGATTGGCCTCCTCCGGGAACGGAGAGAAAATATTGCCGGTACGAAGTCCCGCTTCGAGGTGGACAATCTTCACACCTTTATGAAAACCGGCCAGGGCTGCAACCATTGCAGTAGAAGTATCGCCCTGGGAGATGATCACATCGGGCTGCTCTTTTTCAATAATCGGATCGAGGCCCTGGATGGCACGCGAAACCAACTCGTTAAGTGTTTGACCTGGCTTCATTAGAGCCATGTCATAATCCGGTGTGATACCGAACCGCCTGTTAACCTGCTCAAGCATCTCTCGATGCTGACCGGTGGAAACTACCACCGATTCAAATCGATCATCGTCCTGGAGGGCACTCACAACCGGCGCAACCTTGATCGCTTCCGGGCGCGTTCCATAGACGGTCATGATCTTAGGCTTGGTAGACATGCTTTCCTCGTGAGACTTAGGGACACAGGCGTACTCACTACAACTTAATACAAAGCAATTTCAATAGCGGCTTCGTATCCACTCAAGCGCGTTTACTTCGTCACTATCCTGGCGACAATCCCATCGAGAATGTCTTTCTCACTAACCACAATTCGGCTCGCATTTGCTTCGTGTTCGAAGGTGTCAATCAATGCTTCGACAACAGCAGAGCCGGCTGCAATGACGTCAGCACGCCCTGGGTGCACGACGGGGTTTGCTCGACGCTCGTCTGCAGTTTTGCTTCGAAGGTCTTCTGTAACCTCACGGATACGGTCAAAGGAAATCTCCGACATGTGGATCCGTTTCGGATCATAGGAATCGAGATCCTGAGCAAGCGCAGAGAGCGTCGTGAACGTCCCAGCACAGCCGACGAAAGTATTCGTCTGGGCAAACGGCACCACCTCTGCTCCTTCGGCGATCCGCTCATTGATGTAATCGCGGGCCGCAGCGGTCTCTTCTGCGGTGGGCGGATCGGTCCGCATGAACCGCTCGGTAATGCGCACGCACCCCATCTGGGTGGAAACTGCGTACAATTGGTCAGCGGTCTGCATGACAAACTCGGTCGATCCGCCGCCGAGGTCAATCACGCAAAAAGGCCCGCGTTCCGGGTCAAGGTCTGCCGTGGCACCGGCGAACGAAAGAGCCGCCTCCTCCTCACCAGAGATCACTTCAGCCTCAGCGCCAGGTTGGATCTTGCCGAGGGCGTCGCGAGTCATTGCGAAGAAGTCTTCGCGGTTGCCGGCGTCGCGAGTGGCGGAGGTGGCCACCATGCGTACGCGGGTGACGTTCTCACGCCGCATTTCGTCGACATAGTCCGCGAGTGCAACGCGGGTGCGTTCGATGGCTTCTGGCGCAAACTTGCCAGTCTCATCGACACCCTGGCCGAGGCGAACGATCGTATTGCGGCGGCACACTTCGCCGGTTTCGGTGTCGTGGATGAGTAGACGGATGGAGTTGGTGCCGCAATCCACGGCGGCGACGCGGGTCACTGCAGCCCCTCCCCTGCTTCAGCAAGTGTGATGCCGAGATCCTCAAGAGTGGGCCAATCCTCCGGGATTGCGATGCCGCGCAGGTTGGCGTGTTCGGCGGCGAGGGCGACCGCCTCGGTGCCGAAGCGGACGCGCTCCGGGCCTTCGGCGAGCGCGTAGGCAATCAGCACGTGAAGGCACTTCACGCGCTCCGGCATACCACCGCCGGAAAATTCGGTGCCCAGGTCTTCGATGGCGTTGCGCTCTGCGAGGAAGTGTTCGTGGGCGGCTTGGTAGTCGCGTCGTAAAGCTTCGCCGTCGTCGGAATCGGCGTTGAGGCGGGCTTCCATCCACTTCATCACCTGTGCCACCTCGAGGCGTGACGCTTCGGCGGTAAGGCGTGGATCGGTGAGGTAGTAGAGGGTGGGGAACGGGGTGCCGTCGTCAAGTTTTGGCGCCGTTTTCACCACAGCCGGCTGATCGTCGGGAGTGGTGTAGGCAATCGCGAGGACACCGCGAGGGGTGCGGCCGAGCTGCTCAGCGACAACGGCGAGCTGTTCATCGGTGGGAGGAGTATGCATGAGGCCCATTGTTTCATGAACCACAATCCACCACGGCGTTGAAGGGGTTGGCTGACCCGGATTGGGGCACCTCGAGGTTATTTGTCATTATTTAACAGACTGCTCCTCGAGAAAGGTTGACTAATAAGATGAGCGTTCCTGCGTTGCATCCCGGCGCGCTGCCAACCCCTGAATTCCCGTTGGTGTCAACCGGCACGGAGACCCGCCACTTGATGCCACCTCCCCCACTGCACGGCGCACATACGGTGGCTACAGCCGGGTACATCCAGGCGGTAACGCGCATTCTGAAGAACGGACCGCTAACAGCAAGCCCCGGCGTGTACTGGACCGAAGACCAGGTGTTGCACACTGCTGATGGAACGGTGATTGCTCATAATCTGGACGAGCTCGCCCAAATTGTTCAGGCGCTAGGGCTGAGCGATGGTGTGCGTGTGCAATGGTCCGCAGTTAACCATGCAGAACTTGCTCCGCGGATGCTGGTGAAAAGCCGGGAACTCGGGTTTATCAACTAGCGTCTTCGCGCTACTGTGCAGGAGCGTCAGGTGCAGGCGGTTCAGCAGGAGCCTCACCGGCTGGTTGTGCCGACTGTTCTGCGCCCGCTGGCGCCTCCGGTTGCGGGGCGTCGGGTTGTGGCGCTTCTTGCTCGGGTACTTCACTCTCGGGCGCCTCGGATTCAGGCGTCTCTAGAACCTCTACCTCTGGAATCGCGCGGAGTGAATCCCACAGCACCTCGGACCACTCGCGATCGTCCGGGATTTCGTCGGCGGCGGTGGTGATGTTGTCGGGGGCGGACATGCGCGGATCAAGGATCCGCCAGACGGCCTCCCCTTCCTCCACCACACCGAGGCGACGACGTGCTTCTTGGCGCATAAAGGCATCGTCTTCGTACATGGCAATGTCGCTTTCAAGCGCCTGCTTGCGTGCCTCCAAGCGTTCGATGGATTCCTGGGCGCGGGCGATCTCGGCGCGACCCTCGTAGTAGTTCCGAAGCGGGGCGGCAATGGCCAGCAACACCAGCAGGACAACGCTGATCAGGATGACCACGCTCGCCATGTCTTGCTTTGGAAACACGCGCGCCCGCCTCATGCGGGAGCGTTGCTTGCGCTCGCGGGCGCGCTCGGCCCGCTCCGCGTCACGGCTGGCGACGGGCACCGTGTGCGACTTGCGGGGACGTGGCGGGCGCTTCTTCATAGGTAATCAGTCTAGATGCGCTTGAGGATTTCGCGGACTGCGGCGCGGCCAGCGGAGCGGTCACGGGGTCGTCGATACGCTTGCTGCAACGCTCGGCGACCGCGGCCTCGACAGTGAGGCAGGGGAACATGATGCCCAATACGTACGGATTTATCGCCGACTTCGCGTATCGGGATCCCACCGGGCTGCGGAGAGTTCTCCAGCAAGCGCTGGGTTGAGCACTTCCGATACAAATGCCGTCGCCTGAGCGAAATCGTGGTGCTTCACGGGCAGACCGTCTCACGCCTACTTGTCGCCATTGCCCACCTGCCATGCGATCTCTTGCATTTGCTTGCGAAGCGGCTCCATTTGTTCAGCGAATCGCGCGCTGATGATCGCCATGCTCTCCTCAAGACTCTTAAATACGCTCGGGTCAATTGATACGCGTTCAACGGCGTGGCCAATGAGCGCGAGGCGATTGCGCCACTCCGCGCTGTCTTCCACAGAAGACGCTTCAGCGCTTAGCTCGGCGACCAATTGTTTGCCGGTCTTCGCCTCGTAGTAGCGGGCTGAAGGGGCGAGCTTGCTCGCGAGGTCGTCGATACGCACGCCCTCCTTCCGGAGAGCATCCGCGACAAGGTCTGCTAGGTACCCGCGCTCAATCTTGGCCTCGGCCAAATCACCAACGGTGCGCGCGACACTGGTCACCGGCAACCCGTCTACTGACACGATGTCCTCCTCAGGAAGATCACGACGGGTGCGGATGCGGACTCCTTGCTGCCGTGTTTGCTTCGTACCCTCAGTGGAGAAGGTCAGCTTCGGTGGGACGAGGCGGCCGATCCCGTGGATGAGAGCAGCCGACTCGTGCGAGACCACCACGGGCTGCTCCTCCTCCCAGCGCTCATCGATGAACTTCTTTGGCTCGAGAGATAGCCACGCCGCCCGAATCTCATCGTGGGGTCCACCTTGATGGGACGGCAGCAGGTAGACACCATGCCGCGCTCGGTCAAGATCACCACGCTCCACGAGGCGGGACAGCTGCAGGCGTTCAATCCCCTCCCGTCCCGCTTGGCCAGTGGTGACGATCCCCCACTGGTCCGAGGCGACCATCTCTAAGGTGGCTAACACATCTGCACGCTTCACCGACCCCTCCTTTTGCGTTTATATCCGTGATTGCGGACGATTGTATCATTCAAGGCGATACAATCGTCCGTTTGTTTCGATACAAACGTCAGATTTGGACATAAAGAAACGGCCCCGCACCGAAGACGGGGCGGGGCCGGGCCGTAGCGGTGAGCTACTACCTACTTCTTAAAGCGCGGGAAGGCGTCGCGGCCGGCGTAGACGGCGGCGTCGCCAAGCACCTGCTCAATACGCAGCAACTGGTTGTACTTCGCCACACGCTCGGAACGAGCCGGAGCACCGGTCTTGATCTGACCGCAAGACAGGGCGACGGCGAGATCCGCGATGGTGGTGTCCTCGGTCTCGCCGGAACGGTGCGACATCATCGTGCGGAAGCCATTGCGGTGCGCCAGCTCGACGGCGTCGAAGGTCTCGGTGAGGGTACCGATCTGGTTCACCTTGACCAGCAGGGCGTTTGCGGCGCCCTTCTCGATGCCCTCGGCGAGGCGCTTCGGGTTGGTGACAAAGAGGTCGTCGCCGACGATCTGGACCTTGTCGCCAAGCTTCTCGGTCAGGGCGACGTAGCCGTCCCAGTCGTTCTCATCCAGCGGGTCCTCGATGGAGACGATCGGGTACTGCTCCACCAGGTCCGCGTACACCTGGATCATTTCCTCGGCGGAGTGCTTGCCGCCCTCGAAGTTGTAGGTGCCGTTTTCGTAGAACTCGGAGGAAGCGACGTCGAGGGCGAGCGCGACATCGCTACCAAGCTTGTAGCCCGCCTTCTCAACAGCCTCGACGATCAGGTCGAGGGCGGCCTTGGTGGAGTCGACGGACGGGGCGAAACCGCCCTCGTCGCCAAGACCCGTGGACAGGCCCTTGGACTTAATCACGGACTTCAGCGCGTGGTAGACCTCAGTGCCCATGCGCAGCGCCTCGGCGAAGGTTTCCGCGCCGATCGGGGCGATCATGAACTCCTGGACGTCCACACCGGAGTCGGCGTGTGCGCCACCGTTGAGGATGTTCATCATCGGCACCGGAAGGGTGTGCGCGTTCGGGCCGCCGATGTAGCGGAACAGCGGCAGTTCGGCAGCCTCAGCGGCAGCCTTCGCCACAGCCATGGACACACCCAGCAAGGCGTTCGCGCCCAGGTTCTTCTTGTTGTCGGTGCCGTCGAGCTCGATCATCGTGTTGTCGATCAGACGCTGATCATCCGCCTCAAACGCGATCAGGGCATCCGCGATGGTCTCGTTGACGTTCTCAACAGCCTTGAGGACACCCTTGCCGTCGTAGCGGTCGTCGCCATCGCGAAGCTCGTGAGCCTCATGCTCACCCGTCGACGCACCCGACGGCACCGCAGCCTGGCCATGCGAGCCATCCGACAACAGCGCTTCCACCTCCACGGTCGGGTTACCGCGCGAATCCAGAATCTCGCGAGCAAAGATGTGCATGATGTCAGCCATGATGTCTCCTTAACGTGGATATAGGCGTGGAAAATGACTTGGCGAAAAATTCCGACAACAAGTCTAGCCGTTGCCCTACCGGTGGGCAGGCTGGTTCATGGCATAGTTGGCCGCCGCGTCGCGCACACGGGCGAAATAGTCGCTGGACTGGTTGTACGCGTAGATGGCCTGGGTCCACCCCTCCTCAGTAGCCAGGTCGCGGGTTGCGCCGCCGGAATTACACAACAGGTTGGCGGCGCCTAAGGCGGCGTCGTCGATCTGCTGGGGATTCGGGGTGCCGTCACCGTTGGCGTCGCGACCAAAGCGCGCCCAAGACTCCGGGATGAACTGCATCGGCCCGACTGCGCGGTCGAACTCCGTGTCGCCGTCCAGCTGACCGTGGTCAGTGTCCGGGACCTTGGCAAAGCCGTCCCCGTTGAGCTGCGGGCCGATGATCGCGGGTTGCGGGTAGCCGTTCTCGTCCAGTTTGGAGTAGTCGAAGCGGCCGCCGTAGGTGCCGTGGCGGGTCTCCACCCAACCAATGCCGGCGAGCGTGTTCCAGGTCAGGTTGCAGTGCGGCCAGGCTTCCTCGGCGATCAGCGCAGCGTTGGCGTAGGCGCGCACGGCCTGGCCGGACATGTTCGTGGCCTCGCCGATGCTTTGCGACCAGTCAAAGAGTTGGTCGGAGGTTCTGCCCGGCGCGTGGACGTCGATACGCGGGGGCGCCTCCGCAGCCGCAGGCGGGACCGTGAGCGGGGCTTTTTGCTTCGGCTCTGTTGTGTCGAAGTTGAAGGCCGAGAGCAGCCACGCGATAAGCGCGACGACCAGAATGACGGCCATGGCCGCGCCAAGAATGCCTACGCAGCCACAGCCGCGAGCAATGCGTCGCGGTGTGATCATGGGCGCAAAGTGTACCGGGCGCGGTTACCGCGCCGTGCGGGGGTTAGGCGGTACCAGAAGTAACAATTTTCACACAAACCACAATAATCACAGCTGTAACAGTTATGATGCTTGACGACCTATCAAACTTCCCCGAAAGGACACCCCATGCGCCGCATCACCGCCGCACTCGCAGCAGGCCTCATCGCCGTCACCGGCTTCGCAGGCACCGCAACCCCCGCCAAGGCTCAGACCCTCGAACTCGTCCGCCTGCTCAACGGCAACATCGCCACCGCCAACTGCGACAGCCTGCGCACCGGCCTGACCGCCACCCGCATGGTGAACAAGGACACCACCCGCAGCCAGCTCGTCATGAACCTCAACACCGCCGTGGGCAACGACGCGGCCCTGCGCCTCGTCTCCGCAAGCACCGTCGGCGCGGTGGCGGACCGTGCGCTGGAGTGCGGCATCGTCAAGCCGGACCCGGTCACCCCACTCGACCAGCTCTTCGCCGGCTCCTCCCAGATGTCCTCCAAGGCAGGCCTGCCGGACATCCGCACCCTCATCCCGGCACTGCCGGCTATTCGCTAGCCTTTCCCTCGGCCCACAGACGGTCCTGCGTGGCCTTATCCACAGGTCCGTCTGACCCGTCGAACAAATACGGCGCACGGCGGCGCATCTTATCGACGAACGCCCCCGCCACATCACCAAACCCAAAGGCACCCCGCTCGTCGGCAATCTCCGCATGGAACAACACCTGCAGGAGCACATCCGACAACTCCTTCTTGAGCTCCGCGTCGGGCGCCTTTGCGCGAATCGCATCCGCGACCTCACCAGCCTCCTCCGCCAAAAACGGCAGGAGGCTTTCGTGCGTCATCTCCTGCTCCCACTCACCCCGACGCCGCGCCTCACGCATCGTCTCCACAGCCTGCAACACAGGATCCTCGAGGGAAGGGACTTTGATCAGGGTGGTGGAGTCGTCGTCAAGCAAACGCTCCGCGAACTTCGGATCCGTGGTGATGATCCAATGCCCGTCGCCGTCTACGACATCCAACGCCCAACGCACCGACACCGGCACCTCCGGCGAAAACTCCACACGACCACGAATCTGGCCAACGAGATTCAGCGGGATCATGTCGGGCCAACGGGCATCCAGAAGCAACACGGTCGCAGTCATGCTGGGAAGTCTAAGGCCTCTATGATGGAGCGCATGACTCAGATCGCCGAAGCACTCGAAGCCATCAAACCCAGCGCCCAAGACGCACTGCAAGACTCCGTTACCTTCTCCCCCATCCGCTGGAAAACCGGCTGGCCCCACCACCTCCGCCGCGTCCCGCCCTTCCGCGACGACGCCACCGCCTCCATCACCCGCGCCGAAGTTTTCTCCTTCGCGTCGGATGTCCGCTCCTCCGACTTCGCGCGCGAGCAGATCATCGACTTTTTGGGCGCCTGCTTTGCCTACATCGCCGGCCAATCCAACCAGGTCATGCAAATGCAGGCGTTTCTGCGCAACAAGGGCAACGCTTCCAAGCTGCTCGGCGCGATCCGCAAGCTTGGCGGGCTGTCGCCTGTCGACGCCTACGCCTCCCTGATCGCAACCGGCCTGGCACCGAAGTACGCATCCGCCGTGGCGTACTTCCTGGCGGGTGAGCAGGACGCTGCTGGTGCTGCCGACGGTGCTGCTGCGCCGGCGATCATCTGCTCCAACCGCGCGCGCCTGGCTGGCCTGGCGAAGGACGCCGACTGGACCGCCGACGAATACAAGGAGTACCTCGACGCCTTGACCGCTGCGCGAGACGCCTACGACTCTTCCCTGCCGTTGGACGCGGTTGAGTGGGCGTTGCGGGAGTTTGCTCGTCGCGAGGCAAAGTAGCGCTGAGTTTTTGGGGGGTGAATATGTCGCCCGGCGAGCTTAGGGGCAAACCCGAACTCGCCGGGCTTTGGTTTTGATGGGGTTGGGTTTAGATCTTGATGTGTAAACGCTGAAGGAACTCGAGTGCACTGATACAGGGCACACCGAACTGTATAGCCACGTCAGGGATCTTTACCTTCTTTATGCTGTTAGGTGCCGACGCCTCATTAGTAACAATGGTCGCACCGTAGCGATATGCCGACGCCACCAACCAGGAGTCTGCCACATTGAAGAACTCCGTAGCGGCAGCGTCGCGGTATTTCGGTTGTCTGCCGAACTCAACCCATTCCACGACTTCCTGGTAACAATCGACCTCTTTTTGATCAGGGAAAATTATTTGATTTTGGCGGACATTCTTCTGATACCAGCCATACTCAGGAGCACCCCACGCAGCAAGCTCTTTATCAACCTCATCATGGAAGTGCACACCGTCGGAGAACAACGCAACCTCAAGGTTCTCCCAAAGTGTCGGAAACACAGTATCCGGATAAACACTGGCCAAGGTGCCCAAGAAGTTGGTGTCCACCAAATACATCAACTACACCGCTTCCCGGCCTCGCACCTGTCGTGCATTGACCAGATTCGCGAACGACTCGCTTGAATTAGTTCCTAGGTACCGCGCAGCCTCCCGTTGCGATATCTGGCCATTCACCGCCGCTTGCGTAACCGTGTCAAAGAATCTTCCGCCAACCCGGGAACGAACCAGCACGTGGTGCGGCGGCGCCCCCTCACCGGACTTCTCCACTCGCTCTCCGGTGTGCTTCACCAAAGGCAGTACGCGACGTGCTTCCTCTTGATCAATGAGCTCCAATTCCTCGAGGCGCCAGAGCATGGCTTCCCTACTCAGACCAAAGCGACGGGCGAGTCGTTCGACTTGGTCTTTGGTCGGCATGGTGTCGTCGAAAAGCTTCTGCACTGCAGATGCCGGAGCAATGAGCGCGGACGCAAACTGGTTGCACCATCGCTCCAACTGCACTCCGTCCGCATGATCGGAAACACCCGGTTTTCCGAGCACAACGTGGCCAAGCTCATGCGCGAGGCTGAACAACTGCGCGGTTTTTGCATCCCGAGTGTTGATAAAGACGAGGCAGAAACCATCGTCTTCAATGGTGAATCCACGAAACTCTTCGACGCTCAAACGACGCTTCGTCGAACTCTCCACGATCGAATTTCGAGCCACCAACACCCCTGCTTCTTCCATCGCGATCACCAAGGCGCGCACTTTATCCGACCCCGGAAATGGGACGTCAACATCAAACCCGAGATGCTCGCGGATAGACAGCGCGACGTCTTGAGGGCGCTGAGAACTCGAGGCTGAAGCGAAAAAGACCGGGGGTTCAATCCCCTCATCCTTTGCATAGTCCGAGTACCAAGCCAGACGCTGCTGCGACTTGAGAACAACCTCTTGAAGATCTGGGCTCATCGCCCCCAACGCAGAATTCCTGACGGTCCGGAAATCTGCAACACCAGTGTCTTCTCCCGAAGGCTCCTTAAGCAGCAACCTCCCGAACGGAATCTTGGCGCGGCGAGCCAAGTCTTGTGCCTGACGCAGCGTGGGTTGTGCGTCCCCCTCCAACCAGGAATCGAATTTTGGAAAACGCTTGAGCAACTCATCATCATCCAAACCCGTACGACGAGCGGCCCACTGCAAGACGGGAGGCGTGACCGAAACACGCGGCGTGTTCATCGGCCCACCTCCTTGTCACTCTTCCTGCGAAAACCGAACTCTGCCCAAGACGATAGTGCGTATGGGGTCAGTATGTCACCCAGAGTTGACACGTGAACCGGTTTTGATGTGGAGGGTCGATGCCGCCGCTGTACTGGGCGTTTAATGCGACTCGGTGAGTTCGGGTTTGCTCCTAAGCTCACTTTTTGGCGTATTGATTGAGTTACGATGAGCGTTGATCGGGCAGGGACTCAAAACAGATTGGTGCAGCAACGATGAACCGTTTCACAGCGACCGCTGAGCACTCATCCGGCTGGTGGGTGGGGCAACTTGAAGAAGACTCTGGCGTCATTGTCCAGGCTCGATCTGTAAAGCAACTTAGAAACGAGTTCCGAGAAGCACTTCGACTCTTTCCAGAGCTCACCGCACACCCCGACGCTGCTCACATTGAAATTACGGTTGTTGGTGAAGCAGGCGGCGGCGGGCTGACCTACTAGTGGCGCTTCGGGGCGATGCAAGATGTTGCAGGGGCGGGAACTGCGACCTGCGCGGAGTGTAAAAACCGACAGACGAAAAGGCAGGGTTTTACACAACCGAAATATGTAAAGCGGGGCGCTGGTGGCCTAGCGCCCACGGAAGGCGCGGTCGTTGAGGTCCCTGCGGGCCTGCTCCAACGCAACCAAGTCGGAGAAGAGGGCGTTGTAGGCCTCTTCGTCGTCAGAGGGGCGCATGCGCTGCAGCTGCGCCTTGAGCTGAGCGATCTGCTCGCCGACGCGGGTCTCCTGCAGGCGGGAGAGGACGGAATCGGCGTATTCATCGAGGTCGTCGGCGTGGATGGGTTCGACGGCGAGTTCGGAAACAAAGTTGCGCCCGGAAAGATCGCGCATCTCGCCGGCGACGGCAGCGATCCAGGAGGCACCGCCGTCGGGGGCAGAGCCGGTGGGGCTAAAGCCGGTGGGCGCAGCGCCAGCAGCGCCCACGCCGCCAGTGCCCAAACCGGCCCCCGCGCGGGCGCAGCCGCCGGCGGCGGTGATGGCCTCGCGGACCTGCTGGTAGGCGTCGTTGGTGAAGGCGTCCGGGTTGATGCCGTCGAAATAGTTGCCGGCCTTGGACGGGTGCTGAAGGGCGATCTTCAAGGCTTCGCGCTGGGGCCACAGCATTGGGTCGTCGGGGCGCGGCGGGATGAGCAACTCCGCCTGGCGGCCGGAGGAGTCGGGACCTGCGGCGGCCTGGCGGGCGGCAAGGGAGACGCGCTGGCGCTTCTCCTTCTTCGGCTTCTTCGCCTCGGCGCGGACCTGTTCCAGCACTTCGTCGGGGTTGGGCCAGCCCACCCAGCCGGCGAGGCGGCGGGCGTATTCCTGTTGGAGAACTTTGTCGTCGATGGAGGCGACGACGGGGACGGTGCGTCGTAAAGCTTGGACGCGCCCCTCGGCAGAGTCGAGGGAGAAGTTCTTCAGCAGGGACTCGATGACGAACTCGTAGACGGGGATGCGGGAGGCGACGAGGTCCCGAAGAGCACTGTCGCCCTTCTCCAGGCGCAGGTCACAAGGGTCCATGCCGTCCGGGGCGACGGCCACAAACGACTGGCCGCCGAACTCCGTGTCGGTGTTGTAGGCGCGCATCGCAGCCTTCTGGCCAGCCTCGTCGCCGTCGAAGGTGTAGATCAGTTCGCCGCGGAAGAAATTGTCGTCAAGCATCAGGCGGCGGATCAGGCTCATGTGCTCGGAGCCGAACGCGGTACCGCAGGTGGCCACGGCGGTGGTCACGCCAGCGGCATGCATGGCCATCACATCGGTGTAGCCCTCCACCACCACCGTCTGGTGCTGGGTGGCGATGTTGCGCTTCGCCTTATCGATGCCGAAGAGCACCTTCGACTTGTGATACAGCATCGTGTCGGAGGTGTTCATGTACTTGCCCATGGGGTCGTCGTCGAAAAGTTTGCGCGCGCCGAAACCGATCGTGTTCGACGCGGCATCCTTAATCGGCCAAATCAAACGACGGCGAAACTTATCAATCGGCCCGCGCTTGCCCTGGGAGGAAATACCGGCGTCGATGAGTTCCTGGACCTCAAAACCCTTACGCAGCAGGTGCTTCGTCAGCGTGTCCCAACCGTCGGGGGCGTAACCGCACTCGAAATCCATGATCAACTCACGCGAAAACCCGCGGTTAAGCAGGAAATCGCGCGCGACCTTCGCCTCAGGCGTCTCCAACTGCTCGCGGTAAAACTCGTGCGCCGCCTTATTCGCCGCCAGCAGCCGCTGGCGCGTTCCCGGCTTCACATCACGCGCACCCGTCGACCCGCCCTGGTAATTAATGCGGTACCCAATCTGGTCCGCGACCGCCTCCACCGCCTCCGGGAAGGTCAACTGCTCCATCTCCATCAGGAACGAGAACACATCCCCGCCCTTGCCCGTAGAGAAGCAGTGGTAATACCCATGAGCAGGGCGAACGTGGAAACTTGGGGTCTTCTCGTCCTTAAACGGACTCAGGCCCTTCAGCGAATCGTGCCCGGCAGGCTTCAACTGCACATACTCGCCCACAATCTCGTCGAGCGGTGCGCGCTGACGGATAGCCTCAATGTCACTATCCGGAATTCTGCCCCTTGCCATGGCGCTCATCGTAGCGTGTGCAACGATATGGGCCTATGAAGCGCCCGATTGTCCTGCTGACCTGCCTCGCGTTAAGCAGTTGCGTATCGACGACCCCCTCACCCACCCCGGCACCAACCAGCGCCGTGGCGTCGAGCGCAACCTCGACCGCGACCGCCTCGGGGCTGCCGGCGTGCGGCTCACTTCCCGACGAAGCCTGGGACACCGTCGATCTCATCGAAGCCGGCGGACCTTTCCCCTACCCCACCAACGACGACAAACGCTTCGGCAATTACGAACGCGTCCTCCCCCAGGAGTCCCGCAACTATTACCGCGAGTACACCGTGGACACGCCGGGGCTGCGCCACCGCGGGGCAAGGCGCATCGTCACCGGCGGCGCAAGCGGCAATGCCAGGGACGTCGAGACCTGGTACTACACCGACGACCACTACGAATCCTTCTGCGAAATGGAGGTCAACTGATGAATCCGATCTTTCTCGCCAACCCGGTCCACACGCTTGAGGACCTCGCCCGTGGCATCCTCACCGCCGCCTACGGCCCCAAAGATGCCGCCGACCGGCCCGTGCCCACAAACCTCGACGCGCTCGCGGATCTCCTGCGGGAAACCCAAGTGAAACGGGTGGTGGTGGCTTCCTGGAGGGTGGAGGGGTCGTCGACAAGCAAAGTGCGCGAAGTGTTTGAGGATGAAGGGGTCGAATTGGCAGCTTAGGGGCAAACCCGAACTCGGAAATGTCCACTATATTGTGCACGCGAGGGGTTCCCAACGCAGCCGCCAGGCGCGATACTGGCTTGCATGGGGTATGCAGAAATGGCTCACCTTCGGGGGTTGAGAGCAGATTTTGACGAGCAAGCCAACGCGCCCAGCGCGAACCCGCGCTATGTGACGCGGACAACCACCGTCGAGAAAGAATGGTGGCAATCGCTCCCACTGCGCGACCAAATGCTGGTCCGCGGTGCGGGAGTCTCGCGCGACAGTCGCAAAGCGATCCTCCTCGGTCGCTGGGCCGCAGTGCAACACGGCATGTGGATTGGGCCATTCACCGACTGGACCGTCGATGTCGCACTACCGTCCGGAAAACCGCCCGCCAAAAGCAAATGGCCCTATCTGACACGATTCCGCTCAGTGCCCGTGCGTGACGACGAAACCATCACCGCCCACAACATCCGCTACACCGACCGACTCCGTACCTACATCGACCTGTTCCGCTTCGGCACCATCACCGACCAACTCACGGCAACCGATTGGCTCCTGTCGCACTACTCACGCCGCACAGTGCACGATTACATCGACGGGTTCGAAGGTTGCCGGCCCGAGATTCTCAAACGGGCGCACAGAATGGTCGCTGGTGTGACACCGCTGCCCGAGTACCGGTACAGCCTCGCCCGCGCCGTCCTCTCCTCACACCGGATTGACTGTTACCCGGTGTTCCTAAAACCATGGGTCACATCCGGGCCTCTAATTGTCGACTGCGGCGGGATGCGCAACATCGCCATCATCATCGACGACGCCACCGGCTTCGATTCCGACTTCGGTTTCCCCGAAGACACACGCGCCTCCTGGACTTCGCACCACAACTTCCCGACAGTGCGTTGGGACTTCTCAGATCTGTTCTTCAGACCGGACCTTTTCATGAGGGAAGTAGGCCGGGCGCGTAATGCCGTCATATATAAGCACTCGCTGCCAAAGTGGGAGTGGTGAGGCGGTCGCCGGCTGTGTGAGCGCGTTGTGTGGGCGGTGTGTGAGCGCTGTTTGAGCGCGGTGAGGCGACCGCCCTGAGGGGTGGAAGGTGTCCGATTGGCAGCTTAGGGGCAAACCCGAACTCGGATGCGCGGCACGACCACAGTGGACCGCAGTGGAACGCAGTGAAGGCCGGTAGGAATCGCCGTCGGTGCGAGTTCGGGTTTGCCCTTAAGCTCAGTTTTCGCACATGTGCACCCCGGCGTGGGATGTGGCCGGGCGTGGGCGCTCCGGGGTGGAGGGGTCGTCGACAAGCAAAATGCGCGCAGTGTTTGAGGATGAAGGGGTCACGCTGGTCGCGTAACCACGCACGCGTCATCTGACGGGTCGAGCCACTCCAACTCTTTGCAATCAACCCCCTCGGCTATAGCAGTTGCAGTTTCCTTCCATGCTGTGAACTCGGCTGCCAGCAGGCTGGGGTCTTCCGAAGTAAACGCTTCTCGAAGGTCACGCGCGCACGCCTCTCGATCGTCCGGGGAAAGCGAGAGCATCCAAGGAAACGCTCGAATCATTCGTTCCACGCGATCAAACAAACGCCTTCGTCTTTCGACACAGCTAGAAAAGTTCTACTACGCAAACTTATGCGGTCATCGCGCGGAAGTCGAGGGGTATCAGACATCCTGTTCACGTAAAACAGCGCATAAAAACACCCCAAATGGAAACTTAAAAGTGTGCTGTGTGTCATAATTCGCAAACTGTGAACCACGACACGAATGGAGGACGCCCATGAGCTCGCTCATCCTAGTGCTCGTCGGCCTCGCGATGATGGCCGCCGGCTACCTGCTGTACTCGAAGTTCCTGGGCAAAAAGGTGTACCAACTCTCGGACGCCTACTCCACGCCCGCCCACACCATGGAAGACGGCGTGGACTACGTGCCCACCAACAAATACGTCCTGTGGGGCCACCACTTCACCTCCGTGGCGGGCGCAGCACCGATCATCGGCCCGGCCGTCGCCGTGATTTGGGGGTGGGTGCCGGCGTTCCTCTGGGTGACGCTCGGCACGGTGTTCTTTGCGGGGATGCATGACATGGGGGCGCTTTGGGCGTCGCAACGCCACCGCGGGCACTCCATTGGCACACTGTCCGGCCGCTACGTCGGCGCGCGCGGACGTAACCTGTTCCTCATCGTGATCTTCCTGCTGCTGCTCATGGTCAACACGGCCTTCGCGGTGGTGATCTCCAACCTGCTGATCTCCACCCCAACCGCCGTCATCCCCACCTGGGGCGCGATTCTGGTGGCCCTGCTGATTGGACAGGCGATCTACCGCTTCAACTGGAACCTGCCGCTGGTGTCGTTCGTCGGCGTGGCAGCGCTCTACGGCCTGATGATCCTCGGCGACCGCATGCCACTCGCCCTGCCCGAAGTCATGCTGGGCATCCCTGACCGAGGCTGGTGGATCATCTTCCTGTTCCTCTACGCCTTCATCGCCTCGCTGCTGCCGGTGTGGGTGCTGCTGCAGCCGCGTGACTACATCAACGGCCTGCAACTGTTCGTCGGCCTGATCATTCTGTACGGCTCGTTCTTCGTCGTCCGCCCAGAAGTTGTCGCCCCGACACTTCGCGACACCGTCCCCGACGGCACCCCCGGCATCTTCCCACTCCTGTTTGTCACCATCGCCTGCGGTGCGATCTCGGGCTTCCATGGCATTGTGTCCTCGGGTACGTCGTCGAAGCAGATCGATAAGGAAACCGACGTGCGCTTCGTCGGCTACTTCGGCGCCGTCGGCGAAGGCCTGCTCGCACTGGGCACCATCGTTGCGACGACCGCCGGATTCAACACCATCACGGATTGGGAAAACGTTTACAACGAATGGAACGCCGGCGGCGTGGACGCCTTCATCCAAGGCGGCGGTGCACTGATGAACGAAGGCCTGGGCATCCCGCAGTCCCTGTCCGGAACAATCTTGGCGACGATGGCCGTCCTCTTCGCCGCCACCACCATGGACTCCGGTATCCGCCTGCAGCGCTTCGTCGTCACCGAAATCGGCGACCTGATGGGCTTCAAACTTTCCGGCCTCATCGCCACCATCATCGCGGTCGGCTGCGCACTCGGCCTGACGTTCTCCATGGGCATCGACGGTTCCGGCGGCATGCTCATCTGGCCACTGTTCGGCACCACCAACCAGCTCATGGCCGGCCTGACCTTGTCCATCGTGGCGATCATGCTCACCCAACTGCGACGCCCCTCCTGGCCAGTGCTCGTCCCGCTGGTGTTCGTCACCATCATGTCCCTGTGGGCGGCGGTGCTGCAGGTGCGCACGTTCTACAGCTCCGGCAACTGGCTGCTGCTCGTCCTCGATGTGATCATCATTTGCTGCGCGATCTGGGTCATCGTCGAAGCATTCACGGCGATCTCGAAGGCACGCCGCGAGCCCGCAGTGGTCTGGCGTGACGACGAAACCATGCCCGGCGAACACGCTGCCGCCGACGCGGACGCTGCCGATGCTCGAGCGCTTTAAAGCCTTCGCGGCCGGCCTGGACGAGTTCTACAAGGCGCCTTATCGTCGAGAATTTGCCCGCGCCGCCCGCGAAGAAGACGACCTGTTCACGCTGCTCGTCGCCTCCGAAACGCTCGGCATCCCCAACCCCGCCTCCTTTTACACCCTCGAGCTCATGCCATTGCTTTACGACGAATTCCACGCCTGGCACACCCGCATGGGCATGTCCCACTCCCCCTTGGACGGCGTGCGATGCTGCTAAAAACCGCACCCGTGATGTTCTTCGGCGGCAAAGGCGGGGTTGGCAAAACCACCGTGTCGGCCGCCACCGCGGTACGCCTCGCCGAAGCCGGCCGGCGCGTGCTGCTGGTGTCCACCGACCCGGCGCACAACCTCGGCCACATCTGGTCGGTGTCGCTCTCCGACACGCCGACCGAACTCGAACCCGGCTTGAGCGTCGTCGAACTCGACCCCGCCACCACCACCGAACGCCACCTCGCCGAAGTCGAGCAGTCCATGCGGGCAATGATGCCCGAGCGCATGCACCCCGAAATCCGCCGCCACCTAGACCTGTCGCGCAACTCCCCCGGCATGCACGAGGCGGCGATGCTGGAACGCGTGGCGGAACTTGTGGACACGCAAGGCGTCGACCACATCATTTTCGACACCGCCCCCTCCGGCCACACCTCCCGCCTCCTTGCCCTGCCGGAGTTGATGGCGGCCTACACCGGCGGGCTGATGCAGCGCCGCGAACAATCCGACAAGTTCTCCCGCGCCCTGCGTGGTCTCGGCGGCGCGGACGAGGACCCGGTGCAGCGCCGCAACCAGCAGATCCGCACCACGCTGTTGCGGCGGCGTCGCAAGTTTGAGCGCCTGCGCGACATCCTCACCGACCCGGCCGCCTGCACGTTCACCATCGTGCTTACCGCCGAGCGGCTCCCGGTCCTCGAGAGCACCGAACTTTACGACGACCTCACCCAGCACCACATCCGCGTCTCCGGCCTCGTCGTCAATCGCCGCAGCCCCGCCGACGCCGCTGCGGATGGCACTGGCGCTGGGACTGGCGCTGGCGCTGGTGTGGGCTCGAGCGCAAGCGAGTTCTTGGCTGCCCGGCGCGCCGTGGAAGACGAAGCGCTTGCCCTTCTGGACGCGAAACTGCCCAACGTGCCGCGCGTGGAACTGCCGTGGCTGCCCGGGGAGATCGGCACCCGCGCCGCGCTCGCCGACATCGCCGCGCGCCTGTAGCCTCCCCGAGCCCCGCTCCGAGGAGTGGAAGGTGTCCGATTGGCAGCTTAGGGGCAAACCCGAACTCGCTTCGAAGCCCTTTTTCATCTGGCCAGCTGAGTTCGGGTTTGCTCCTAAGCTCACTTTTCGCCGTATTCCACCTCGGCGCGGTATAGGCTCACTCGCAATATCTGCGAGCGAGAGGAGCCCCTATGTGCCGTCCCGTCCACTGCACAACCTGCGGCAAGACGCAACGGCCGCGGGCCTAGTAGAAGCCCTCGAAGGCGCTGGCTTTCTTCGCGGTGCGCTCGAGGCGAGACTCGGTCATGGAGGCGATCTGGTCGATGATCACGCGCTCGCGCTCGGCGTCGGTGTCGGCCGCTTCGAACCAGGCACGGAACATCGTGTCCAGGGTGCCCGGGGCGCCGGCGCGCAGGTACTCGTGGACGCGGTAGATGCGGTCGCGCTGGCGGTCCTGACGCGCGAGATGGGCGGGCACATCCATGACGTAGAGCACCGCGACGGTTTTCAGCAGGCGGACTTCGGCCTCGACGTCTGGCGGGACGATGAGGCGGCCGTGCTGGCGGCCCATCACGCCCGAGGCACCCGCAGCGCTCGCAACGCCCGGGGCTGCAGCAGCGCCCGAGGCGCCCGCAGTGCCAGCGCCCGCAGTGCCAGCGCCCGCAGCGTTCCCCTCGAGGGTCGCCTTGGTCACGCCGCCGATGTAGCGCCCCACCAACTGCGACGTCAGCCCCTTCAGGCGAACCCAAGAGGACAAGGTGTAGTCGAAGTCGGCGGCGGCTGCGATGGCCGGCAGGGCGCGGAGGCGGTCGGCGGCGTCGACGAGTGAGTCGGCGTCGCCACCAAAGGCGGCGGCGCCCTTCTCAGCGAGGGCGGCGAGTTCGACGAAGTCCCACAGCACCTGCAGGGAGACTCGCCCGGAGACGATGCCGTCTTCGACGTCGTGGACGGAGTAGGCGATGTCGTCGGAAAAGTCCATCACCTGTGCCTCCATCGGTGGCATGTCGTCGGTGTGGCCTTCGCGCGCCCACGCAAGCACCGCCGCATCCTCGTCGTAGGCGGAGTACTTCCGGTTTAGGGTGCCGTCGGGGTTGGTGCGGGTCACGGGGTATTTCACGGCGGCATCTAAGGAGGCGCGGGTGAGGTTGAGGCCGTAAGAGTGGTCGTCGATAAGCACTTTCGGCTCAAGGCGCGACAGGATGCGCAACGTCTGCGCATTGCCCTCGAAGCCGTCGGGCGCGACCTCGTTGAGCGCGACTTCGCCGTTGTGACCGTAGGGCGGGTGGCCGATGTCGTGGGTGAGGCCAGCCATCTCGCAAAGGTCGGGGTTTAAGCCGAGGCCCTCGCCGATGCCGCGCGAAATCTGGGCGACCTCCAGCGAGTGCGTCAGACGCGTGCGCGGGGTGTCACCGTCGCGCGGGCCAACAACCTGGGTCTTGTCTGCTAATCGACGAAGCGCCGCCGAATGCAACACACGGGCCCGGTCACGCGCAAACGCCCCGCGTGAATCCGGCGCAAGCTGCGCCCCCTTCGGGCCCTCGGCGGTGCGGCGTTTCGTATCGTCGGCGTTATAGGCGTACACGAAGCGCTACCCTAGTCGCATGACTAGCCGTTACCTTCGCGTCCTCGCCGTCGGCGGCATGCTGTTTCTCGCAGCACCCGCCACAGGTTTTGCCGAAACGCCCGCGCTTGCGCAAGGCGTGGCCACGGAAACCACCGTCCAGCCAGGCCTTTTAACCAAGCCTGTGACCGACGACGCCGGCGTGCTCACCGATGGCGAGCGCGCCGAGATTGAGCAGGCGATTCAGCAGGTCAGCCAGTCCCAGGGTAAGTCGGTGCGTGTGGTGTTCCTGCGTACCTTTGGCGACATCAGCCCGTCCGACTGGGTCGACCAGGCCGTCGCCGCGAACGGTTCCAACACCGCCGTGCTGGTGATTTCCCCCGACGAGCGCGCCTACAACGTCGGCGGTGGCGAAGAATGGACCCAGGCCGAGATCGACCGGATGAACGACGCCGCCTACGCGCAGCTAACCCAACTCAATTGGTCGCAGGCGGCGCTGAATGCGGTTGAGTCGGTAGGTGGGTCGTCGTCAAGCAACGGTGACGGCGTGGGCTGGGTCGCAGGCGGCCTCGGTGTCGCGGCGCTCGCCGGCGGCGGCATGTACGCGGCAACACGCAAGGGCTCGCGCAAGCAGCAAGCGAAGCAGCTCGCCTCCGCGAAGGCGCTCGACCCGGCGGATACCGATTCGCTCGGCCGCCTGCCAACCGCAACCCTGGAGGAGGTTGCACGCGACGCGCTCGTGTCCGCCGACGAGTCGATTACCCAGGGCAAGGAGGAGCTGAAACTAGCCACATCCGAGTTCGGCGCCGAGCGTGTCCGCCCGTTCACCTCCGCCATGAACGAGGCCACCCGCACCCTGCAGCGCGCGTTTTCCACCCACCAAAAACTTTACGACGCCATCCCCGAAACCGAACCCGAAAAACGCGCGATGCTCGTCGACATTATTTCGTCGTCAGGCAAAGCTGAGCAGGCACTTCGCGACAAAACCGCTGAGTTCAACGACATGCGCGGCGTGCTCATGCGCGCACCCGACGAGGTGGACAAGATCCTCGCCCGCACCGTGGACATCCGCGCGCGCCTCGAGCCCGCCCGCGCCACCCTTGCGCAACTGCGGGAGGCGTATGCGGTGGAGATGTTGTCGTCGATAGTGGACAACGTCGATGTTGCGCAGGCCTCCCTCGACGAAGCCGAAAAGGCGCTTAACGACGCCCGCAGCCTCGCCGCCCAACCCGCCGGTCGCCAAGGCGCACTCCTGGACACGCTCGCGGCTGCCTCGCACGCCGTGGAGGTCTCTGACACCAACCTCAACGCGATCGAGCACGCGGAAGAGAACATCCGGGCGGCGAAAACCAATTTGCCAGCGCTTATCGACGAAATCCGCGCCGAACTCCGCGACATCGACACAGTCAAGGGTGCCCGTGAGCAGGGCGCGCGTATCGACGTCGCCGCCCTCGACGCGGTTTCCGCCAAGGCCCAGCGCATGCTCGACGCGATGGGCAACCGCGCCGACACCGACCCGCTTGCCCTGTACGAGGAACTGGCCAACATGGACGCCGAAATCGACGACGCCCTCGACCGTGCCCGCGGCGTCGCCGGCGACCAAGCCCGCGCGCTGCAACTGTTGGACCAACAAATGCAGGTCTGTGCCGCGCAGATCCAGCGCGCCGAAGACTTAATCCGCTCCCGTGGCCGCATCATCGGCTCGCACGCCCGCACCTTGCTCGCCGAGGCGAAGCGCCAGCACGCCCAAGCGATCCAGCTGCGTGTGCGCGATACGCGTACAGCTATCGACGCCGCCCGCACCGCCACCGACACCGCCCGCCGCGCCGAGCAGGCCGCTAACGACGATATCCGCCGCTACCAAGCGGCCCGCAACCGCGAAACCGCCGACTCCCTGGCCAGGGCGGTGCTGTGGGGCACGCTGCTCTCCGGCGGCGGAGGCGGCGGAGGTGGCTTCGGGGGAGGCGGCGGCTTCGGAGGAGGCGGCGGAGGTGGCTTCTCCGGCGGTCGCCCCTCCAACCGCGGCGGCACGTTCTAGGCGGCACGTTTTAGACCCGCGCGACTGGGTTGGTCGCGCGGGTCTGGCGCTGTGCCGGCGCTAGATGCGGGTGCGGCGCGTCGGCGTGTCCACGAAAGTGAGCGCCCACGTCATGAACACAAGATCCTCCATGGGCAGGTCGGCCTCGGCCGCAGCGTCGACATCCGCTTTGACCTCAACGTGGAGGTCGCCCGAGGCCTTCCCACGGGTCACGGCGACAAGCGTGCCCGCGGCGTCGCGGATCTCGCGGTGCAGGCCGGAACGGTTCAGGGTGTAGCGGCGCCCGTCGCAATCCGCGGTGTAGCGCGCCACCGTAAACCCAGCCTTGCGCAGAACATACTCCCCGCCCGTATCCGCATCGACGGCCTTAAACCGGCGCGCGCTCCCGGCGGTGATGCGCAGCACCGCGCTCGGGTGTGCCCCACCGACGGTGATGGTGTCGGCGGTGGCGGTGGCGCGGGTGCGGGAGTCGTCGAGAAGCGTGGCGCCCTGCCAAATCACAGCAACGCCACCACAACGATGAACAGCGACAAGAACACCAAAGTGCTGATCAGCGCGGTCGAATTGACCATCTTGCGGGCCTCAAGCACCTCGCGGGTCAACCACGCAAGGCCGGCAACCTGGGTGGGCGGCAGGTCGGTCTCGCCCTCGAACTCGAGGATCGCCTTGCGCACACCGTTGTGGTCCTGGGTGAACTGGGCAACCTTCTCGCCGCTCGCATCCTCGACCACCCAGTTCTTGGAGGTCTCCGGGACGAACGCGTAGGCGTGGCCCTCGATGACCAGGTCGATGCGCTTCGCGCGCTTCAAACTGTTCGACGTGCGCACGATCTCCTCGCCGCGGCGCGTCGCCACCGCACCCGATTCGGGGTGCGACACCAACTGCCACTCGTCGCCGCCCACAACGGCGTGGTCGTGCGAGAACACACCCAACACCTCGGGTCCGGCCTCCGCGAGCAACTTCGGCGCGTCGCGGTCCGTGCGATCCCAGCTGACGTAGTGCATTAGCAGCCGATCAGGCGGGCGGCCAGGTAGGCCTCCAGCTCGTCGAGAGGCACGCGCTCCTGCTCCATCGTGTCGCGCTCGCGAACGGTCACAGCGTTGTCCTCAAGGGTGTCAAAGTCGTAGGTGACGCAGAACGGGGTGCCGGTCTCGTCCTGGCGACGGTAACGACGACCAATCGCACCCGAGGTGTCAAAGTCCACGTTCCAGTACTGGCGCAGCTTGGTGGCCAGCTCCTCGGCGGGGCCGGCGAGTTCCGGCTTCTTCGACAGTGGCAGCACGGCAACCTTCACCGGCGCGAGGCGACGGTCCAAGCGCAGCACGACGCGGGTGTCGGTGCCGCCCTTGGCGTTGGGTGCTTCTTCTTCATCGTAGGCGTCGATAAGAAATGCCATCATGGCGCGGCCCAGGCCAGCGGCCGGCTCGATGCAGTACGGGATCCAACGCTCCTCGTTCTGCTGGTCGTAGTACGACAGGTCCTCGCCGGACGCCTCGGAGTGGGTCTTCAGGTCATAGTCCGTACGGTTGGCCACACCCTCGAGTTCGCCCCACTTGGAGCCGGTGAAGCCGAACGCGTACTCGATGTCCACGGTGCGCTTGGAGTAGTGCGACAGCTTCTCCTGCGGGTGCTCGTACAGGCGCAGGTTCTCCGGGTTGATGCCCAGGTCGACGTACCAGTTGAAGCGGTTTTCAATCCAGTACTCGTGCCAGGTTTCGTCCTCGCCTGGTTTGACGAAGAATTCCATCTCCATTTGCTCGAACTCGCGGGTGCGGAAGATGAAGTTGCCCGGGGTGATTTCGTTGCGGAAGGACTTACCAATGTTGGCGATGCCGAACGGCGGCTTGAGGCGCGCGGACGTCATCACGTTTTTGAAGTTAACGAAGATGCCCTGCGCAGTCTCCGGGCGCAGGTAGTGCAGGCCTTCCTTGTCGTCGACGGGGCCGAGGTAGGTCTTCATCAAACCGGAGAATTCCTTCGGCTCGGTCCAGTTGCCAGGCTGGCCGGTCTCCGGGTCGTTGATGTCGGCGAGCCCGTTTGCTGGCGGGTGGCCGTGCTTCTCCTCGTAGGCTTCGATCAGGTGGTCGGCACGGTAGCGCTTGTTGGTGTAGAGCGACTCAACGAGCGGGTCGGTGAACACCTCGACGTGACCGGAGGCTTCCCACACGCGGGTGGGCAGGATGATAGAGGTGTCGACGCCGACGGTGTCGGGGCGGGAGGTCACCATGTGCTTCCACCACTGGCGCTTGAGATTTTCTTTCAGCTCGACGCCGAGTGGGCCGTAGTCCCACGCGGAGCGTGTTCCGCCGTAAATCTCACCTGCGGGGTACACCAAACCACGGCGTTTGCAGAGGTTGACGACGGTTTCGATCTTGGATGCGGGCATCACAATCTCCTGCGTGTAATACGGTTGCCAAAATACGTCGATCAGTCTAGCCGTTTCACTTTGCGACGACACAGACGACCCTTTGGACATAAGTCCCACCTTTACGCCTGCTTCGAGTAAACTGTGTGACAACTGTGTAGGACTGTCGTCGAAAGGGGCCGCCCATGCGTGACGACCTTCGCTTTTCGCCGGAGGAGTTAGACCACACTGCCGCACTGATCCGAGTGCTGGATTCGGAGATGCGTCTTCGGATTTTGCTGCTGCTGCACGATTCACAGCGCGCGGTCCATGAGTTGGTGGGAATTTTGGGGAAGTCGCAGCCGCTGGTGTCGCAGCATTTGCGGGTGCTTCGCGACGAAGGCCTGGTCGCCGCCAAACGCTGCGGCCGCGAAGTCGCCTACGAACTTGCCAACCCCACCGTGATCCGGATTATCCACGCGCTCGTAGACCATGCCTGCGAGTTCTACGCGCCGGCCGCTGACACAACCCGGCGCACGTCGGTGCCGGGCCAGGACTAGCCCGAATCAGCACTAGCCCGAATCAGCACTAGGCAAGATCCGGCTAGGCCTCGTCCCAGTCGAGCGCCATCCCGGCTAAGCTGGCCCGGTATGAAACACCGCCCACACAGCACGCGTCCGGTCCCGAAGCTTGGCCCGAGGATGACTAAGCAGCGCGCGGCGGTCGTCGATACGCTGCGTGGCTTAGACAAATTCGCCTCCGCACAAGCCATCCACGAGATCCTCACCGAACAAGGCGAGTCCGTAGGACTGACCACCGTCTACCGCACGCTGCAATCACTCGCGGACGTCGACGCGGTGGACGTGCTGTACTCCCCCGAAGGCGAAACGCTCTACCGCGACTGTCTCGCCGACCACCACCACCATCACCTCCTGTGCTCCAAATGCGGGCGCAGCGAGGAAATCGAAGGCGGCCCGGTAGAAAGATGGGCCGAGGTGATGGCGAAGCACTACGGCTACGAACTCGTCGGCCACGACGCCGAAATCTACGGCGTGTGCCGCGACTGCCAGGCCAAACGCTAGCTATCGAACTTATCTACCGCGCCGCCAAAGCGCCGGTCACGCTTCGCGTACTCCAGCACCGCATCCCACAAATCCTGCTTAGTAAAGTCCGGGAACAACACGTCCTGGTACACCATCTCCGCGTACGCCGACTGCCACAGCAAGAAGTTTGAGGTGCGCTGCTCCCCCGACGGGCGCAAAAACAGGTCCACGTCAGGCATGTCGGCGCGATACAGGTAGCGCTGGATGGCTTTTTCGTCGACGTGGCGCACGTTGTCGTCGATAAGCGCCTGCACTGCGTCGGTGAGCTCGGCGCGACCGCCATAATTCACGCACATCGCAAGGGTGAGCCCCGTGTTGTGCTTCGTGAGCTCCTCGGCGACCTCAAGCTCCTCGATCACGCTGCCCCACAGCTTCGGGCGGCGCCCACACCACACCACGCGCACGTTCTTCTCATGCAACTCGTCACGCTGGCGGCGCAACACGTCGCGGGTGAAGTTCATCAAAAAATGCACCTCGGAAGGGCTGCGCTTCCAATTCTCCGTAGAAAACGCGTAGGCGGACAGCCACTCCACCCCACCAAGTTCGATGCAGGCATCGACGGCGTCCATGAGCTTTTCCTCGCCCACCTTGTGCCCCTCGGTGCGCTTCAAGCCCCGTTGCTGCGCCCAACGGCCGTTGCCGTCCATCACCAGTGCGATGTGTTTCGGGATGAACTTCTTGTCAATCTTCGGTGCGCCCATGAGCGTTAATTATGCCTGCCCCATGATCTTCAGGCTCTTCAGCCCGACCTCAAGGTTGTGCTGCACGTGCGTCACGGTTGCGCGGTGAATCTGCGCAACGCGTATCGACGACACCCCGTACCCACCCCGCAACAACCACATATCGTGCAGCGTCTCCGGATCCACATCCATCGAGCCGGTGGGTCGGCAGTTGTTACACACCGCCCCGCCGACGGTGGCGTTGAACGCCTTGTGCGGCCCCGGCGCCTGGCAGTTCGCGCAGTTAAACAGGCTTAAACCCCAGCCGGCGTGCTCGGTGGCCTTGAGCACGAACGCGTCGAGCACCAACGTCGGATGCTGGTCGGTCTGCAGGTTGGTCAGCGCCTCCTGCACGAGCGCGAACAGTTCCGGGTCACCCTGGTCGTAGGAAAGCTTCTCGGCGACCTCCATGACGGCGCAGGCGGCGGCGTAGCGGTCGAAGTCGTCGATAATGCGGGCACCGTAGTAGGTGACGGTGTCTGCGCCGGTGATCGTCGATAAGCCTCTGCCCGGATACACCTGCACATCCACATCCACGAACGGCTGCAGGCGCGAGCCGAAGCGGCTTTTCACCTTGCGCACGCCCTTCGCCACCCCGCGCACCAGGCCGTGGTTGCGGGTCAGCAGGACGATCACGCGATCCGCCTCACCGAAATCGTAGGTGCGAACCACAAAGGCGCGATCGCGCCAGGACGGCCTAGAAGCCAAGCCGGCCCAACGCCTTCGGATCCTGCTGCCAGTTCTTCAGGATTTTCACGCGCACATCCAAGTAGATGTTCTGGCCAACCAGGTCGATGATCTGCTTGCGCGCACGGTGCACAATGCCGCTTAAGCGCCGCCCGTCCGGGCCTTCGATGATGCGCTTTTGGCCCGGGCGCTCCAGATACAGCACCGCGTAGATCATGGTGCGCTCCGGGTTGTTCGGGTCCGGGTGCATTTCGTCGATTTGTACGGCGACGGAGTGCGGGAGCTCGTCGCGAAGACCGCGCAGCGCCTCCTCGCGGATCAACTCGGCGATACGCGTCTCCACATCCTCGTCGGTGGTGTGGTCCTCCGGGTAGAAACGCGGGCCCTCCGGAAGGTGGTCGATGAGAATGTCCAGCAGCGTGTCCGTCTGCACACCTGCGGTTGCGGAGACCGGCACGACCTCGCAGTCGGGGCCGAGCAGGTCGTGCAGTTCGAGCAGGCGCTCGCCGACGGTGTCCTTGCCGGTCTTGTCCAGTTTGGTCACAATGCCCACGATCGGCGTGTTCGGCTTCGTTTTGCGGATCTCGTCGAGGATGAAGCGATCACCGGGGCCGATCTTCTCGTCCGCCGGCACGGTAAAGCCGATCACGTCGACGTCCGCGAACGTGTCCTTGACAATGTCGTTGAGGCGCTCGCCCAGCAGCGTGCGCGGGCGGTGAATCCCCGGCGTGTCCACCACAATGACCTGCGCGCCGTCGCGGTTGATCACGCCGCGGATCGGGTGGCGCGTGGTTTCCGGCTGGTCGGCCATGATGGCGATCTTCTCCCCCACCAGCGCGTTGGTCAGCGTGGATTTGCCGGTGTTCGGCCGCCCGACGAAGCTGACAAAGCCCGACTTGAACCCTTCCGGCGTGTTTGTGAAACCGCCGTTCGCGATCGCGTCTTCTGGCAGGTTGTCCGGGAAATCAATCATGGTGCGCATCCTACCGTTGTGGATAACTTTTTCGGTGGTGTGGGAGTTATCCACAGATTTTTTGTGGGGTCTTGTGGGGGTTGCGGTGGGTTTCTAGCGTCTGGTGCATGGATTTTATTGAGTTTTGTTCCGCGGGCGTGGGGATGCTCGCCGGGTTCTCTCGGGAGGCCGCAGTTGCAGCTGGCTTATCGACGACACGAGCGCGCGACCTCGCCCGCGTCTTCGATACGTACTATGGCCCGACCAAGTTCACGCGCAAGCAGGCTGATGCGCTGGCGTTGGCGGAGGGGTTGCCGATCGACCAGTTGGTGCTCATCGAGAAGAAGTTGGTTGTGGTGGGCTCGGCTGCTGAGCGGTGGCGCATCCGGTTGGATCTGGTGCGGCATCGTGGTTCGTTTCGCTCGTTGTCGAAGCGCATCAGCAGGCTTATCGACGTCCCCGTGACCGCCCCCAAACCCTCCTGCCGGTTCACGCGCTCGCGTGAGGGCATGCGTACCATGACGCTGACGTACAACGAGCGCGACTTGGCGGATTTGGAGCACACGCTGCGCTCGATGGTCGATGAGGATCGGCCTGCTGCGGAGCAGATGGCCGGCTCACTGTTCCGCCTGTTGCGCGAGGGCGGCGGGGTGCCGCGCGCGGCGCTGCGGCCGATGATTTTGGTGCCGATCCAGGCCTACACCCGCATCATGGACGGCTGCGGCGACGACGTCGAACTTGTGCTTACCGACGGCACCACGATGACCGGCGCCGAGTTCTTGGCCCGCGAGTTCGGCGACGTGCTCGAGGTGGCCGCCTTCCACCCGCAGAAAGGTGCGGTGAACCTGTACCGGACGCAGCGGCTGGCGAATGGGAAGCAGCGGACGATGTCGAAGTTGATGTCGCCACGTTGCGCCTTCCCCGACTGCCGGCATTCCGCCGAAACCACCCAAACCCACCACATGCACGCCTGGAAGCACGGCGGGATGACCAACATGGACAACCTGGCGCAACTGTGCGCCTACCACAACGGAGTCAACGACGACGACCGGTGGCGGGCGATCCGCGGGCACATCGACAACCCGAACGGGCGCATCTGCTGGATCGCACCCAACGGGACCGAAGTGCCCACCGTGACGGGGGCGATGGAGCTGCTGTTCGACTAATCGATTCACCCGGCCCCGAAAACGCGAAAAACCCGCCCGGGTGAGCGGGTGACGCGGTGTGCCTGAAACCGGTTAGAGGGCTTCGACCTCGAACTGGAGTTGCGGGTTGGCGTAAAACTCCTGGGCCTCGACGAGCTGGAGTTCGTTGGTCTCGGCCTCGAAGGTGAGGCGCAGCATGTCGTAGACCGAGGAGGCGGTCTTTGCCAACGCGTCCTTTGCGTCGTGGCTGCGCACGTAGTGGCCGGTAAACAGCGCTGCAGTAACATCGCCGGAGCCGTTGCGCTTAAACGGCAGGCGCGGGGTGCGCACGATCCACTTGCCGTTGTCGTCCACGGCGATCATCTCAATCGCGTCCTCGGGGGTTTCGGGGCGCTCCACCGAAGTCACCAGCACGGTCGACGGGCCCATCTCGCGCGCGGCGTCCACGGCGGCGAGGGTGGAGTCGAGGTCGGTGACGTCGCGCTCGGTGAGGTAGCCCAACTCGAACTGGTTCGGCGTAATGATGTCCGCCGCCGGCACGATCGTCGAGCGGAACAGCGGCGGGATCGTATCCGCCACGAAGCAGCCCGACTTCGCCGACCCCATCACCGGATCGCACGCATAGAGCGCATCCGGGTTTTCAGCCTTGATGTCGCGCACGGTGCTGACGATCACGTCGGCGATTTCCGGGGAGGCCTGGTAGCCGGTGAGGATGGCGTCGATAAGCGGGAACGCATTGCGGTCGCGGATGCCCTTGAGCACCGCCGCAACGTCGGCGGCCGGAATGATCGGCCCCTCCCACGCACCGTAACCCGTGTGATTGGAGTAGTTTACCGTGTACACCGGCCACACCTCGTGGCCGATGCGCTGCAAAGGAAAGACCGCCGCCGAGTTGCCAACATGGCCAAACGCGACGGCGGACTGGATCGAGAGAATATTGCTCATACGAGCATTTTAGAGCTCCGGCGACACCAGAATCTTCACTGCGGTCTCGTTGCGGTTAATCAGGGTGTCGAAGCCCTCGTCAACAACACCGTCGAAACCGATCTTGCCGGTGATAAACGGCTTCAGATCAATCTTGCCGGACTCCACCAACTTGATGGTCTGCGGGTGATCGTGGGCGTAGCCGATGATGCCGCGGATGGTCAGTTCCTTCATCACGAGCGCGTGGATGTCCAGCTCGGCCTTCTTCGACCAGATGGACTCGACGACCAGGGTGCCCTTGAGCTTCAGGCAGTCGATCAGCTGGTCGAGCACAACGTTGACGGAGGTGCACTCGAATGCGACGTCGACGCCCTTGCCGTCGGTGATCTTTTCGATCTCTGCCTTGAGGTCGGTTGCGCTCGGGTCGATCGCGTAGTCTGCGACACCTGCGTCGAGCGCCTTCTGGCGACGCAGCTCGGAGAGCTCGGAGACGATGACGGTCAGGCCGTATGCCTTCGCCACAGCTGCGGTGAGCACACCGATCGGGCCGGCGCCACCAATGAGGGCGACGTCGCCTTCCTTCGCCTCAGACGCAACGAATGCGTGGTGGGCGACAGACAGCGGCTCGATGAGCGCAGCCTCGTCGAGCGGAACATCGTTGGAAATCGGGTGAACCCAGCGACGCTGCACAGCGATCTTCTCGGAGAGGCCGCCGCCACCACCTGCGAGGCCGATGAAGTTCACGTCCGGGTGGAGGTTGTACGGGCCCGGCTCCTTCGGGTCGACGTCGTCCGGCAGGACGTACGGCTCGACGACAACGTGCTGGCCGACCTCGAGGTCGTCGACACCCTCGCCGAGCGCCGAAACAACACCGGAGAACTCGTGGCCGAGGGTGACCGGCGGCTCCTCACCAGTGATCGGGTGCGGATGGCCAGGCTTCGGGCAGAAGATCGGGCCTTCGAGGTACTCGTGCAGGTCAGTGCCGCAGATGCCGCACCAGGCGACGTCGATGAGCACCTCTCCCTTGCCTGCAACCGGGGCGTCGATTTCCTCGACGCGGATGTCCTTCTGGCCGTAGTAGCGAACTGCTCGCATGGTGGAACTCCTTTCGGTTGGTTACAGGTGCTACGATACCCCGTTTTCGGGTTCCTCGCCGACCGCAACCAGCACGGTCCGGGTCTTGATGCGCCCGCGTCGGTCGCGGCCGCCTTCTGCGGTGTAGCGGATGCCGTCGCGAAGAATGGAGGCGCCGGGAAGGGGCACGCGGCCGAGTTCGTACGACAGCAGGCCGGCGACGGTGTCCACATTGTCGACGACCTCCTCCGAGTACTCCAGCGTGTAGTCGAGGTGGTCGGCGAGGTAGTGCACGAGGTCGTCGAGAGGCAGGCGCGCTTGGACGCGGAAGACGCGCTCGTCGATTTCTTCGATGGGGGCTTCTTCATCCTCGTCGTATTCGTCGGTGATCTCTCCGACGATTTCTTCAAGCAGGTCTTCCATGGTGAGCAGGCCTGCGACGTTGCCGAACTCGTCGATAACCACCGCGATGTGGGTGTTCTGCTGCTGCATCGCGCGCAACAGCAGGTCGAGCGGCTTGGAGTCCGGGATGAACATCGGTTGGCGCATCAACTCGGTCAGTGGCGTGTTCGGGTCGACGGGCGCGCCGCGGTCGGTGAACATGTCTTTGAGGTAGGCGACACCGATGATTTCGTCGACGTTTTCGCCGATGACGGGCACGCGCGAGTGGCCGGAGCGCACCATGAGTGCGGTGGCTTGGCGGGCGAGTTTTTCGCCTTCGATCCACACCATTTCGGGTCGCGGAACCATGACTTGGCGTGCGGTGGTGGAGGCGAGGTCGAAGATGTTTTGGATCATGCGGCCTTCGGTGGTTTCCACCACGCCTTTTTCTTGGGCAACTTCGACCATTTCGCGCAGTTCGATTTCGGTGGCGTATGGCCCGTTGCGGAAGTCTTCGCCGGGATGGAACAGGTTGCCGATCCAGATGAGCAGTTTCGCCACTGGTCCGAGCACGGTGTGGAAGATGTGCAGGCCTTGGGCGGCTTTGAGCGAGATGGTGTACGGGTTGCGTTTGCCGGCGGTGCGTGCGAACACGCCGATGATGGAAAATTGCAGCAGCGTCACGACGATTACCGCCACCGCAATCGCCCACGCATCTGACGCGATGACGTCCATGGCCAGCATCGCCGCTGAGACTGCCGCCATGACATCTAAGACGGTGCGCAGCAGCACGAGGGTGTTGATGTGATTCGCGCGATTATCGACGACGCGCAGCAACGCATCTGCACCCGGCGTCTCATCCTTGACCATGCCTTCCACGCGGGCACGCGAGATGGGGGCCAGGGCAGATTCGACGGAACCGAGCAGGCCGGAGAGCAGTAGCGCAACGACGGTGATCGTTGCGAAGGTGATGGTGAGTGTCACTCGGCGCCCTTCATCAGCTTGTCTAGCTCGTCGCGGTCAGCTGCGGACGGGAAGGCGTGCGGGCCGGTCGGCTTCGGCTGGTATGCCACCCCGCGGCGGGCCAGGTCGTCGTACCAGTCGGCGAGGATCTCGTTTTGCAGCGCGAACATTTCCCGCTCGTCTTTCGGCTCGATGTGGTCGTAGCCGAGCAGGTGCAGCACGCCGTGGACGGTGAGCAGCGCCATTTCGTGGGCGAGGTCGTGGCCGGCCATCTCGGCCTGTTTGCGGTCGTAGGCCGGGCACAGGATGATGTCGCCGAGCATCGCAGGTCCCGGCATGTCGGCGTCGGGCCGTCCCCCACCCGGGGTGAGTTCGTCCATGGGGAAGCTCATCACGTCGGTGGGGCCGTCGAGGTCCATCCAGCGGACGTGGAGGTCGGCCATGGTGGCTTCGTCGACAAGCGTGATGGTTGCTTCGGTGTCGGGGTGGACGTCCATGGTGCGTAGGGCGTAGGAGGCGACGTCGATAAGCATTTGCTCGTTGACTTCCGCCTCGCCGGACTCGTTTAAGACTTCAATGCTCACTGCGCTGCCTCCGCTTCGCGCTCTGCTTCAATCTTCTGCTGCCGCTTTTCGTAGCGCAGCGCGTTCTGGGCATCGTGGTGGTCGTAGGCGGCCACGATGCGGGAAATCAGGTGGTGGCGCACAACGTCGTCGGCGCGCATCTCCTGGAAGGAAATGTCGGGGATGTCGCTCAAGATACGACGCGCCACACGCAGGCCCGAGACGGTGCCGCGCGGCAGATCCACCTGAGAGGTGTCACCCGTAACCACCATCTTTGAGCCAAACCCGAGGCGGGTGAGGAACATCTTCATCTGCGCCCCGGTGGTGTTCTGGGCCTCGTCAAGGATGACAAACGCGTCCGACAGGGTGCGCCCGCGCATGTAGGCCAGGGGCGCGACCTCGATGATGCCGGCCTCGATGAGTTTCGGGATGGCCTCTGGGTCCATCATGTCGCGCAGCGAGTCGTACAGCGGGCGCAGGTACGGGTCGATCTTGTCGGAAAGCGTACCGGGCAAAAAGCCGAGTTTCTCGCCGGCTTCCACGGCGGGGCGCGTCAGGATGATGCGTTTGACCTGCTTGTTCTGCAGCGCCTGCACCGCCTTCGCCACCGCAAGGTACGTCTTGCCGGAGCCGGCAGGCCCGATACCGAAGGTGATCGTGTTCTCGTCGATCGCATCCACATAGCGGCGCTGACCGGCAGTCTTCGGGCGGATCACCTTGCCGCGCCGCGCAATGATCTCCTCGCCGAGGATGTCCGCGACCGAGCCGGGGGCTTCCATCTCCATGAGTTTCACCGCCTCCACGACGGTGTCAGGGCGAAGTGGCACCCCGCGTCGCGCCATGGACTCCAGCTCCTCCACCACGCGCAGCGCGTGCGCCACGTGGGCGGCCGTGCCGCGCACCGACAAGGTGGTGCCGCGGGCGTGGAAACTCACGTCCAGATAGCGGTCCAGTAGTTGGAGGTTGTTGTCGTTGATGCCGAGGACGGATTGTGCGTACGCCGAGTCGAGTTCGACCTTGCGCGTCACCATTTCTTCCATGTGCGTTTACCCTACCAGCGGTTTGTCAGCGCGCCGATCGCGCTGAGCGCCGCGAACGCTGCTGTTGCGGTGCGCAGGACTTCGGGGCCGAGTTTCACGGCGTTCGCGCCGAGCAGTTCGAGTTCGTCTTGCCCGATGCCACCTTCGGGGCCAACGATGAGCCAGATGTCCTCGCCGAAGGTGACCTCACGCAGCGCTACGGTGGCGTCTTCATGCAACACGAGCGCGTGACGCTCGTCCCTCGCATCACGCAGTATTTCGGACAACTGGTTCGTGGTCACCGGCTCGTGGATCTCGGGCACCCACGCGCGGCGCGCCTGCTTCGCGCTCGCCAGCGCTTGCGAGCGCCACTTTTCCACCTGCTTCGCCTGCTTGTTCGCCGGCCAGCGCGCAATCGTGCGGTGCGAAATCCACGGCACGATTCGATCCGCCCCGCCCTGCACGGCGAGGTCGACGGCGAGTTCGGCGCGCTCGCTTTTCGGGATCGCCTGCACGACCGTCACGCGCGGCGTGGGGCGCTCCACGAACTCATGCTTATCGACGACCCCCTCAACCCTTGAGGCATCCACCCGCGTGACGGTGACTTCCGCCTGGTTGCCGGTGCCGTCGAAAAGCATGATGCGCTCCCCCGGCTGGATGCGCTTGACGTGGGCGTGTTTGGCCTCGGGGCCTTCGATGATGCCGGAGGTGGGGTCGTCGCTAAGAAAATAGGGCAGGCTCATCGGCGGAAACGATCACGCATCCGGGAGAAGAAACCATCACCGTGTTCGCCGCCCTCGGAGTGGACCTGAGGGTCCTCCGGGTGGCCGGCACGCAGGTCCTCAAGGGCTGCGCGCTCCTCGTTGGACAGCGCGGTGGGCACAGTGACCTCGATATGGGCGATCATGTCGCCGGCCCCCTCCTGGCGCAGGCGCGGCATGCCCTCGCCGGAAAGCACGACGCGGTCGTCCGGCTGGGTGCCGGCGGGCACCTCGATGCGGGTCTCATCGCCCGTGAGATTCTCCACGGTGAGCTCGGTGCCCAGCGCCGCGTCATACATGGGCACAGTCAGGCGCAGGTGCAAGTCGTTGTTGTCGCGCACGAACACCGGGTGCGGCTCGACGTGCACCTCGACGTACAGGTCGCCGGCGGGACCGCCGCCGTGGCCGACCTCGCCCTGGTCCGCCATGCGGATGCGCATACCGTTATTGATGCCGGCCGGGATGTTGACCACCAGGTCGCGGGTGGCGCGCACGCGGCCGTCGCCGGCGCACTGGGCGCACGGGTCGGTGATCACTTCGCCGAAGCCGTGGCACTTGGGGCACTCGCGGGTGGTCATCACATTGCCCAGGAAAGACTGCTGCATCTCCTGGACCGCGCCGTGGCCCTGGCACACGTCACAGGTGACCGGCTTAGCCCCTGACTTGGAGCCCGAGCCGTGGCACTTGTCGCACAGCACCGCCGTATCGACGGTGACGTCCTGCTTCACGCCTGTGAACGCCTCCGCGAGCGAGATCGAGGTGCGCAGCAGCGCGTCGTTGCCCGGCTGCACGCGCGAGCGCGGCTGGCGAGCACCACCGCCACCGCCGAAGAATGCCTCGAAGATGTCGCCGAGGCCACCGCCGCCGAAACCGGCGCCGCCCATGCCGCCGCCGGCCTCCATCGGGTCGCCGCCGCGGTCCACGATGGAACGCTTCTGCGGATCCAGCAGCACCTCTTGGGCTGCTGCGATCTCCGCGAACTTCTCGGCAGCTTCCTCGGACGGGTTCACGTCCGGGTGGTATTTGCGTGCGAGCTTGCGGTACGCCCGTTTAATTTCCTGCTCGGTGGCGTCCTTGTCCACGCCGAGGATGCCGTAGTAATCGCGAGCCATATCTTCCCTTCTATTCACCCCGCAGTGTGCGGCTGATGTAACGAGCCACGGTGGCAACCTTCTGCATGGTACCGGGGTAGTCCATGTGGGTTGGACCGACTACCCCGAGGCCGCCGAGTGCTGCATCGCCTGCCCCGTACGCTGTTGTAACAATTGAGGCGCTGGATAATTCCTCGTCTTCGTTTTCGCGGCCGATGCGCACGGAGACACGTTCGAGTTCTTGGGCGCCGGCGAGCAGTTTCAGTACGACAACTTGCTGCTCGAGGGCGTCGATGACGTCCTGGAGGCCGCCGGAGGGCACGAGCAGGTTTGAGGAGCCTGCGATGATGAGGCGGTCGGGGGCGGCGTCGACAAGTGTGGTGATGAGCACTTCGGCGGCGCGCGTGGTGGGTTCGGTCAGGTGCGGCGGGGCGCTGACCGCCACGCCGGCGAGTGAGGCGGAGGCGTCGCGCATGTTCTTGCCCACAAGTGCGTCGTTGAGGATGTCGCGAAGGATGCGCACGCCGTCGTCGCCAATTGGCGCGGCGAGATCAACGTTGCGTTGGTCGACGCGCCCGGCGTCGGTGATGAGCACGAGCAGCAGGCGCGTTGGTGTGAGTTCGACAACCTCACAGTGTTTCACGCGCGAGGCGGACAGGTTCGGCAGTTGCACCACGGCGGCTTGGTGGGTCAGTTGGGAAAGCAGTTGGACGGAGCGGCGCAGCACGTCTTCGAGGTCCACCCCGTCTTCGAGGAAGTCCAAAATCGCGTGGCGCTCGGCGGCGGACAGTGGTTTGACGTCGTGGAGCGCGTCGACAAACTTGCGGTAGCCGGCCTCGGTGGGGATGCGCCCGGACGAGGCGTGCGTCTGCGAGATGTAGCCCTGCTGCTCAAGCACCGCCATGTCGTTGCGGATCGTCGCCGACGACACCCCCATGTTGTGCCGCTCCACCAG
Organism: Corynebacterium sp. HMSC067D03; assembly: GCF_001811185.1. Lineage (NCBI taxonomy): Bacteria > Bacillati > Actinomycetota > Actinomycetes > Mycobacteriales > Corynebacteriaceae > Corynebacterium > Corynebacterium sp. HMSC067D03. The sequence goes on from NZ_KV803781.1 coordinate 65,771, forward strand.
TGCTTTGGATCCGACGGGTTCTTGGCTGGCGATGTAGTCCGCCACGATCGCCCGCAGCACCTTTTGGCGCCGCTCGTCTGCTGCGCTCATGATCGCCTCCTTACTCGGCTGCCAGGATATCGGTGATGATGCCGTCTGCAAGCAGTCTGCCGGTATCAGTCACGCGCAAGCGCTCTCCCCGCTCTAGGAGCCCCGCGCGCACATGCTTATCGACGACCCCACGCGCCCGATCCCCAACCCACCCGGCCGGAATCCCCTCACGCAGGCGAAGCCCGAGCATGATCGCCTCCATGTGGGCTTCGTCTGCGGTGATGGTTTCGGTGTCCTGGATGGGCAGGGTGTCGTCGCCAAGCAATTGTGCGTAGCGCTCGGGGCGCTTGACGTTGTAGAAGCGCTCGCCGTCAATGAAGCTGTGCGCGCCGGGGCCTGCGCCCCACCAATTCTGGTTGTGCCAGTAGATGAGGTTGTGGCGGCACTCGCCGCCGGGTTTGGACCAGTTGGAGACCTCGTACCAGTCGTATCCGTTGCCCTCCAGTGTTGCGGCGATGATCTCGTAGCGGTCCGCGTAGACGTCCTCTTGTGGCGCGGGCAGTTCGCCGCGGCGGATCTTGCGGGCCATGGCGGTGCCATCTTCCACGATCAGTGAATAGGCGCTGACGTGGTCGACGCCGGTTGCCAGGATGGCGTCGAGGGTGCGGCGCACGTCGTCGTCGGTTTCGGTGGGCGTGCCGTAGATCATGTCCAGGTTCACGTGCTCGAACCCGGCGGAAAGTGCCTCGCGGGCGGCGGCGACGGCGCGGCCCGGGGTGTGCTGGCGGTCCAGGACTTTGAGCACCGGCGTTGAGGCGGACTGCATGCCGAGGGAGACGCGGGTGAAACCGGCGTCGAGCAGGCCCGCGAAGTAGTCGGGGCGGGTGGATTCCGGGTTGGACTCGGTGGTGATCTCCGCGCCTGCCGCGATGCCGAACGTGTTGCGGATGGCGTCCAAGATGCGGCCCAGCCCGTCCGCGCCGAGCAGGGACGGGGTGCCGCCGCCGATGAACACGGTCTGGGCTTGAGGCAGCCCCCGGGCAGCCGCGAGTTCGAGTTCGCGTTCAAGCGCGTCGAGGTACTGCGCGTGCGAGGAATCCACCTCGGTGGGCGTATACGTGTTGAAGTCGCAGTAGCCGCAGCGCGTCGCACAAAACGGCACGTGGATATACACGCCGAAGGAATCCATCACGGAACCCACCACGGTCCCCACCTAAGCCCCGCGCAGGGAACGCTTCGCCGCCACCTTCGCCACAATGCGGTCGATGCGGGCGCGCTCCTCCAAAAACTCCGGCGGGTTGGATCCGCGCATCGTGCGCACGAACGCCGGGTGGTCCAAGCAGACGGTTTCGACCCAGCCGATCACGGCTTCCTCGACGATCTCACCGACCCGCGCGTACAGGTGCGGAAGCGACACCACGCCGAGTTCGCGGGCGACCATGTCAGTCTGCTCGAGGGTGAAGGAGACGATCTCCTCCAAGTGCTGCACCACCAGTTCGGTGCGGCCGACGAGCGCGTCGTGCATCGTCTGCACCGAAAATGGTGCTTGCAGCGGGAAGAGGTCTTTGAGGCCGGCGGCGTCGAGAAGTTCAGGCTGCGGGATGCGCTCCTCTGGGCGCACCCCCACCGACAGGTAGCCTGCGGCGCGGCCCGAGGTCAGCGCTTGGCGCAGGCCGATTAACTCGGCGACGATGCGGCGGGCGTCCTGGCGGGCGTCGTCGACAATCTCCTCGAACTCTGCCAGGCAATCTTCAGTGAGCTCACCGTCATAGTCCGCAATCGACTCGGCGACGTGCTCGATGTACTCCGCAACCTCGTCGCCGATGTTGTAAATCTCCTGGGTAAGTTCACGGTGACGCAGCACGGCTGCAGTTTTGTGCACGGCGTGAACCCCCTTAAAACGAACTGTGGAAGTGACAAACTGGGATGCTATGCCACACCGTGAGCCGATGAGGGTAGGCGCGCCGTTAACGCTGATACAGCTTGTCGATGTCCTCCTGGAAGCGCTGGAACACCACATTGCGCTTCACCTTCATCGTCGGCGTCATCTCGTCGTGCTGCTCCGACAGGTCGCGATCCAGGATGCGGAACTTCTTAATCGCCTCCGCGCGCGAGACGGTCGCGTTGGCCATGTTCACCGCGTCTTGCACCTCGGCGCGCAACGCCGGGTCCTGCGCCAGATCCGACACCTTCTTGTTCGCCGGGATGTTGTGGTTCGCCTTCCAGCGCTTCAGTTCCTCCTCGTCGAGGGTGACCAAAACGCCGACGAACGGTTTGCCGTCGCCGACCACCAACGCGTTAGAGATCAGCGGGTCCTGGCGGATGATCTCCTCCAGCGGGCCCGGGGAGATGTTCTTGCCGCCGGCGGTGACGATGAGGTCCTTCTTGCGGCCGGTGATGGACACGAAGCCGTCCTCGTCGACCTCGCCAAGATCGCCGGTGTTGAACCAGCCGTCCGTGAGCGCTTCCTCGGTTGCGGCCGGGTTGCGCCAGTACTGGGAGAACACGCCGGGGCCTTTGAATTCGATCTCGCCGTCGTCGTTAATCCGCACCGAGTAGCCATTGACCGGGCGGCCAACGGTGCCGATCTTGTTGCTGTGCGCGTTGTTCACACACGCCGCCGCACACGTTTCGGTCAGGCCGTAGCCCTCGTAGATCGGCACACCCATGCCGCGGAAGAAGTGCGACAGGTCCGCGCTCATCGCCGACCCGCCGGTGATGCCGTACCAGACGGAACCACCCATGGCCTCCTTGATCTTGGCGTAGACCAGTTTGTCGTAGAGCTTCACCTTCGCCTTTTGCACGCGCGACGGGCCGTCCGGCGTATCCAGCGCCTTGGAGTACTCAATCGCGGCCTTTTCGGCCTCCAAGAAGACACGTTTGCCAATCGCGGAGCCATCCGCGGCCTTGTTGTAGGCACCCTCACGCACCTTTTCAAACACGCGCGGCACGCCGATGACCAGGTTGGGGCGTGCGCGCTGCAGCTCCACGGTCAACGTCGAAGTATCCGACCAGTGCGACTGGGTCGCGCCCGAGATCGTCCACGCCAGCGCCACCGCGCGCGCCAGCACGTGCGCCAACGGCAAAAACGTCACCATGCGCTGGCCCGGGAAGGACACGGAGCCGATTTCGTTTTCCAGCAGCGCCCACGCCTGGTACGCCCAGTTGCCGTGGGTGATCTCCACACCTTTGGGGCGGCCGGTGGTGCCGGAGGTGTACACGATGGAGCCCAGATCGGGGTGGCGGGTGGCGGCAACGCGGTCGTCGATAAGCGACTGCTCCACCTCGCGGCCCTCAAACTTGATCTGCTCCACGGCGGCCGAGTTAAACTCGTAGATGCGCTGCAACTGCGAGGTCGAGTCGGCCATGCGCGGGGTGCCGTCCTCGCCGAGGAGGAACGGGCTCATGAGCATCGTGTGGTCGCGCGTTTCCGTGAACGCGATTTTCGCGCCGGAGTCCTCGAGGATCCACTGGATTTGGTGCATCGAGGACGACGGGTAGATTGGCACGGATGCGGCGCCGGCGGCCCAGATGGCGAAGTCGAGCAGCGCCCACTCGTAGCGCGTGCTGGACAGGATGGCCACGCGGTCGCCGGGCTCGATACCTGCGGCAATCAGCCCCTTGGCCACGTCGTAGACCTCTTGCAGGAACTCCCCTGCCGTGACCGAGATCCATTCGTAGTTGCGGGGCCGCGAGAACAGCACGAGGTGCGGGTGCTTCTCGCACATTTCGATGAGTCGGCTCAGGCACGTCTCCGTGTCGTTGAGGGTGAATCCAAGTTCCGTCGTGTGCGAAGTCGATGGCATGGTGTTCAACCCTACCGCCGTTTTGGCAGAATGCGGAAGCGTGACCAACGTGGAACTGCTGCACGCCCTTGCCGAGTCCTATGGCTTCGGCACCTCCTACCGCGCGACTGACGGGAAGATGGTGTCGCCGCCGCCGGCGTCGTTTGTTGCGTTGTTGCGGGCGTTGGGGCTTTCGCTTGACGACGACCCCACCGACGAGGAACTCCACTTCCACCTCGACGCCCGGCGCGAACACTGGGCCACGCGCCCGTTGCCGCCGACGGTGGTGGCCACGGAGGGCCGCGAGCAGCATTTCAACGTGCACGTCCACGACGGGCACCCGGCGCATTGTTGGATCCGGCTGGAGGATGGTTCCTCGCGGGAGTGCTACCAGGATGAGAATTGGGCGCCGCCGCATACGGCTTCGGACGGTGTGGTGTGGGGCGAGGCGACGTTCCATACGCCTGGGGATCTGCCGCCGGGCTGGCACGAGCTGCACTTGGAGTCGGACAATTTTGATGCGGTATGCACGTTGCTCGTGGTGCCCGATTGCTTGTCGACGAACTCCCGTGTCGTCCAGCACCCCGTCTGGGGCGTGATGGCGCAGTTGTATTCGGTGCGCTCGGCTGCCTCGTGGGGGTTGGGCGATTTTGGGGATCTGGCGTTGCTCGCGGAGACGGTCGCCGCGCAGGGGGCCGATTATCTGCTGATCAACCCGGTGCACGCCGCCCAGCCGGTGCCGCCGGTGGAGGATTCGCCATATTTGCCCACCTCGCGCCGGTTTATCAACCCGCTCTACATCGCGGTGGAGCAGGTGCCGGAGTTCGAGCTGGTCGATGGTGATCTTCGTGCAGCGATCGCCGAATTGGCCGCGCCGTTGAAGGCCTTGAATACCTCGCCGGCGCCGCTGGATCGCGACCGGGTGTTCGCCGCGAAGTTGGCGGCGCTGCGCGAGCTGTTCTGGGCCTCGCAGGCCGATGCCGCGCGCACCCACGACTTTGAGCTGTTCTGTCTGGACGAGGGCGAGGGCCTGCGCGAGTTTGCCACCTGGTGTGCTGCGCAGGCCGCCGAGTCAGAGCACGAAGGTGCGCAGAAGCACGCCGGCGACGACGTCGAGGATCTGGTGCAGTTCTACATGTGGCTGCAGTTCATCGCCGACGAGCAGCTGCGCCTCGCCCAGGAGCGCGCGACAGCGGCCGGGATGTCGATCGGCATCATGACGGACCTTGCGGTGGGCATCCACCCTGGCGGCGCGGACGCGGCGACACTGCGCGAGGTGTTGGTGTCCGATGCGTCGGTGGGAGCTCCCCCGGACCAGTACTCGCAAAAAGGCCAAGACTGGTCGCAGCCGCCGTGGAACCCGCAGCAACTCGCCGAGTCCGGCTACGGGCCGTGGCGCGACCTGCTGCGCACAGCGCTGCGCCACAGTGGCGGCATCCGCGTCGACCACGTGCTCGGACTGTTCCGCCTGTTTTGGGTGCCACGCGCTGGCACACCCGCTGGCGGGGTGTACATGAACTACGACTTTGAGGCCATGGTGGGCACCCTCGTGTTGGAGGCGCAGCGCGCCGGGGCAGTCGTCGTCGGCGAGGACTTAGGCACGTTCGAGCCGTGGGTGCAGGACTTCCTTCGCGACAAGGGCATTTTGGGCACCTCGGTGCTGTGGTTCGAATCCATCCCGCCGGGCGTGCCGCGCCCCTCGCAGCAGTACCGCCACCTGGCGCTTACGGCTGTGGGCACGCACGACCTGCCGCCCACCGCTGGCTACCTCAAGGGTGCACACAACGAATTGCGCCATGAGCTCGGGCTTGTCGACGACCCCGTGGAGCACCTCAACGCCACCGACCGCATCTGGATCGACCAGGTGCTTGGCCTCGCGCGGGAGGAAGGTGCGCTTACCGGCGACGACGATAAGGCACTGATCACGGGACTGACTCGCTTCGTCGCCTCCACCCCATCGGCGATGACGTGTACGAACCTGGTGGACATGGTAGGCGACGAGCGCATTCAAAACCAGCCCGGCACCAACGGCGAGCAGTACACCAACTGGCGCATGCCGCTTTGCGACGCCACCGGCACCCCCGTGCTCATCGAACACCTACCGGAGATGGAGTTGTTTAAGGCGGTGGCGGAGGCGTCGATACGCAACTAAAGCGCGCCGATCACCGCAGCAACAATGACAAGAGCGATGAGCACCCACATTGCTTGGGTCACCCGCGACTGCGGGTACTTACGCTGCGGCTTGGGCAGCTGTTGATCCTGCTTGCGCAGCTCTTCAGGGTTGGCCATGGTGCCCAAGCCTAGACCGAGCCGGTCGACGACCCAAAGCAGCACATAGGACACCGCCACGCACGCCGGCAGCGCCAGCACCACAATCAGCGGCACCTGCAACCACGGGCTCAACCCCATTAACCAGCCCATTTAGACCGCTTTCAACGCCATCATCACGATCGGGCTCACCGCGGCAACAACCACCAAAATGCCGATAATGATCCCGATAACTTGCGACGCCGACGGGCCCGACGGCGCCTGCTCCACCGCCTTCTGCCTTGGTGCCACCGTCGGCACACTCGTCGGCGTCGCGGCACCAGACTCAAACGTCGCCTGCGCAGGCGTCCTTCGCGGCACCAAGGTCGGTGTCAACGTGATCGTGCCACCCGGCGGGTTGGTGATCGTCGTGGAGTAGCGCAGCGAATACTGGTACTCCAAAAAGTCGTCGACCTGCTCCTCCCCGTACACCGGGCCACTGTCGAGCGAACTGGCGCGCTGGAACCCAATCAACTGATGGTTATCCTCGCCCGCGACATAGTTCGCGCCCGAGATCACCCCCACCAGGCCGCGGCCCGGGATGTACACCGGCCCACCGGAGTCACCTGGCACCGGCATCTTCGGCGCGTCGAAGTACGTGGTGTTTTCAACCGTGCCGACGAACTTGCCGCACGTCGAGGCATCCGAGCGCCCATGGGTGGAGTACCCGCGGAAGCAGATCGTGTCGGTGCTGCTGATCTTTTCCACCGGCACAACCGTCCCGCCATACGGGTTGCCGCCAACACGAACGTCTTCGAACCAGTAGATCACCGCCCAGTCGTTGGCGGACGTCTTCGGCGAATACGCCCGCGCGGGGAAGATCAACCCTGCGGGCTCGTCGATTTGTTTGCCGGCGCTATCTGCAAGGTAGACCAGCGCGCCCTGGGGGAAGTACTGCTCGTTTTGCACCACGCAGTGGGCGGCGGTGTAACTGCGACGGTGCTCGACGTCGTTGAAGCCAAGCGTGCAGGCGGTGAGGCGGTCCGAGCCTAAATTATCGACGAAAATCCGCCCACCCTGCGCCGCATTCAACGCAGGCGAAGCAGGCGCGACTGCAGGAACCACCGACGCCGCAAGCGTCGTGGCAACCACCGCAGCCGCGCACCAATGCTTCACACTTCCGCGGGACATGCCGCCAGCGTAGCGCAGGCCGTTAACCGGCTATGCCGATACGTCGGAGCCCGCCAGGCCGCGACGCTCCAGCAACGGACGCGTGTCCTTGTCGCGGCCACGGAACGCACGGTAGGCCTCGGCGTAGTCGCGCGAGGACCCCTTGGACAGGATGGTCTCGCGGAACTTCGCGCCGGTGTCGCGGTTGATGCCTTCCTGTTCGACCAACTGGTAGCCGTCGGCATCAAGTGCTTCTGCCCACAGGTAGGAGTAGTAGCCCGCCGAGTAGCCGCCGGCGAAGATGTGGTTGAACCAGGTGGAGCGGTAGCGCGGCTCGAGCCCGTCGATGTCCAGACCGACCTCGCGCAGGGCTTCTTCCTCGAAGGTTTGGATGTCGGACGGGGTGTCCTCGGTGATCGAGTGCCACGCCAGGTCGATCGCGCTGGCCGCGAGGTACTCGGCGGTGAGGAATCCCTGGCCGAACTGACGCGAGGCCTTCAGTGCGGCGAGTTGCTCGTCGGAAATGACCTCGCCGGTGTCCACGTGGCGCGCGTAGTTGCGGGCGATCTCCGGGGCGAACGCGTAGTTCTCGTTGATTTGGGAGGGGAACTCCACCCAGTCGCGCGGCACGTTGGTGCCGGAGTTCGACGGGTAGCGCACGTCCGACAGCAGGCCGTGCAGAGCATGGCCGAACTCGTGGAACAGGGTGGTCACTTCGTCGATAGTGAGCAGGTTCGAGGTGATCGACATGACGTTGACCACCACCGGCTTCGTGCCCGCCAGGTGCGACTGGTCCACAAAGGAGCTCATCCAGGCGCCGCCGCGTTTCGACGAACGCGCGTTGTAGTCCGTCAGCAACAACCCAATGCCAGTGCCGTCTTCTTCCTTCACCTCCCAGACGTCCACGTCGTCGCGGTAACCGTTGAGGTCCTCGCGCTTTTCCACCGTGATGCCGTAAAGGAGGTTGGCGGCGTAGAACACGCCGTCGGTGAGCACCTGCTCGAGCGGGAAGTACTTACGGATCTCCGCTTCGTCGATGCCGAGTTCCTGCTCGCGGCGCTTCGCCTGCCAGTACGGCCAGTCGGCGCCGTCGAGGTCTTCACCGGCGAGTTCGGAGGCGAGCTTGCGCTCAGCCTCAGCGTTCGCAGCGGCGGCAGGGGCCAGGTCCGCGATCAACTGGCATGCAGCAGACGCGGTGCCGGCGGTCTCCTCGGCGATGACGTAGTCGGCGTGCGAATCGAAGCCGAGCAGCTTCGCGCGCTCGAGGCGCAGCTTCACCGACTCGGCGACGATGTCGGCGTTGGTGTCGCGACCGCGGGCGCGGGAGGCGTCGAAAAGCTTGTGGCGTGCGCCCGAGTTTTCGAGTTCGGCCTGCAGGGACTGGGTGGTCGGCAGTTCGATCGGCACGACGAAACGCTCGCCGTCCTGGTAGGCCTCGATCTGTGCCTCGGACAGGCCGTCGAGTTCTTCGCGGGTCAGTTCCACGGCGAGTTTCTTCGTATCCGCCAGCAGGTTGCGGCCGAAGAGTTCGGACAGTTCGGACAGGCGCTGGTTGATCTCCTGCAGGCGCGTCTTGCCGGCCGCATCCAGGTCGGCGCCGCGACGTGCGAACCGGCGCTTGAGCTCGTCGTGAAGCCGCTGCGATTCCTCATCCTCCGGCGCCGTGACCTGCTGGATGCGGGAGTAGAGCTCGCTATTTTGGTAGATAGAGTCCACGTGCGCGGACAACTTGGGCACGATCCGGTCGGCGACGGCGTCGAACTCGTCGGTGGAATCGGTGCCCTGCAGGTTGAAGAACCACGCCATGACACGGTCCAGGTCCGCACCGGCGAGCTCGAAGGCCTCGACGGTGTTCTCCCAGGTTGGGGTGTCTTGGGTGGTGATGTCCGCGATTTCCTGCGCGTGGTTGACCAACGCCTGTTCAAAGGCGGGTTCCACGTGCTCAAGCCGGATTGCGGCGAAGTCCGGCAGGTTGTAGGGCAACGTCGATGGCGCAAGCAAAGGATTTGTCATGCGCGACAGTCTAATAGCTCAAATTGCCCTTGAATGTGACATTGCCAACAGTGAACTCTGCATCCCACAGGTTGCCCTGCGCGACCTCGAAGGGGAACTTCGCGTTCGTGGTGGCACCCGGGCCGAGCGGCATATCGATGCCGACGACATCCACCTGGGCCTTCTCCGCATTGGAGATGTAGGAGGCGTCGGTGTAGGAGGAGCCGTCGGTGCTGTAGCGCAGTTCCGGCTTCAGGGCGTCGACAGGCAGTGGCGCGTCGGACGTGTTGGTCACCGCGATAACGACCACGGTGCCCACGCCTGTCGACGACGTCCCCTGCCACTTGTACGACAACTCCATCGCCGGATCCTTGACGGACTTGCCGGTGAGCTCGTCGGTGACCTTCGGGTCGGTTTCCTCAACGTTGAAGGTGGGCTTGTCGTTGACCTTCGATTCGACGGATTCTTCGAGGTTCTGGCTGGTTTCGTCGCCAATCGGGTCTTCTTGTTGGTCCACGCAAGCTGCCAGCGGCATGGTCGTGGCCAGGATGACGGCGGCAAGCCGGGTGCTCGTGCGGATGGACATGTGCGCCTCGTTTTCTGTCGCGTAACTAGTGCTTCGCTGCACACAATACCGCGCAGGTACCCTGTGGAAATTATGCAGTCTTTGATGCGCGTCGTTCGCAGTGCTTCCGCGTTGTGGCCGTTTTATATCGCGGTTGTGGTGGTGTCGTCGATAGTCGCGGGGCTTGGGCTTATCTCCCCGTTCCTCATTCGGGAGGCAACCGACACGATCATTGCGGCGCTTGGCGACGAGCCCGTGCCCGACGCAACCCGCACCGTCGTCTGGCTCGCCATCGCGCTGTTTGTCGCAGAGGCGTCCGCTTCCATGCTGCACAACGTGTCCGGATACCTGGGCGATGTGATGGTGGCGCGCATCCGCCAGATTCTGTCTACGCGCTACTTTGCCAAGTTGCTCGCACTACCGCAGCGTTACTACGACAACCAGGTCACCGGCACGATCATCGCGCGGCTGGACCGCTCGATTGCGAACGTCACGCAGTTCATCCAATCCTTTACCAATAATTTCCTGCCGATGCTGCTGCAGGTCGTGGCCATTTTGGGCATCACGGCCTACTACTACTGGCCGCTGACGGTGCTACTGGCGCTGCTGTTCCCGCTGTATACGTGGCTGACGGCGTTGACGTCGAAACGCTGGCAGGTTTTCGAGCAGGAAAAGAACGCCAATATCGACGAGGGCAACGGGCGTTTCGCCGAGGTCGTTGGCCAGGTGAAGGTGACCAAGTCCTACGGTGCCGAGGTGCGCGAGTTAGAAAAGTTCGGCCGCCACTACACCAACACGGTGGACATCACACGGCCGCAGTCGCGCTGGTGGCACTCCATGGATACCGCGCGCGGCGTGGCCATGAACCTGATCTTTTTGGGGATTTACCTGATCCTGTTCACGCGCACGCTCGATGGGCATTTCACGGTTGGTGAGATGGTCATGCTCATCCAGATGGTGACCATGGCGCGCCAGCCGGTGACCATGATGAGCTGGATCGTCGATTCCGCGCAGCGCGCCATCGCCGGCTCGCGCGACTACTTCAAGGTGATGGACGAGCCGGTCGAGCCGACCGCGAACCGCCAGCTGGTGGCCGCGACGGAAGCCTCCGGCATGCCGGCGCTCGACGCAACGCAGCAGACACCGCTGAGGGTGCGCGAACCGGTCGTCGCATTCGACAACGTCACCTTTGAGTACATGCCGGGTGAGCCGGTGCTGCACGATGTGACGTTTACCGCCCGCGAGGGCGAGAAGATCGCGCTGGTTGGCGAGTCCGGCGGCGGCAAGTCCACGATTGTGAACCTGCTGCTTGGCCTCTACCCCATCACGCGTGGCCGCCTTGAGGTGTGCGGCGAGGAGATCTCGCACCTGGACGTGGAGAAGCTGCGCGCCACCACGGGTGTGGTGTTCCAGGAGGCTGCGCTGTTTTCCGGCTCGGTGTTTGAAAACATCGCCTACGGCAAGCCGGACGCGACGATGGAAGAGGTCGTTGCCGTGGCCAAGCGTGCGAACGCGCACGACTTCATCATGAAGTTCACCGATGGTTATGACACGATCATCGGCGAGCGCGGCCTGCGCCTATCCGGTGGTCAGCGCCACCGTGTGGCGGTGGCGCGCGCGATGCTCAAGGACGCCCCACTGTTGATTCTCGACGAGGCCACCTCCGCCCTGGACACCAAAGCCGAGCGCGCCGTCCAAGCCGGCTTGGATGAGCTCATGCGCAACCGCACCACCATCATGATCGCGCACCGCTTATCGACGATCGCCGGCGTGGACACCATCATCACCCTGCGCGACGGACGTATCGACGAGATCGGCTCGCCGGCAGATCTGGCTGTCTCTGGCGGTATTTATTCAGAGCTATTGCGCCTGACGGCAACCTCTTCTGCTGCAGATAGGAAGCGGTTGAAGGCGTTCGGTTTCGCCGCCGACGGGGGCGATGACGACGAGTACGACGAAGATGAAGACGAGGGCACAGCGGACTAAACCGAAATCACGTTCAAAAGTTCCTCAAGACCTCTAAAGTCCTGCGGGTTCCTCGTATACAAATCAAGCCCTTCCGCCACAGCAGTGCTTGCGATCAAAAGATCAAACGCGCGGCCTCGTGGCTTTCGCCCGGCACGGATCACTGCCCCATATACAAGGGCATAGGCTTGTGCTGCACGATCGTCGAACGGAATACATTCAACGAGTTCAGCGATTGCACGGGCCTGATTTGATCGTCGGGCACGCTCCAAAGGATCCTGCGCTGCAACAGGGCCGACAGCCAGCTCAGCGAAAGCGATAGACGAGATTGCCCACTGCTCTGGCAGCAGATTTGGATCTATTTCATCGAGATCGAAGAGCACCGATGTATCCAACAAGCCTCGCCTAGTCACGCGGATCAATTCGTTGGTCTACATACTCGTCAATATCGGCCCGGAACTCTTCAAACTTAACTTTCGGAAGCCGCTTGACCGTTGCTAACAAGTCTTCTTTTCGAGCGAATCGTGACTTTCGTAATGGTCGCAATTCACCGACCGGTTGCGAGTTGCTCGTAATCACAAATGTCTCCCCCTCATCAAGCGCTCGCATGATACGCCCGCTTTCATTGCGCAGCTCTCGCTGGCTGATTGTCTCCGTCATGTACTGACCGTAGCACCACGCGCTACGGCATAAAAGGGTCCGCAAAGGAAAAAATCTCACTACCGTAGGGCGCATGCAATTTCCCAGCCTTGAAACCCTGCAAGCCCGCGGCACGCGCAAGTGGACGCAGTTCGACGCTGACGTGCTGCCGTTGTTCATCGCGGAAAGCGACTTCCCCACCGCCCCGGCGGTAAAGGAAGCGATTGCGGATGCGGTGGAACGCGAGATGTTCGGCTACACCCCGGCGCCGCACGCGCACCATTTGGGTGAAGCGGTGGCTGGGTTCTACGAGCACCGCTACGGCTGGCGCCCGGACGCGGATAAGATCTTCCCGGTTGCGGATGTGGTGCGCGGTGTGATGCTGGCGATCAAGTACTTCACCGAGGGCGATGTGATCGTGCCGGTGCCGGCGTACTTCCCGTTCCTGGAAGTTGCCCAGGTTGCGGGCCGCAAGCGTGTGGATGTCTCCAGCGCAGGCGGGCTCGAACTGGATGAGGTGGACGCGGCGTTTGCCAACGGTGCCGGTAGCATCATCGTGACCAACCCGTTCAACCCGGGCGGCTACATCTTTACCGCTGATGAGTTGGATGCCGTCTGCGAGGTCGCGCGCAAGCATGGCGCGCGCGTGATTGTCGACGAAATCCACGCGCCCTTAGTCTTCGACGGCGCCCACGTCTGCGCCGCAGCAAACAACCCGGACGTGTGCATCACGGTGACGGCAACGTCGAAGGCATGGAACGTGGCGGGCTTAAAGTGCGCGCAAATGATCTTTACCAACGACGAGGACGTTCGTACGTGGAACGCGATGTCGGGGGTAGCCAAAGACGGTGTGGGCACCCTCGGCATTGTGGCCGCGGAGGCCTGCTACACGCATGGTCGTGAGTTCCTCGACGAAGAGATAGAGCAGCTGCGGGCCAACCGCGACTGGCTGGTGGAGCACCTCCCCAAGGCCGTGCCGGGTATTGCAATTGAGGTGCCGCAGGCGACCTATTTGATGTTCCTGGACTTCTCAAAGACCAAGCTTGTGGATGAAAAACCGGCGGCGTGGCTTCGTCGTCACGCAAAAGTTGCGATGAATGAGGGCGTGGACTTTGGCCCTGGCGGAGAGCACCGTGCGAGGATGAACTTTGCCACCTCCCCGGAGATTCTCCAAGAGGCTGTCAAGCGGATCGGGGACGCAATCAACACCATCTAACGTCCCACCTATTGGAACTCAGTTCCCATCTAGCGGGCGTGTGGTCTATGCTAAGGCAACTGCACACTAGCTAGAGAGGTTCTCCCAATGGGTTCCACAGCGATTTCACGGGCAGACGGCCAGTCAACGAATGGACGCTCCACCAGCGCCATCATCGTGACTGCGCTCGCCCTGTTCTCAATGTTCTTCGGTGCGGGAAACCTCATCTTCCCGCCAATGCTGGCCGTCCAGGCCGGTGACAACTTCTGGCCGGCACTCATCGGCTTCCTCCTCACCGCATCGCTGCTGCCGGTGCTCGCCGTGATCGCGATTGCACTGTCCGGCTCGAACCTGCGCGACCTCGCACAGCGCGCCGGCACCGCCTTCGGCGTGGTCTTCCCGGTCCTGGCATACCTTTCCATCGGCGCGTTCTACGCACTGCCACGTACCGGTGCCGTCTCGTTTGAAACCGCGATCACCCCGCTGTTCGGCTTTGACTCGCTGGTTGCCTCGGGCATCTTCAACGTCGTGTTCTTCGGCATCGCCCTGGCGCTGTCTTGGAACCCGACCACCATCATGGAGAAGCTGGGCAAGTTCCTCACCCCGGCGCTGCTCGTCCTGCTGATCGTCATGATCTCCGTGTCCGCATTCCGCTGGAGCGCCGAGCCGGCCACCCCGCAGGAGCCGTACGACAACGGCCCGCTGACCTCCGGCCTGCTCGAGGGCTACCTGACCATGGACTCCATTGCCGCACTGGCGTTTTCCATCGTGGTGATTTCCACCCTGCGTGGCCGCGGCTTCAAGGAAGGCGCCCCGCTGGTCAGCGGCACCATCTATGCAGGTGTTGGCGCCGGTGCCATGCTTGCGCTGGTGTACGTCGGTCTTGGCGTCATTGGCCGTGTCATGCCGGGCGCATCCAACTTTGACAACGGCGCAGGCTTGCTCGCTGAAGCCTCCAACCTGACCATGGGTGGTGCTGGACAGGCAGTGTTCTCCGCCATCGTGCTGCTCGCCTGCCTGACCACTGCTGTCGGCCTGATCACCGCAACCGCCGAGTACTTCTCGGAGCAGTTCCCGGGTTCCTACCACGTGTGGGCTGTCATCTTCGCTGTCGCTTCCATGATCATGGCAACCCAGGGCCTGGACTTCGTTATGGCGATCGCTGCTCCGGTGATCGGCTTCCTGTACCCGCCGGCGATTACCCTGATTGCCCTGACGCTCATCGAGCCGGCCTTCCGTGCACGTACCCGCTTCAGCTGGGCGTTCTTCGTCCCGCTGTGGGTCGCCGTGGTCTGGTCCGCGATCGAGACCTTCATCTCCTTGGACTGGGCAGCCGATGCACTGCGCCCGATTGTGCAGTGGGCCCCGTTGGCCGCCGAGGGCCTCGGCTGGGTTGTTCCGGTTGTTGTGGCCTTCATCATCGGTTTGATCGTGGACCTGGCCAAGCCGAAGCCTGCGATGATCCCGGGCACCATGGAGTCCATCGAAGGCGAAGACCTCTCCGCCGAAGGTGACGCTGCACCGGTGCTGCAGTCGTAGTCGCACCTGGCTCTCCTGCGAGGCCCCACTGTTCGCAAAACGCGTACGGTGGGGCCTTATGCGTACGCCACTTTCTCTGATCGATTTTTGCACCCGCTACCCCGACGAGTCCGTCGGCGAGGCGATGAAACGCTCCGTTACTTTCGCCCAAAAGGCGGAAGGGTTGGGCTACGACCGGATTTGGTACGCGGAGCACCACAACATGTCGAGCATTGTGTCGTCGTCACCCGCAGTGCTCATTAGCCACATCGGCGCGAAGACCGAGCGCATTCGCCTCGGTTCGGGTGGGGTGATGTTGCCGAACCACTCCCCGTACGTCATTGCGGAGCAGTTCGGCATGCTCGAGGAGCTCTACCCCGGCCGCATCGACCTTGGTTTGGGGCGCGCGCCCGGTACTGATCAGCAGACGTTGGGCCGCGCTTTGCGACGAGACCCTGCCGCCGCCGAGCGCTTCCCCGACGATGTTCTCGAGCTACAGGCCTGGCTGTCCAACGAGTCCCCACTGCCGGGCGTGACGGCGATGCCCGGGTTTAACACGAACGTACCGCTGATCATTCTGGGTTCGTCCATGTTCGGCGCATCCCTGGCCGCGAAGCTGGGCCTGCCGTACGCGTTCGCCTCTCACTTCGCGCCGCAGCACTTGGAGCAGGCCACCACCTATTACAAGGAGAACTACCAGCCGTCGGAGCGCTACCCGGAGCCGTACTGCATCGCCGCGGTCAACGTCACGGCTGCCGATTCCGAGCAGGAGGCCGTGGAGGAAACCCGTATCGTGCACCGCAACCGGGTGCGTGCGTTTATGGGTCGTCGTGGCACTGCACTTTCGGACGATCAGCTCGACGCCGTGGTCAATTCCTTCCAGGGCCGTCAGATCACGGACATGCTGCGCTACACGGCGAAGGGCACCGGCGAGCAGGTTGCGGAATACCTCGAGGCCTTCCAAAAACTGGCCAATGCGGACGAGTTGATGATTTCGCTGCAGTCCGGAAGCCACGATGCAACCCTGCGCAACATGGAAATTTTGGCCGGTTCCTGGGGAAAGTAAAATTCTGGTGAACAGTGGTCTAGGATTTGGCTATACAAATCCGCTTCGACCACGAAAGAACTGACCCTCATGGCTCAATTGCCCACCGGTCCACTCCGTCGCCCACAGCAGCACGAGGAGATCGCCGATTACCTTCGCGACGAGATTTTCGCAGGCCACATCCCTGCAGGCGAATCGTTGCCAAGCGAGGTCGAGTTGTGTGAGCAGTTCAACACCTCCCGCGGACCGGTGCGTCAAGCGGTAGCGACGTTGCGCGCGGAGGGCCTGCTCTCCTCGGGCCGCGGGCGTCGCTCTCTGGTGCTGTCGAATACCCGCACTGAGACGTTCGAGGAGATCCTGTCCACCACCTCGTGGTTGTACCGCATGGGTAAGAACCCGGGCGAGGTGGTTAACCGCCGCGGCATCATCGAGGCGGACGAGACTGTCGCCGAGAAGATGCACATCGCCCCTGGTACGGACGTCTACGTGCTCGACCGGGTGCGCAGCGCCGACGACGAGCCGCTCGTGGCCGAAGTGATGTACTTCGACGCGTCGCTGACCGACGTGATTGAGACGGTGGATACCTCCGAGGATTCCATCCACCGCGAACTCATTCGCGCGGGCGCGGACTTTAACAACCTGTCGCGTTCCTTCACAGTCGAGCGCGCCGACGCGAAGCTGGCCAAACAGCTCGGCATCGAGGAAGACGACCCGGTTGTTGTGGTGGCGCTGAAGGCGCTGACACACAACGGTGACGTGCTCGAATACGCGGTGCACATCTTCCGCGCGGACAAAGTGTCCTTCGGATTGAACAATGTTCGGGGGCACTCGTCCCCCCTGTGGTTCCAGGTGGAATCCGACATCCACTAATCTCACAGCATGCTTTCAAGGACGCTGGTCGCAGCCACCGTCTCCCTGTCACTTACGTTGGCTGCTTGCACCAATTCCGAGGCCCGCGATGAGGTGGTGGTTGCGGCTTCCGCAGCACCTGCTGGCTTGGACTTCACCACCGTTGGCGGCGCTGCTGCACCCCAGGCTCTCGTGGGCAATGTGTACGAGACGCTGGTGCGTATCGACGACAACGGCCAGCCCATCCCCCACCTCGCCTCCTCGTGGGACCTCGACGGCGACACATTCATCTTCCACCTACGCGACGACGTGACGTTCTCCAACGGCAAAGCGTTTACCGCCGAGGACGCCGCGTTCTCAATCGATTACGTGCAAAACGAGTGGACGAATGGGTTGAAGGCCCAGATGGCTCCGGTCGTCGATACGCACGTGCTCGACGAGCACACCTTGGCCGTCACCATCGAGGGTGACGCGGACGCGTGGCTGTGGTCCATGGCAACGCTGACCGGCGCGATGATGACCCCGGCGAGCATCGAGCGCCTGGCCACCGACCCGCTGGGAACCGGCCCATACACAGTGCAGCGCTTCGACATCGGCGAGAAGATCGTCTTCGAGGCACGCGAGGACTACTGGGACGGCTCCGTCGAGCGCAACGCCGTGATGCGTTACTTCGACGACCCGGTCTCCGCCGTCAACGCGCTGCGCGTGGGTGACGCGGACGTGGTGTGGGCGATGCAAGCCCCGCAATTGATCGAGACGCTGCCCGAGGACATCCGGGTGGAAGTGGGCACCACCAACGGCGAAGTGCTACTGAGCATGAACAACCAACGCGCCCCCTTCGACGACCCCGACATCCGCCGCGCGGTGGCGTACGCGATCGACCGCGACGCGATCAACGAGGTGGTCTACAACGGGCTGGCCACCGACACCGGCGGCGCCCCCGTCCCACCGACCGACCCATGGTTTACCGGGCACAACTACTACCCCTTCGACCCCGACAAGGCCCGCAAACTGCTCGCCGGGCGCACCCCGGAGGTCACCATCACGGTGCCCAACCTGCCGTACGCACAGACCGCATCGGAGCTGCTCTTCTCGCAACTTCGCGACGTCGGCTTCAACATCAAACTGGAAACCGTCGAGTTCCCCGCCGTGTGGCTCAGCCAAGTGCACAAGGGCCACGACTACCAGTCCTCACTCATCGCCCACGTGGAGCCGCGCGACGCCGCCCAACTGTTCGGCAACCCGGACTACTACCTGGGCTACGACTCGCCCGAGGCCCAGCAGCACTTCGCGGACGGCGACATCAAAGCCGCCATCGACCAAGTCATGGCCGACGCGGCGTCGCTGACCCTGGTCAACGCGCCCAATATCGTGCTCTACGCCCCAGGCGTGAGTGGACTCAACCCCAACGTGGTCACTGACTCGCTACGGCTGAACGAGGTGAAGAAATGATCCGCACCATCAGCAAACATCTGCTGCGCTTTGTGCTGCTGCTTGTCGCCGCCAGCCTGATCATCTTTACGCTGCTGCGCGCAGTGCCGGGCGACCCGGCGCGCATCGCGCTCGGCGTGGCGGCAACCGAGGCAGACATCGCAGAGCTCAACACCCGCCTCGGGCTCGACCGCCCGTTGCCAGCGCAGTACTTCGACTGGATTTCAGGGCTGATCACCGGCGACTTTGGTGTGTCGTTGTCCTCGGGCAAGGAGATCACCGAATCCGTCATTGAACGCGCCGGGGTATCGCTTACGCTCACGGTGCTTGCGATGACGGTGTCGCTGCTCGTCGCGGTACCCGCCGGTGTGTACATCGCGGGTCGGCGCCGTTCCGCGGGACCTGCGCTGGTCAGTGGCCTGTCGCAGGTGGGCATCATCGTCCCGTCGTTTCTTGTCGGTATTGCGCTGGTGGCGTTGTTCTCCGTACGCTTAGGCTGGCTGCCCGCCAACGGGTGGGGCACGCCTGCGCACGTGGTGCTGCCGGTGGCGGCGCTTTCACTTGTGCAGGCGTCGATTCTGACCCGCTACATTGCGGCGTCGGTGCGCGAGGAGCTGGGGAAGGATTATGTGCGTACGGGACGGGCGCAGGGGTCGTCGATACGCGCAGTGCTCTACTCCTCTGCCCTGCGCAACGCGGCACTGCCGGTGATCACGGTCGTTGGCGTGCAGCTGGCGTCGCTGGTCGTTGGCGCGGTGGTCATCGAGCGCGTGTTCACGATCCCGGGGTTGGGCACAATGCTTCTCGACGCCGTAGGCAACCGCGACCTCACCACCGTCCAAACCGTGATGATGCTGGTCGTGGCCTTCACGCTGGTGGTCAACCTCATTGTGGATCTGACGTACACGGTGGTCGACCCGCGGATTCGGAGGCAAGCATGACAACACAACGCAAAATCGGCGGGCTGATCGTACTGGCCGTCGCGGCAGTTGCGCTGCTGTCGCTGGTGTGGACGCCGTTCGACCCGCTACAGGCCGACGTTCAGAACCGACTCCAGGACACTTCGGCAGCGCACTGGATGGGCACCGACCAGTTCGGCCGCGACATCACCTCGCGCGTCATGGACGGTGCGCGCCTGACCCTAACGGTGGCCATCGGCGCAGTTGGGCTTTCCGCGTTGGTCGGCGTGCCGCTGGGCATCTGGGCCGGCATGCGCCGCGGTGCGTCCCGATTCGTCATGGCCGGCGCCGACCTTCTGCTCGCCTTCCCCGCGCTGCTGCTGGCCATCGTGTTCACCGCCGTGTTTGGTGCCTCGATCTGGATCGTCGTGCTAGCCATCGGCATCGCCGGCATCCCGGGATTCGTCCGCGTCGCCCGCGCCGGCACGCTGCAGGTGATGCAAAACGACTACATCCTGGCCGCACGCATTGCCAAGGTGTCCGGGCCTGCAATCGCGTGGCGCCACGTCCTGCCGAATATCTGGCCGATCGTGCTCACACAGGTCTCCGTCGCCGTGGCCCTTGCCATTCTCGCCGAGGCTGGCCTGTCCTTCCTCGGCCTCGGCTCCCCCGCCCCGTACGCGTCGTGGGGCCGCATGCTGCAGGCCTCGCAGCCGTTCTTGGCCACCTCCCCGCACCTCGCACTGTGGCCGGGCCTGGCCATCGCGGTGACCGTGCTGGGATTTAACCTGCTCGGAGGCACCAATGATCGACGTTAAGCACCTCAGCATCGACGGCATCCTCCACGACATCACCTTCCACATCGCCCCCGGCGAACGCGTGGGCATCATCGGCGAATCCGGCTCCGGCAAGTCCGTCACCGCCTTAAGCATCATGGGGCTGAGTGACCTGCCCGCGACCGGATCCATCACCGTCAACGGCACCGAGATGGTGGGCACCCGCGACCGCGTGCGCCGCCGAGTGCGCGGCAAAAACGTAGCCATGGTGTTCCAAGAACCCATGACCGCACTCGACCCGCTGAAAAAGATCGGCCGGATCGTTGCCCGCGACCTGCTCCGAGACGTTGGCGTGGACCGCCCCGACGCCTACCCGCACGAACTCTCCGGCGGCCAGCGCCAGCGTGTGCTCATCGCGCTCGCGCTATCCCAGAACCCGGACGTGCTCATTTGCGACGAGCCCACCACCGCCCTCGACGCCATCGTCCAGTCCGACATCCTCGACCTGCTCGACCGCCTCGTCCGCGAGCGTGGCATGGGCCTGCTGTTCATCTCCCACGACCTGGCCGTGGTGCGCCGCATGACCGACCGGGTGCTGGTGTTTAAGGACGGGCGCATCGTCGCTGGCGACTCCGACTACGCCAAAGCACTCGCCGCCGCAGCCGAGCCCGGCGCGCCCGCTGCCCCTGTCACGCTCGGCGAGCCGGTCGTCGAACTGGATGGTGTCTCGCTGCAGCGCGGCGCCACCATGGCGGTGGACAACGTCACCCTCACCGTCCGCGAGGGCGAGCGCCTGGCCATCGTGGGCGGCTCAGGCTCCGGCAAGACGTCGCTGCTCCACCTGATTGCGGGGCTGCGCCAGGCCACCTCCGGCACCGTGACGGTCGCAGGGGACGTGCAGATGGTGTTCCAGGACCCGTACTCCTCCCTTGACCCACGTATGGAGGTTGGGGCGTCGATTCGTGAGGTAGGCGTCGATAAGCAACGCTCCGACGAAATGCTCGAGCGCGTCGGCCTTGCCGGCGCCGGCCACCGCAAGCCGGCGCAATTCTCCGGCGGGCAGCGCCAACGCATCTCTATTGCGCGCGCCGCAGCCCCTCGCCCGAGCATTTTGCTTGCCGACGAACCCGTGTCCGCCCTCGACGCCACCATCCAGGACCAAGTGCTTGACCTGCTTCGCGACACCATAGGCGCCAACACCCTCATCTTCGTCACCCATGACTTAAACGTCGCGCGTGAACTCTGCCCCACCGTCGCCGTGATGCAGTCAGGGCGCATCGTCGAGCAGGGGCCAACCGAGGAGATCTGGGCCAACCCACAGCACCCCTACACCCGAGAACTGCTCGCCGCCGTACTATAGGCACCCATGAGTGCCGCAAAAATCTGCGTGGTCGGATCCATCAACGCCGACCTCACCGTCAATGTTGACCGACACCCCACCCCAGGCGAAACGCTACTCGGCTCCGGCGGAGGCATCACCGCCGGCGGCAAGGGCGCGAACCAAGCCTGCGCCGCCGCACGCCTCGGCGCCCCCGTCGCACTGGTCGGCGCGGTAGGCACCGACTCGAACGCCATCCCGGCAACTGCACTGCTGCGCGAGGCGGGCGTCGACCTCACCCACGTCGAAGAAGTCACTGAGGTCACCGGTCTTGCCGTGATCACCGTCGCAGCCAACGGCGAAAACACCGTCCAGGTCGTCCCCGGCGCCAACGCGCTCGTGGACGCCGACTTTGTCTCCCGCCACGCCGAGCCCGTCGAAACCGCCGAAGTGGTCCTTTTGCAGGGCGAAATCCCGGCCGACGGTTTCGCCCGCGCCGTCGAACTGGCAAAGGGTCGCGTGGTGATCAACCTCGCCCCCGTCGTCGACGTACCACGCGAGGCCCTGCTCGCCGCCGACCCACTGATGGCCAACGAGCACGAAGCAGGCCTGATCCTCGACCAGCTTGGCTACGACTCCACCGGCACCCCCGAGGACCTCGCACGCCGCCTGAAGGACGCAGGCTTCGCCTCCGTCGTGCTCACCCTCGGTGCAGCAGGTGCGCTCGTGGTTGAAGGCGACGCGCTGACCCACATCCCCTCCCCACAAGTCGATGCCGTAGACACCGTCGGTGCCGGCGACTCCTTCGCAGGCGCGTTCTGTGCCCGCATCATCGAGGGCGACACGCTCGTCGAGGCCTCCACCTATGCGTGCCGCGTCGGCGCGTTCTCCGTCACCCGCCCCGGGGCACAACCGTCCTACCCGACCGCCGCCGACACCCTGCCTGGAGCGTAAACCCAAATGAGCCCTCAGATGATGCCGCGACGGTCGTCGTCGACAAGCAATAAACGCCCCATGCGCGTCCAACGCACACAAGGCGTCTACCCCGACGACATGCACCCCGGCCTCGTCCCGGGCATCAGCGTCGAAGAATCACGCCACAACTTCAGCCTGGACAAAGTCGTTTTCGGCGTGACCGCCGCAGCCATCCTTGCCTTCATCATCTGGGGCGTGACCTCCCCAGAACAGGTCGGCTCGAGCGCGTCAAGCGCACTGTCATGGGGCCTTCGCAACTTCGGCTGGCTCTTCAACATCGTGCTCGTCGCCTGCGTCATCATCATGGCAGTGCTGGCGTTCTCTCGCTTCGGCAACATCACACTGGGCAAAGACGACGAAGAACCCGAATACTCGTTCTTCTCCTGGGTCGCCATGATGTTCGCTGCAGGCATCGGCGTAGGCATCTTCTTCTTCGGACCCTCCGAACCACTGACCATGTACCTCGACCCGCCACCGCTGACCGTCGAGGCCGAAACCGAAGAAGCACTGCACCGAGCAATCGCCCAAGCCAACTTCCACTGGGGCCTCTCCCCGTGGGCGCTCTACGCACTGGTCGGCGGCGCCATGGCCTACTCCTGCTACCGCCGCGGACGACCCACGCTTATGTCGTCGCTGTTTACCCCGGTGTTCAAGCGCTCAGGCCCTTTCGGCACCATCATCGACATCCTGGCGATCGTGGCCACCCTGTTCGGCACCGCGGCCACGCTGGGTATTTCTACCCTGCAGATCGGCGACGGGATCGCCATCATGCGCAGCGGCGACTCCGCCCCCATGGGCGTGCTGCTGACCGTCATGGGCGTGCTCACCATCGGCTTTGTTATCTCCGCCGTCTCTGGTGTGGGCAAAGGCATCCGCATCCTGTCGAATATCAACATCTCGTTGACGTCGGCGGCCATCCTGTTCATCTTCGCCACCGGGCCAACCCTGCTGCTGGTCAACCTGCTGCCGTCAGGCACCCTGGTCTACGCCGACCGCTTCTTCGACATGGCGTCGCGCTCCTTGTCCTGGGGTGAAGACACCCTCGACTTCCAGTCTGCCTGGACTGCCTTCTACTGGGCGTGGTGGATCGCCTGGGCACCGTTCGTCGGCATGTTCATCGCACGAATCTCCCGCGGACGCACTCTGCGCCAATTCGCGGTAGTGACCACGCTCGTCCCCACCGCCGTGCTCATCTGCGCGTTCACCATCTTCGGCGGCACCGCAATCACCTTCTCCCGCGAAGGCCGCGAAGGCTTCGACGGCACCGCCACCCCGCAGCAAGTGCTCTTCAACATGTTCGGCGAAATGCCGCTGGCGGAGATCACCCCGTACATCCTCATCGGCATCCTCGCGGTGTTCTTCATCACCTCCGCAGACTCCGCCTCCACGATCATGGGCTCCATGTCGTCCAAGGGCGACCCCGAGCCGAACAAACTCGTGGTGGTCTTCTGGGGACTGGCCATGATGGGCATCGCTGTGGTCATGCTGCTCTCCGGCGGCGAAGACGCCCTGTCCGGCCTGCAGTCCCTGACCATCCTGTCCGCAATGCCGTTCTCGGTGGTCATCCTGCTGCTGATGTACTCGTTTATCAAGGACCTCTCCACCGACCCCATCGCCATCCGCAATTCCTACGCCCGCAACGCGGTGAAGTCCGCCGTCATCCGAGGCATCGAAGAATACGGCGACGACTTTGAAATCGTGGTCGAGCCCTCTGCAGCAGGCGAAGGCGCAGGTGCCGAGTTCGATTCCAC
The DNA here is from genome assembly GCF_001811185.1 of Corynebacterium sp. HMSC067D03. Lineage (NCBI taxonomy): Bacteria > Bacillati > Actinomycetota > Actinomycetes > Mycobacteriales > Corynebacteriaceae > Corynebacterium > Corynebacterium sp. HMSC067D03. The sequence continues at coordinate 89,921 of NZ_KV803781.1, forward strand.
GTCCGACGAATACACCGACTGGTATCGACGCACCGACGAAGAAGGCACCCCCGTCGGCTACGACTACGAAACCGGCGAATGGTCCGACGGCTACCAGGCCGAAGACGAAGACAGCACGAACACCGACAGCGGCACCGGCACCGGCACCGCCGCCGAAGACAACCGCGGCTAGCTACTTCCCCGCCATGTCCAGCAGGCGGCCGAGCACCGCCTTGCCGTGGCGGCGCAGCCCGTCGTGCTGGAACTGGTCCGTCTCAAACACCTTCGCACCGATGACATCCGCAGTTTCCAGCGACAGCTCGCGCGGCACGTAGATGTCGTCGGTGTACACCGCCGCGTACGCATCATGGCCCCCACCGAGCCCGCCATACAGGTTGTCCCAGTCATCCTTCTGCGCCAACTGTTCTGCTGCAGCCTTGAACGGGCGCAGCTCCGGGTCCTCGTCGAATTGGAACGGGAAGATGTACTCGCCGGTGAGGTAAAACTCTTCGTCGTCAGGGCTAGCGTCCGGCGCAAACCCTGCAAGTTCGCGAGAGACCCGCTCCGCCGCCCAGTTCGTCGCCCCCGGCACCGTGCCGCCGTAGATCGACTCGTGCACCGCCGCATACAGAGGGCCTTTGGCGAAACTCACGCGCTCCCCCACCGACGCCAAAAAGTCCGTGCGCAGCCTGCCGTTCGGGTGAAACGGCGCCTCAAACAACTGCGCCAGCGACGCGAACCCATCCTCGCGCCCCAACTCGATGCCGAGAGTGCGCAGGCGCCGCGCGCTCAGCCGCTCGCCGGTAGGCAGCAGTTCCTCCTCCGCCTCCAGGTGGCGACACACCTCGCGGATCGTCCGCTCAGCCTCCGGGTACTGCTCGTTGAACTGCAGGTGGCGGCGCTTGAGCTTGGCAAAGGTCGCACGGTAGACGCTCTCTACGCCCTCGCTTATCGACGGCAACCCGCCCGTAAACAACGCCCTCCCCACACTCTCCGGGTGCACGGCCAAATAATGCGTCAGGCAGAACCCGCCAAAGGACTGGCCCAACACATCCCACTGCTTCAGCCCCATCTCCTCACGCAACGCTTCCGCATCGGCGATGATGTCGCTGGCGCGAAGCTGGGTGAGCACGGTGTCGTCGATAAGCGACGGCGTCGCCGAATCAATCCTGGTCGAGCGGCCCGTCCCGCGCTGATCCAACATGACCACCTGGTAGCCGCGCTCGAGCGCAGTTTCCACCCACTCGAACCGCTCACGCGGCGCCGGAAAACCCGGGCCACCCTGCAGGAACAACAACGCCGGGGCATCCGCCTCACCGAAGATGCGGGCGAAGATGGAAAAGCCGCCACGGTTCAACACAATTTCACGCATACGGCGATTGTAGGAACCGGGGCGAGAGTTTCCACGTCAAATAGTTATGTACGACGGAATGAACATCGAATTCCCGCCAACCATCGTCAATGCGTCCCAGATGGAACGCGGACAAAACTACCTGCCTGTTAGCAAACAACGCTTCATCCACGAGCGCCACAGCCTGGAACAATGGGCAGTCCAACTCGCGGCACGACACCACCCGCACAACCAGAAATACGACGTGCCCGCAGCCGTGCGCGCCGTCGTCCACGCCTACGAACGCCCAGGCAGCGTCGTGTGCGGCTTCTCCGCACTCGCTCTCTACGGATTGCCGTATCTCGTTGAAGGCGCAGACACTACTCTGCGAGCACCCACACCCCAAAAACTCAGCGCTTCCGCTATACGTCCCTCCGTCGCACGACTCCACGCCCCACACACAGAAACATGGACCCTCACCCACCGCGGTGTGCCCATCCGCGTTTCTCGACCATTACGTGCAACCGTGCAGGCTCTGCAACAAATTCGACGAGGCGAACACTCGTGGCAGACAGAGCCAATCCCTGGTGTGAGCCCAGAAATGGTCAAGGCTGTACAACTTGTCGACTGCGCCCGTCGACACCTCGGACTACAGGCGGAAGACATTCGCGCCAGCGCCCTTCGGCAAATCAATCAACGGTGGCTGTCTCGGGCGCTCGATCTGTCACGTTCAACTGCCGATTCGCCGAAAGAAACCGAACTGCGGTTGCTCCTCCAGCCAGTGGTTCGCAACTACGGCCACACGCTCGTAGAGCAGTATCCGCTGACAGTGGGCGGCAAAGCCATTACGACCTTTGATTTTGCCATCCCCGAACTCAAGATCGGGATCATGTTCGACGGCCGACACCACTGGGAGTACGACCAACGACAGTTAGATACGTCCATCAACCTGACATCGATGCTTCATGGTTGGACAGTTCCCCGGGCGGGGTCGAAAACCATGCAGCAATGCGTCGAGGTCGTGGAGAAAACGATCCGGCAGGCGCGTCGGCGCTAGCGCGATGCAAGATGTTACAAGGCCCACGGTAGCGACCTGGGCAAAGTGTAAAACCACGCAGGCGGTACTGCGTGGTTTTACATCAAACTAGGGCGCCGAACTACTCCTCGTCGGTGGACAGCGCTGCCACGAACGCTTCCTGCGGCACGGTGACCGAACCGATGGACTTCATGCGCTTCTTACCGGCCTTCTGCTTCTCCAGCAGCTTGCGCTTACGGGAAATGTCGCCGCCGTAGCACTTCGACAGCACGTCCTTGCGCAGGGCGCGGATGTTCTCACGGGCGATGATCTTCGAGCCGATCGCGGCCTGGACGGGCACCTCGAACTGCTGGCGTGGGATGAGCTCTTTGAGCTTCTTGGTCATCTTGTTGCCGTACCACTGGGCGGAGTCCTTGTGCACGATGGCGGAGAACGCATCCACAGGTTCGCCTTGGAGCAGGATGTCTACCTTGACCAGGTCGGCTTGCTGCTCGCCGGCTTCTTCGTAGTTGAGCGATGCGTAGCCCTTGGTGCGGGACTTCAGCATGTCGAAGAAGTCGAAGATGATCTCGCCGAGCGGCATGAGGTAGCGCAGCTCCACGCGGTCCTCGGAGAGGTATTCCATGTTCTTCATCTGGCCGCGCTTGGACTGGCACAGTTCCATGGTGGTGCCGACGAACTCTTGGGGCACGATGATCGTCATGTTCACGATCGGCTCGTACACCTCGGGGATTTTACCGCCGGGCCAGTCGGACGGGTTGTGCACCATTTGTTCGGTGCCGTCTTCGGCGATCACGCGGTAGGTGACCGACGGCGCAGTGGAGATGAGGTCCAGGTCGAATTCGCGCTCGAGGCGGGGGCGGGTGATCTCCATGTGGAGCAGGCCCAAGAAGCCGCAGCGGAAACCGAAGCCGAGGGCGACGGAGGTTTCGGGCTCCCAGGTGAGGGAGGCGTCGTTAAGCTGCAGCTTCTCCAGCGATTCGCGCAAGGCCGGGAAGTCCTCCTGGGAGACTGGGAACAGGCCCGAGTACACCATCGGCTTCACTTCCTCAAAACCTTCTAAAGGTTGCGAAGCACCTTTAGAAGCCCAGGTGACGGTGTCACCGACGCGGGTCTCGCGCACGTCCTTCACGCCGGTGATCACGTAGCCGACCTCGCCCGGGCCAAGCCCCTTGGTCTTCTTCATCGTTGGGGAGACCACGCCGATTTCCAGGATCTCGAGCGTGGTGCCGGTGTTCATCATCTGTACCTTCTGGTTCGGCTCGAGGCGGCCGTCCATCATGCGCACATAGGTGACAACGCCGCGGTAGGTGTCGTAGACGGAGTCGAAAATCAGGGCGCGGGCCGGCGCCTCTGCGCCGTGCTCGGACTCCGGAGCCGGGATCAGCTCAACGACGCGGTCGAGCAGTTCCGGCACGCCCTCGCCCGTCTTGCCGGACACGCGCAGCACGTCTTCCGGTTCGCAGCCGATGATGTTGGCGATCTCGAGTGCGTACTTTTCCGGGTCGGCTGCCGGCAGGTCGATCTTGTTCAGGACCGGGATGATTTCCAGGTCGTTGTCGATGGCCATGTAGAGATTGGCCAGGGTTTGGGCTTCGATGCCTTGGGCTGCGTCGACAAGCAAAATTGCGCCCTCGCACGCGTCGAGGGAGCGGGCAACCTCGTAGGAAAAGTCCACGTGGCCTGGGGTGTCGATCATCTGCAACACCATCTCTTCACCCGCGTGCGCGCCGGTCTTGGGCACCCACGGCAGGCGAACGTTTTGGGCCTTGATGGTGATGCCACGTTCGCGCTCGATGTCCATGTTGTCGAGGTACTGGTCGCGCATCTCACGCTCGTCCACCACGTTGGACAGCTGCAAAATGCGGTCTGCCAGCGTGGACTTACCATGGTCGATGTGGGCGATAATGCAGAAGTTACGGATGCGGGCGGGGTCCGTGAACGTATTTTCCGCGAAGTTCGTCGATTTGGCAGCCATAATTGCTTCATCTTACGTGTCGCGCGACGCGCTAACGTGTGGGCATGCCAACTGAGTTTCACAGAGCTGGTTTAACGCACCGTTTGCGCAAGCCTGCGTGGTGGCGTCCGCTCGTCGAATTGCTGGTGCTCGCTGTATGCCTTGTGGCGTTCACGATGGCGATGGCGGTGCCGATCGGCCTTGCCGCTGGGTTCTACGGGCTGGGCGATCTTTTCGACGAAACCTCCTCCGACCCGCTTGCCTCCCTGGTGCAGGTGCTTTTTATTGCTGCCTGGTTGCCTGCGCCGTTTATCGCCGCGCGGGTACTCGGCCGCAAACCTGGTGCGCTCTCCAGCATCGAGGGGCACTTCCGCTGGGGCGTTGCTGGGCGCGCGTTCGTGGTGGTCGGCGCGATCTATGGGGCGCAGGTGCTTCTCGACGCCCTCCTGTTCGGGACCGGCGACCTTTCGCTGAGTCCTCGCGAATGGATGCTGCTCGCCGCCTTTGTGGTTGTCGTCCCGCTGCAGGCCGCGGCCGAGGAGTACGTCTTCCGCGCGAGCCTGCCGCAGATCCTCGGCCAGTGGATCTCACCTGGCTGGATTTGCTACGGGCTGCCCGCCGCCGTGTTCGTGGCGTTGCACTTGTACAACTGGATCGGCCTGCTCGACATCGCCATTTTCGCCCTGTGCGCCGCACTGCTGACCTGGCACACCCGCGGTGTGGAGGCGGCCGTAGTTTTGCACGCGGTGTCCAACACGATTGTGTTTTCCTACGGCACGCTGGGATTGACTGATCCAGGCGAAACAGAAATCACCCTGCCTCAAACGGCCGTCTCCGCGTTGCTCACCATCGGAACGACCGCGCTACTCATGTGGGTGCTGCGCGACGTAGGGAAACATTCGCAGCAAAAAGTGGTTGTTCCATCCCCCGCGAAGGCTTAGAGTGGCCAGTGACCATAAACCGGAGGTGAAACCGTGGCGTTTGAGCGCTTTAAGCGAAAGAGGAAACCCGTCCTCGACCACGGTTTTACGCTGTTTGGTGATCGACTGACATCCCAGATCCAGCAACGCCGTGGTCGTGCCCCGCAAGTCTCGGTGCGCCCCACCGACTCCGTGTGTCGCAGCATCTACTACGCCCCGGACATGGACGGCACCGCCGAACCAGGCGAGGTTGTTTGGGTCACCGTCCCTTCACATCCGCCGCGGCAGCGCTCGATCCTGATCGTGGGCCGCGAGCGCCACGACGTGTTGGGGTTGCTGATCTCCCCCGAGCGGGAACACGAAAACGACGAGCGGTGGTTTGAAATCGGGCCGGGCGATTGGGAATCCTCCGGCCAGCCATGCTGGGTGCGTTTGGATAAGACTCTGGTCGTGCCGGAATCAGATGTGGAACGTCGCGGCACCACCGTCCCGCCACGTCGCTTCCAGCGGGTGGCCAACACGCTGCGCGAACGCTTCAACTGGTCGTAACTCCACCGGTTTGGTTTGTGCAGTTCACACTGTTATTCTTTCGGGGTTGTTCGCATCCGGCGCTCAATAGGGTGTGCGGTGCTACGCGGACAGGACCTTGGGTTCGCGTTTGATACCCAAAGCACTGCACGCAATGCCCTGCCAGATGCCGCGACATGTACATGTTCGATTGAGAAACCAAGAGGTATTTCACGATGGCAAACATCAAGCAGCAGAAGAAGCGCGTTCTCACCAACGAGAAGCGTCGTCAGCGCAACAAGTCCTTCCGTTCCGCTACCCGCACGGAGATCCGTAAGTTCCGTGAGGCTGTGGAGTCCGGCGACAAGGCTGCCGCTGAGGCACAGCTGCGCGTTGCTTCCCGCAAGCTGGATAAGGCTGTGACCAAGGGCGTCTTCCACCGCAACTCTGCGGCGAACAAGAAGTCCAACATGGCTCGCGCCCTGAACAAGATGGACTAATTGCCGTTGTTCACAGGTTGATCCCGCCCAGGTTTATTCGGGGCGGGATTTACTTGTTTCTAACGCCGCGTGCGGCCCGACAAAAGAGGAACTTCCGTGAAAATTAAAAAGCGTGCGGTTGCGGCCGCGCTGACGTTTAGCCTGATGGCATCCCCTGCAATCGCTCCAGAGGCGAAGGCTGCAGACCCGTCCGTTTCGGCATCCGTGGATGCAGCTGAGCTCGTTTCGGCATTGTCGAAACTCCTTCCGATGAATAACCCGCAGGTCAAGCAGGCGCTTGGCGTGTTGACGTTGATCATCGCCGGTATTTTGGTTGCGGTGCCGATGGCGGAAGCGGGGTCGTCGATACGCAATGGCGCCGTGGGCGACAAGGCTCCGGGCAAGCACACGCGCCGCATCGTGGTGGATGGCACCTCGCGCTCCTACGATGTGGTCCTGCCGTCGAACTACTCCGAGGGCGTCGCCTACCCGGTGATTCTTGGTTTTGGTGGCTGGCAGCACACCGCGAGCCAGACGCGTGACTACCAGAAGTTCGAGACCGCAATCGACAACACGATTGTCATCTACGCGCAGGGTGTTGACAACGCGTGGGCTGGCGCGCCGTATGCCCGCACGTCGCTGGATGAGGACATCGCCTACACGCGCGCCATTATCGACGACGCCGCCACCCAGTACGGCGCCGACCCGAACCGTGTCGTCGCAGCCGGCCTGTCCAACGGCGGCGGGTTTGCGGCCGCACTTGCCTGCCACGCCCCCGACACCGTCAAGGCGGTCGCCTCCGTCGCTGGTGCGTTTTACAACCCGACCGTGACCGGCTGCACCTCCGGATCGGTGCCGACGCTGATCATGCACGGCACCAATGACAACGTTGTGGGATACAACGGCGGTATCCGGCACGGTGCGTTCTACGAGTCGGTGGATAGCGTCATGCGCACCATGGCCTCGAAGAACAAGTGCTTGGGCACGACCACCCGTTCGCGCTCCGGCAACGTGACCACGTTTGAGGCGCAGGGCTGCGACGCGGCCACGCGCGTGGAGCGCATCGAGGGTGGCATCCACACCTGGTTCACCGACCCGAGCGCAACCGCCCACACGGTGCGCTTCCTCCTGCCGTACCTGTAAACGGCGAGCCGTTTACAGGGCGGTTAGAGCGCCAGCGCCCCGCGCACGATCAAGGTCAGGCCGACGATAACGAAGAACGCGCCTGCACCGATGTCGATGTAGGGGCCGGCGCTCAGGAACTTCCGCCGCACCCGCTGGGTAGAGATCACCTGGACAAAGACGGCGAACAAGACGAAGGAACTCAGCCACAGCGCAAACGTCACGATAAGGGCGGTGCTCAGGCTGGGGCTGGGCGGCAGCAGTGGGGCGATCATGGCGGACAGCGCGATGACGATCTTGGGGTTGGCGAGGTTCGTCGCTAAGCCACGCATGTATGCAGAACGCACCGTGCCGAGCCGCTGCTCCGCCTCTTCGAGGGTCATTGGTGGGTTGTGCCGATCCGCGAGACCACCACGAACGTTGCTCGCACCCATCGCAATCAGCACTGCACCACCCACCAGTTGGACGTAGGTCAGCGCGTCTGGGAACGCGTTGAGCAGCGCCGCAGCACCAAAGACGGTGAGCGCGCACCACATGAGCACGCCAGTTTGGATGCCGATGGCGGTTGCCCACCCGTGGCGGCGCGAACGCGTCGCTGTGCGGGTAATCAGCACCACGTCGGGACCTGGCGCGGCGGCACCGATGACGTTGAGGCCGATGATGACGGCGAGATCTCCCGGCGCGATCATACAAGCTCCGCGATGCGTCGCACGGCGTTTTCCAGGGCGAACTCGGCGTCGCCGCCTTGGCCTTTCACCTCTGCGTCGAGGTCAGCCACGATGATCACCGCTTCGGACACCGCTCGGCCAGACCAGTGGCGCGCCACCTGCATGGTTTTCTTGGCCACGTACGGGTGCATGCCTACGGTGCGTGCGATCTGGTCGGGGTTGCCGCGCACGCCGTAAAGTTTCGCGATGTCGCCGACTTTGTGGGCGAGCGCTGCGGCGATGGTGGCCGGTTTGACGCCCAGTTGAAGCGCCCGGCGCGTCGATGCGAGTGCGCGGTCGGCGCGGCCGGCGACCATTTGGTCGGCGATGTCAAAGCCTGCGACCTCCGCGACGCCAACGTAGTATTCGCGCACTGCGGCGACGGTGATTTCCCCGTCGGTGTCGGCGACAAGCTGGCTAACGGCGGAGGCGAGTTCGCGCAGGTCTGAGCCGACGGATTCCAAGAGTGCGGCAACCACATCGGGGGTAGGGCGCACGCCGTGGGAGCGGAACTCTTCGGTGACCCAGGTGCGACGTTGGCCGTCGTTAAGCGGATTGGCCTCGTGCACATCGGCGAGTTTTTTGAACTTGGGCACCAGCGACTTCTGCCGCCCACCACCGGTGTGCTGGATGATGATCACGATGCCGGGCGCAGGATCCACGCATGCTTTCAGCAGTACCTCGGTGGGTTCTTTGCCTGCGAGTTCTGCGTGTTTGACCAGTACGACGCGGTCTTCGGCGAACAGTGACGGGCTGGTTGCCATGGCGATTTCGCCTTCGGTGACGTCGCCTGCGCGCAGGGTGGTCACTTCGATGCCGTCGCCAGCGTCGGCAATGATCTTTTTTGTGGCACGCTCGGCGAGGAATTCGTCTTCGCCTAAGACAAGGTGCACGGGGTTGAGCATGACGACCATCTTAAAACTCTCGCCGCGGCAGCACTTGGGTGCCATCCGGGTAGATGGCAACGTTGCCGTCGCGGTTGGGAAAGATCACGGGGATGCCCTGGTCAGTGACCACGGGTCTTCGGTGGGGGCGGCCCTTTTCAAGCACGACAACAAGCTGCGTGCCCGGCGGAATGGGCAGGGCATCTTCTTGCTTTTCGACGACATGAGCACGCAACCTGCCCACATCCACCGGCGTGCCCGCCGGCGCCTGCGACAGGACCACACCAAACCCGCACACAAGCGCCGCCGCCAGAGTGGTCTTCGGGTATCCGGCAAACAAGCCCGCGAGGAACCATCCGTAGACAACCACGACGACGATGGGTTCCGTCTCTACCGTGGCACCGGGAAACCGTGCACCGTTCTCTGCGACCACACGCACCCAATAGGCCATGGGTTCCACCACCCACAGCACAGGTGTAGCCAACCCGCCGTGGATGAGGCTGAGCAGCACCGCCGCAAGGCCGAGCACAGTCACCGGGCCGGTCACCGGTGCGACGATGACGTTTGCCACCACAGAGACTAAAGAAGCCCGGCCGGCCATCATGGCGACAATCGGCATCGTCGCTACGTCGGCGGCAACCGCAACGCCAAGTGCACGCACGAGAATGTCGGGCCAGCCCGTGGCAGCAAGGACGCGGTACAACAGCGGAAACAGTGCGACGATGCCCGCGGTCGCCGCTACCGAGAGCGCGAACCCGTAATGCACCGCCAGGTCTGAATCCACCAGCACTAGGCCGATCACCGATAAACACAGCGCGTGGATCGGCTCGGACTGGCGTGAAGCCAACACCGCAGTCAACCCCACCAACCCAGACACGGATGCGCGCAGCACGCTCGGCTCGGGTCCGACCAGCGAGGCGTAGAGCAACAGCGCCGCAGCCGACGCCACGATACGGCCCCGCAGCCCCAAGCCCACTGCCGCTGCGGCAATCGCTGCGAACGTGGTCACGATTGCCACGTTCGCACCAGAGACTGCTGACAGGTGCGAGAGGCCAGTGTCGATGTAATCCTGCTGTTCCTGGCTGGTTTGCAACGAGACGTCCCCGAGTACCATGCCCGGGATCAGCCCTTGGGCGGACTCCCCCACGGTGGCCTGGACAACGCCGGCAAACGTTTCCCGGGTGTGCTGCGCAAACGCAGCCAACCCCTGCGGTGGGGCGACCACCTCAACTGACCCGTTGACCGCAATCGGGTTGATCCCAGCCATCTCCGATTCCTTCACCACGCCACGCACAACCACCTGGGCGCCGGACACGGCAGTGTCCGGCACTTCATCGACAAACACGGGCGTCAGCGTCGGGTTGCCGTCTACCTGCACGCGGACGATGAACCCGCCGGTGCTCGTCTGCTTCGGCGCGCCCGATACCCGGCCCACGAACTGACCCGCGGGCTCCCACGCCCGCGCAATGCGCAGTCGCACCCCGGTGGTCACGACGGCGGCCGCACCCATCCCCGCAATGAACACCGCCTGCCCGTAGGCGCGCAGCACCACAGCACCGATAACGGCCACCAGCACCACAACCACCGCGATGCCCACTCCGAGGGTGATCGCCACCGCAGCCGCTGCCCACACCACCAGCGCCGCCGGGACAAGCCTGATCTCCCCCACTTACCCCACGCCCCCGTCTATAAGCCGACCTGGTCGCGCATTGCCGCAAGTTTCGCCGGTCCAATTCCTTTCACGTCAGTCAACGCATCTACCGACGCAAACGGCCCGTTTGCCTCACGGTGCGCCACGATCGCGGCTGCGGTTGACGGGCCGACTCCGGTAATCGTCGTCAATTCCTGCACCGATGCGGAGTTGATCGACACCACCCCACCCGCCGAAGCGCCAGCGCCACCAGCGCCAGCACCGCCACCGGAATCCGTGGCGGCCGGTGGGGCGTGTTGGGAGCGGACGTGGATCTGTTGGCCGTCGACAAGCAATTGCGCATGATTGATCGAGATCAAGTCAGCATCCGGCAATGGCCGGGCCGTCTGCAGCGCATCCGCGACCCGTGCACCCTGGTTCAACGTGATCAGACCCGGGTTTTCCACCTCACCAACAACAGAGACCACCACGGTGCCTGTGACCTCGGTGGGAGAGGCGACCTGTTCCCACGCAACGCCCTCATCATCCACGGGGCCGGATCGGGTCACCGCCCATCCGCCGACGGCGAGCAGCACTGCACCGGCGGCGGCCGCAGCTTGTTTCACAGGGATGCGCACCCGCGGCTCTGGGTAGCGCACCGTCAGGAGGTCTTCTTCCCCGGTGGGCCGGGTGAGCTCCTTGAGTCGTTCAGTGGCGTTCACACCAAAAACGCTATAAACCCCCGGCACACGCGCCAAGGGGTCAGAAAAAATCTGTGGATAACCCGCCATCTACGGGCGACGAAAACAACAGTTATCCACAATTACGAGATGAGAACACCACCGACAGGCCGATTGCCCCTTCGCCGGTATGCATCGCGATCACCTTCACCAGCGGCTCGACCATGACCCGTGAGCCTTCCGGAAGTGTTTCGCGCAGCAGGTCCGCGAGTTGCTCGGCGGCGTCCGGCGCGTCCGCGTGCTGCACTGCGGCGAAAACGGGCTCGTCGCACGCGCGCTCTTCTACCAACTCGGTGAGTTTGGCAAACGCCTTCGACTGTGTGCGAGTCTTGCCCGCGAGTTCGAGCTTGCCTTCCCTGATGTGCAGGATCGGCTTGTTTGCCAGCAGCGCAGCCGAGAGCATCGCGGTGCCGGCAGGCAGGCGGCCGGACTTGCGCAAATCGTCGAGTTGGTGCAGGTACAACCACGTTTCGGAGCGCGCAATGGTGGACTTCGCCATCGCTTCGCACTCGTCTAACGTGCCGCCTTCCGCCGCAACAGTCGCGGCTGCCATCGCTGCGGCGCCGATCGCCATGCCCGCGGAGTGCGTCTCCACGACACGGACCGTGCCTGGGAACACCGCAGACGCGGCCACCGCAGCCGACCAGGTGGACGAGAACGTCTTAGCAAGGTGGAGGGCGATCACGCCGTCGTCGCCACCACGCTCGAGCTGGCGGGCATAACAGGCGGCGAGTTCCAGCGACGACAACCCGGACGAGGACTCCCCTTCTGCGCCCTCGACACGGTGCAGGTCAACGACGCAGATGTCGAGTTCCTCCACGACCTCCTGCGGCAACCCCGCGGAGGAATCCACCACGACGCGAACACCCATTAGTTACGGCCTCGGTTCCAGGCTTCGATGTACCACTGGGTCTTGGTGTCGTCGTCAATGCGCGGCATTGCCACCAGCCGTGACGTGTTCGCGTTACCGAGCCCCTTGAACAGCGGATACTGGGACACCTCCAAACCGAGCAGCGTCGCGGTCAGCGCGGCGATGGTGCCTCCGTGCGCCACGAGCAGGACGGCAGCATTGTCCCATTCATCGTGGTCACGCATGAGTTCCATGACCACTTCGCGGGAACGTTGCGCAACGTCGATGCGGCTTTCGCCCTCTGGCGGCGCCCAGGTGGGGTCGGTGCGCCACAACGCACGAGCCCCGTCGTGGGCGGTGTCCACTTCCTCGTGCGTCTTGCCTTGCCACTGGCCAAGGTGGGTTTCGCGCAGACGCTTATCGACGACTACCTCAAGGCCCAAATCTGCCGCCACCACATCAGCCGTATCCTTCGCCCGCATCAGGTCGGAGGACACGATCTTGTTAATACCCAAGTGCCGTAGGTCCTCTGCCGCAGCGTGCGCCTGGGCGCGTCCGCGCTCGGACAGTTCAGTATCCAGCTGGCCCTGCATGCGGCGAGTTGCGTTATAGAGCGTCTCGCCGTGACGCAGCAAAATCAGTCGGCGCTGCATGGGTCTTAGTACTCGTCGTCCGCGGCTTCGGGTCCCTCACCTGCCAGAGGAAGGTCCTCGATGGTCTGGGCTTTGCGCAGGTCGGCTTCGTCGCCAAACGCTGCGGGACGCTCGTAAGGCTCGAGCCCTTCGACCTCAATGGCCGGGCAGTCTGCGTACAGGCGGTCCAGGCCGTAGAACTCGCGCTCGGCTTCGCGCTGGATATGGACCACGAAGTTGCCGTAGTCAAGCAACACCCAGCGGTTTTCGCGGTTGCCCTCACGGCGCTTCGGCTCAACACCCACGTCGGTCAGGTCGCCTTCGACCTCTTCAACAATGGCGGCAACCTGGCGTTCGTTATCTGCAGAGACGATGACGAACACGTCGGTGATCGCCATGACGTTAGACACGTCGATAACAGCGATATTGGTGCCGAGCTTCTCGTCGGCGGCCTTCGCGGCTACCTTGGCGCGGTCAATGGAGATCTGCGGGGCAGTCAAGTGGCAATCCTTATTCAGGTCATGGACAAATCAACTGGGCCATTGTCCCACGTATGACCGCAACATTTCCAGTTCAGGGGTCGCGCCTAGGGTGCGTAGAGCGAATTCTTCGCGATGTACTGCACCACACCGTCCGGCACCAGGTACCAAACCGGGCGCCCATTGGAGGCGCGCTCGCGGCAATCGGTCGAAGAAATCGCCATGGCGGGGATCTCCACGAGGTGCACGCGTTCCTGGATATCCGCAGGCAGCATGTCTTCGCGCAACTCGTAGCCGGGGCGCGTCACGCCGACGAATTCGGCGAGTTCAAACATTTCTTCCCAGTCGTGCCAGGACATGATCGACGCCAACGCGTCCGCCCCCGTGATAAAGAACAGGGCCTCGTCCGGGAACTGCTTTCGTAGGTCCCGCAGGGTGTCAATCGTGTAGGTGGGTCCCCCACGGTCGATATCCACCCGTGAAACGGAGAAGCGCGGGTTGGACGCGGTGGCCACCACGGTCATCAGATAGCGGTCTTCCGCCGGACTGATGTGCCGGTCGGCCTTCTGCCACGGCTGGCCGGTGGGTACGAAGATGACCTCGTCGAGGTTGAAGCGATCCGCCACCTCACTCGCGGCAACGAGGTGGCCGTGGTGGATCGGGTCGAACGTGCCACCCATCACCCCGATGCGCCGGGCGTTGTCCAGCGATGCCGCGTAGTGCTCAGCCATTGGGTGTTTACCTCAGTCCTGGCAGTGGCTGGATGTTAATCGACTCAATAAACAGCAAAGACATGCCGATGACGCCTGCGACCAGCGCGCCGAGAATACCCAGCACCGTGCCGATGATCACCGGACGATTCGACTCGTCAGCCCACTTTGCCTTGTTGGAGCTGCCCGGCTGGGACACGGTCTCCGTGACACAGATCTGCTCGCCCTTGCTGTTGGTCACCGGGACGGGGTTGCCGCCCTCCTCATCAACTTTCCACTGGCACGTTTCCTTGACGGTTTTCGTTTCCTCGGTCTTGCGCACAAACTCTGCGGCCGAGGCAACAGTAGGCGTCGCGCCAGCCAACAACGCGGCAGCGACAGTAGCGGAAATGATGCGGTTCATTAGCGGTAGCGTACCTGATCAACAAATCGGCCGAAAGCATCCGAGACTTGGTTGTCCCAGCGCGATGGCCAACGGAAGTAACGCGCGTGGTTGCCACCAGTTGGCTGGGATGCCTGCAGCGTCTGAATGGACAGGTCACACACGGAGTCCTGCGGCAAGCAGTAGTTCACGCGGTTCGGGGTCGCCCCTGCGGTCTTGGTGTTAAACGGCAAGAAGCCAAGCATGCCTCCGGCACCACCTGCTGGCACGCCGACGGTGGACCAATCCCCCGCCGCCGTGTTCGGGTTGCCAAAGTAGACCACACCCGCCAACTGGCCACGGCGTGCCAGTTCGCGCTCGTGCTCAAGCAGAATCATCGCGCCTTGCGAGTAGCCGGACAGGATGTACTTCGGGCGGCAACCACTGCGATGCTCGTAGTCATTGACCATCTGCATCACACCGGTGCGTCCGATCTGGACCGAATCCACGAACTCTGTGGCTACTCGCCTTGCCATCATCCACACCGGGTTGGCGTACTGCAGCGCAAGAGCCAGTGCCTGCAGGATGGTGCTTGGTACGGCAACCGACGGTACGTCGTATTCGGGGAACGTCGCCGGGTAGTAGCGCGGCTCCAGGCCGATGACCTCGACGTCCTTCATCAGCGAGTTACCGCCGTGGGTGGCTGCGTAGCGACGCTCCGCATGCTGCAGGAACGCACGAATCGTCTCACCCTCCCAACCGTTGGAGGTCCACGGCGCAGCCCACGAATACTTCGTGCGGTAAATCTGCGTGTTCTGGCCCGAGCCGCGGGCAGCGATGACGGCGACCGCCGGGCAGCGCGTCTGCGCGTCTGCTTCGGGGGTCGGTGCGACGGGGCTCAACGTTGCGGTCACAGCCGTCGCAATAGCCGTGGCAAACAGCGCAAACTTGGCGCGAATGGAGGTCCGGGATTTTAGCACGCCGATAGACTAGCGCACCTGGCCATTACCTTCCAGAATCCACTTCGTGGTGGTCAGCTCCGGTAACGCCATGGGTCCGCGTGCGTGAAGCTTCTGTGTAGAGATGCCGATCTCTGCACCCATGCCGTATTGCTCCCCATCCGTGAATGCGGTCGAGGCGTTGAGGACGACGGCGGCGGAGTCGACGGCGGCAGCAAATCGTCGCAAAGCATCTGCGTCTTGGGCTGCGATCGCATCCGTGTGGCCGCTGGAGTAACGCGCGATGTGCGTGGTCGCACCATCGACGCCGTCAACGATGGCGCTTGCGATGTCCATGCTGAGGTATTCCTCGGCGAAGTCCTCCTCCGTTGCGGGTTCTACGGTGGCACCGAACGCAGCATGCTTATCGACGTCACCATGCACCACCACACCAGCCTCCTGCAGCGTCGCGATGATGGTGTGTTTGTCGGTCTCGGACAGGTGGGCGTCGATAAGCACCGTCTCTGTCGCGTTGCACACGCTGACCCGGCGCGTCTTGCCGTTGAGCAGCATCGCGATCGCCTTGTCCAGATCTGCGGACGCGTCGATGTAGAAGTGACAGTTGCCAGTGCCGGTCTCGATGGTGGGCACGGTCGCGCCGGTCACCACCGCGTTGATCAAACGTGCACTTCCGCGCGGGATGACCACGTCCACCAGCCCGCGGGCGGTGATGAGGTCCTGGACAGAATCGTGGCTCTCACATGGCAGGAGCTGCACGGCCTCGCGCGGCAAATCGTTGGCAGCGAGGACGTCCTGCAACACGGCGACGAGCGCCTCGTTGGAGTGGCGTGCCGTCTTGGAGCCACGAAGCAGGGCCACGTTGCCCGACTTCAGCGCCAGGCCGAACGCGTCGACGGTGACGTTCGGGCGTGCCTCGTAAACCATGCCCATCACGCCGAGCGGGACGCGCACCTTCTTCATCTGAATCCCGTTGGGCAGCGTACGTCCGGTAAGCACCTCGCCCACCGGATCCTGCAGGCCCGCAACCTGGCGCAGCCCCCCGGCGATGCCGTCGATGCGTTCCTCGTCGAGCGCCAGCCGGTCCAACACCGACTCCGCCAGCCCGTTCGCGCGACCTTCTTCGATGTCGCGCGCGTTGGCTTGAAGGATTTCACCTGCGCGCTCGGCCAGTGCCTGCGCTGCCGCCAACAGCACCGCATCCTTCGCCGGTGTCGGCAGCACCGCAATCGTCGGGGCAACATCCTTGGCACGCTGTGCTTTCTGGAGTACCTCGTCGCGCTCGGCTTGGCGTTGCTGATCAGTCTGTTGGGCAGTCATGCGGCAATCGTAGCGTTAATGCAACTGCCAAGGTCTTGACACCGATAGTGGGCTGGCGCACCATTTTTTCATGTCCGACAAGCACACGCCCGAGCCTGAAAACGTAAAACGATCAGAAGCCTTAGCGCGACTTACCAAACTTCCCCGGGTGGACACCGGGCAAGAATCGGTCGCAGACGCGGTGCGCGCAGAGCGGGACTCTGCCGCACTGACGTAGTGGTGATCTAGTACCCGGCCTCGACGTCGACCTCGGTCGACATCTTCTCCCCCGCTTCGAAGAGGTCCCAGTTCTTCAACGCCAGCGCCCCGATGCGGCGTTCCATGTACCGCGGGATATTCGCGGTGTGCGGCGTGATCACACAGTTATCCAGGTCCCACAGCTTGTGGTCCGCCGGCAGCGGCTCCGGCTCCGTCACGTCAAGACCAGCGCCACGGAGCTTGCCGTTGACCAGTGCGTCGGTGAGCGCCTCCGTATCAATCAGCGGACCGCGCCCAACATTGACGACGACCGCCGTGTCCTTCATCTGCTCAATCCGATCAGTGTTCACCATGTGGCGGGTCTCCTCCGTCAACGGGGTAAGCAGGACAAAGTAATCGTGATCGGCCCAGACCTCGTCGGCATCCTTCATGGCAACGGTCCGGTCCGCACCGTCCACCGGGTTGCCCGAGCGGTTCACGGCGGTGATCTCCATACCGAACGGCTCCAAGAAGCGGATCAGGGTTTTACCGATACCACCAGCACCAATCAGGGCGAGCTTCTTGTTATCGAAGAGGTACTCCTTCTCTTTGAACAGCTGTGTGTTGTTCCACTCGCGGTCCACGGCCTTCATACGGTGCTCCACGGCAAGCAGGAGGGCGAGGGTGGATTCGGCCACGGTGTCGTCGTAAAGCCCACCCGCATTAGCAAAGCGCACACCGTTGGCCGCATGTTCAGCCAGGATGCCAGCCTCCAGCAAACCCTCGATGCCGGCGTACTGGATCTGCACGACCTTCACGCTGTCGGGCAGCTCATCCGGGAAATCCTTCGGGCCGCCGCCGAACAGCACGAGGTCAGGGTTGTCCTCGAGAGCGACATACTCATGGCCCTGTGCCTCCAGCGCGGCGATGGGCTCGTCTTTGGGCTTTGGCAAATACGTGAACTTCATGCCTGCCCAGAGTACGGAAGAACCCGACCCCCGGCACCGACATTGGAACTATTCGAGTGTCCACGATCGCACGGGCGCCACCCCTGTAAGGAAGTTAACAGTGCCCGTCAAGAATTCCTCAAGAAAACTCATGTGATCACACCTATAGGACCTGTAGTGTTTCCCCGACACCTGTAGAAGAAAGTGCATTGCCTATGACAACTCCCCTCTCACCCGAGCTCGTGATCTACATGATGGAAAACGGCTACCGCCAGGTAGAAATCGCCCGTGAGTACAACGTTTCCCGCCAGTACATTCATCAACTGGCAAAACAAGCCGGCTACACCTCTCCAATCACCACCGTCCAAGAGAACCTGCCCTGGGACGTCGATCCCACCCTCACCAAAAACGCCACCTTCGTCGCATTCCGTCTCATCGGACACGAAATGGTCGCGCCCGGGAAACTGACGAACGAGTCCCGCGAACGCGCCAACGGTCTCATGAAACGCCTCCGCCAATTCGACGTGGTCATCGACTACGACCCGTCCTACCCGCCCATCATGGGACTGACCAACACTCCAGGATTCGCCTACCTTCCGCGCACAGCTAGCGACGAAAACTTCCTGATGAAGATCAAACCCGAAACCCGCATCACCCCACTCGGCGAAAAAATCTGGCGGATGCCCACCGAACTGTTCCGCTAACGCCTACAGCCTGGACTACAACCTGGACGCGTAGTTGCTCAGGTAGTCCGCGTGGACGACTGGGCGGCGCTGGTGTTCGGGCAACTCGTCGGAGTGGCGACCCAGCATCCCGGCGAGTTCGGCGGCGTCGTACGCCACCTCGCCACGGCCAATGGCTTCAGAGTCGGGCCCGAGGATCTCCACGATGTCGCCAGCGTGGAACTCGCCTTCGATCCCGGTGATCCCCACCGCGAGCAGGCTCGTGCCGCCACGTGTTACGGCTTCAACCGCACCGTTGTCCAGGCGCAGCACACCCTCCGCGTCTGCCGCGTAGAGCGCCCAGAACTTCCACGCCGAAAGTTTCCGGCCCGGGCGCGTATGGAACACGGTGCCCACCTGGCCGTGGTCGAGCGCGGCGTCGATGTTCTCCGTTGCAGTGAGCAGCACCGGCACGCCGCCACGTGCAGCCAGGCGAGCCGCCGACACCTTCGCGGCCATGCCACCGGTGCCGAAGACACCGCCGTCGCCGGCTTGGACGGCTTCGAGGTCCTTGCCGGTTCGGACTTCGTCGATACGCACTGCCCCAGGCTCAGCCGGGTTGCGGTCATAGAGCGCATCCACGTCGGAGAGCAACACCAGCGCGTCCGCGGCGATCAGCGTAGCGACGATCGCCGACAATCGGTCATTATCACCAAACCGCATCTCAGAGGTGGCAACCGTGTCGTTTTCGTTGACGATCGGCACCGCACCCATCTGACGCAGCCGCTCGAGTGTGCGCTGCGCGTTGCGGGCGCGCTCACGCGAACCTGCATCGGACTGGGTGAGCAACACCTGGCCGGTCGCGCGGCCATAGCGGGCGAAGGAGGCACCCCACACCTGAGCCAGGTGGATCTGGCCGACCGAGGCTGCGGCCTGCTTCGTCGCCAAATCACGCGGGCGCGTCTTCAACCCGAGCGGGACCATGCCGGCGGCGATCGCACCCGAGGACACGACAACCACGTCGGTACCGCGGGGGATGCGTGCTTCGATGGCGTCGACGATGCGGTCGATTTTTGCTGGGGATACCTGCCCGGTGTCGTCGACAAGCGAACTGGTGCCTAGCTTCACCACAATGCGACGTGCGGACGCGATCTGGCTGCGAAGATCCGACATCCCTATCCCTGCCAGCGCTCGCGATCGGCCTCTTCGCCGGTGCCGTAGTCGTACTCGTCGATCAGGCCACGACGAGCCTGCGATGCACGCTTGCGCTCCGCCGAGGACACACGGTCGGTGCCGCCAAGACGCGCGTCCTGACCACGGCCGGCAAGAGTCGGGTCGCCACCGATCGATGGCTCCCAGTCGAAGGAGATCTCACCAATCGTGACCGTATCGCCCTCTTCCGCGCCGAGCTTGCGCAGCATTTCCTCCACGCCAGCTTTGTTCAGACGGTCAGAGAGGTAGCCGATGGCCTCGTCGTTTTCAAAGTCGGTCTGGCGGATCCAACGCTCAGCCTTCTCACCGGTAACCAGCCAACCCTCCGGGTACATCGGGTCGCGGGTGACCTCGATGCCGCCACGGTTGGAACGACCCACGGCGCGCGGACGGATCACCTCAGCCTCAGCGGTGCGCTCCGGCTTCGGGCGAGCCTTGCGGGCCTTCTTGACGATCTCCCACATCGCCCACTTCAGCTCATCAAGACCTTCGCGGGTGGCGGTGGAAATCATGTAGATCGGCCAGCCGAACTTCTCCTCGACGTCGTCCTTGAGGAACTCCGCGAGCTCCTTAGCCTCCGGCACGTCCATCTTGTTCAGCACCACAATGCGGGGACGCTCGCGCAGATCGCCCAGGCCGGTGTCCATATCCAACGCCTCGGCGTAGGTATCCAATTCGTGCTCCAGCGCCTCGATGTCAGAGATCGGGTCGCGCCCCGGCTCCATCGTGGCCACATCCACGATGTGAGCCAGCACGGCGGTGCGCTCGATGTGACGCAGGAAGTCCAGACCAAGCCCCTTGCCCTGGCTTGCCCCCGGGATCAGCCCGGGCACATCGGCGATGGTGAACGTGTCATGGCCAACGTTGACCACACCCAGGTTCGGCGCGAGCGTGGTGAAGGGGTAGTCCGCAATTTTCGGCTTTGCCGCGGAGAGCACTGCAATTAACGACGACTTACCCGCCGACGGGAAACCCACCAGGCCCACATCAGCCATGGACTTCAGTTCCAGGATCAGGTCCAGCGCTTGGCCCGGTTCACCCTTGAGCGCGAAGCCCGGTGCCTTGCGCTTGGCGGTAGCCAGCGCAGCATTGCCCAGCCCACCGAAACCGCCTTCTGCAGCGATGAAGCGGGTGCCAGGCACGGTGAGGTCTGCGAGCACCTCGCCCTCTTCGCTGCGCACAACGGTGCCGACCGGCACCTCGAGCACGAGATCCTCGCCGCGTGCACCGTTGCGCCAATCACCCGCGCCGTTGCCACCACGCTTCGCCTTCACATGCGGGCGGTATTGGAAATCCAGCAGGGTGTGGACCTGTGTGGAAACCTCAAGGATGATGTCGCCACCGTGGCCGCCGTTGCCACCGTCCGGACCGCCGAGGGGTTTGAACTTTTCGCGGTGGACGGACACACAGCCGTGGCCACCATCGCCGGCTTGGAGGTGCAGGGTGGCACGGTCAACGAATTGAGCCATGGTTGTTTTCCGCCTTTCTGTAACACGGACGATGATATGCAAAAAGCGCCGCAAGCCCGAATGCACGGGACCTGCGGCGCCGAAGCGTTACACGCGCTTACGCGGTTGCGGTGTTTTCCTCAACAACGCCTGCTGCCTCAGCCTGCTCGAGGACCTCGGAAGCAACACCCTGGCCGTCAGCCGGGATGATGTTGACGATGCGACGCTTGCGCTTGATGCCGAACTGCACGGAGCCGGAGGCCAGTGCGAACAGCGTGTCGTCGCCACCACGGCCGACGTTGTCGCCCGGGTGGAACTTGGTGCCGCGCTGGCGGACGATGATCTCGCCGGCCTTGACCTGCTGGCCACCGAAGCGCTTCACGCCGAGGCGCTTCGACTCAGAGTCACGACCGTTCGAGGAGCTGGATGCACCCTTCTTGGTTGCCATAGTTCAATCTCTCCTAGTTGGTTACTTGATGCCAGTGATCTTGACGGTGGTCAGCGGCTGGCGGTGACCCTGACGGACCTTGTAGCCGGTCTTGTTCTTGTACTTCAGAATCTTGACCTTCTTGCCCTTGCCCTGCTCAACGATCTCCGCGGAGACCTTTGCCTTGGACAGAGCGTCGGCACCGGAGGTGACGTTTGCGCCATCAACGAGAAGGACCGGGGTGAGTTCGACCTTGTCGCCTGCTTCACCCTCAAGCTTCTCGACCTTGACGAGGTCGCCTTCGGCAACCTTGTACTGCTTGCCGCCGGTCTTGACGATCGCGTACATAGAGGGTTACCCCTTATCTCTACTCGCCCAACCTCGGCATGCAACGAGGTCGGAATGGAACAACTTAAGCGTTTCAGGGCCTAACGTGGCCAGCCGTGCCCGCATGCAAAGGCAACGAGGCGGCACGCCCCAAAACAGCGACTGCCAAAGACTACACCGCCCCTACGCGTTACTCCAAACCGCGCCCGCCACCACGTCGGGTAGCACGGCGGCGGCCACGTCGTGCAGCAGGCGCTTGTCGACGAGTCTCCTTCTTCACCGGCTTGTCCTCCGGATCCGCTGCGACGTGCTGACGCACCGGCGCAGAGGTTGCCGACTTGCGGACAACACGACGGCGACCACGACGGTTCGTCTTCGTCGTCACCTGCACGGTTGCCTCTGCTTCTGCACTCCTCGACTTGCGAGACGCACTGCGCTTCAGGGCCTTTTCTTCCTGCTGTACCTGCTGTTCCTGCTGCGCTTGCGACTCCTGCTCGAAGTCTTCCCGGCGCGGCCTGTGATCGGATCGGGAGTTGCCGCGCGTGCGACGCTTGCGGCGCGGCGAGGCCTCGAACTCCTCAACCGCTTCCTCGTACGTCTGGGTCGGCTTCTCTGTCTGCGCCGGCTTGTCGGACCGCTCGCCGCGCTCCGGGGTGGTGTCGCTGTCACGCTGCTCACCACGCTTCGGGGCGTCGGAGCGGCCGCGGCCACGGCTGCCGCCACGGCGCCCGCGACGGCGGGTCTGGCGCGGCTTCTCTTCGCCAGCCGACTCTTCAGTCGGCTCCTCAGCGGAGCCGTTTGCAGATTTGTCAGAGGAGAAGATGGAGTCGAGCAGTTCGTCCATGTGGTCGTCGTCAAGCGGCTGCTTCTGCTGCGGCTTGCGCTGAGGCTGCTTCGACTCGCGCGACTTGCGAGCAGGGCGGTCGGGCTTCCTCTCCTCGGCCTCGACGGGGTCCTCGGTGAGCACAACACCGCGGCCGTCGCAGCACTCGCACGGCTTGGAGAACGTCTCCAACAGGCCGGTGCCCAGGCGTTTGCGAGTCAACTGCACCAGGCCCAGCGAGGTCACCTCAGAGACCTGGTGGCGGGTGCGGTCGCGGCCCAGCGCCTCGTTGAGACGGCGCAGCACGAGGTCCTGGTTTTCCGGCAGGATCATGTCGATGAAGTCGATGATGATCATGCCGCCGATGTCGCGCAGGCGAATCTGACGCACGATCTCCTCAGCCGCCTCGAGGTTGTTCGAGGTGACCGTCTCCTCCAGCGAGCCACCGGAGCCGGTGAACTTGCCGGTGTTGACGTCGATCACCGTCATCGCCTCAGTGCGGTCAATGACCAACGTGCCGCCCGACGGCAGCCACACGGTGCGCGACAGTGCCTTGGAGATCTGTTCGTCGACGCGGTATTCCTCGAACGCATCCTTGCCGTCGTGTGCGTTGCGGTCGAACTTCTCCAACCGGTCCAGCAGATCCGGCGCAACCGACTGCACGTACGCGTGCACGGTGTTCCAGGGCTTCCGGCCATCCACGATCAGAGAGGTGAAGTCCTCATTGAACAGGTCGCGCACAACCTTGACCAGCAGGTTCGGCTCTTCGTAGAGGGTCACCGGCTTGGCACCCTTGGAGTTTTTCTCCTCCTCGGCGCGCTTTTGAATCGAGGTCCACTGGTTGTGCAGACGGTTCACGTCCGCAGCAATCGCTTCCTCGCTGACGCCCTCTGCGGCGGTGCGGATGATGGCACCGCCCTTGCCCGGCACCACGTCCGCAAGGATCTGCTTGAGGCGCTTGCGCTCCGGGGTAGGCAACTTGCGGGAGATACCTGCGCTGCGCCCACCCGGGACGTAGACGAGGTAGCGGCCCGCGAGCGAAATCTGGGTACTCAACCGTGCACCCTTGTGCCCGATCGGATCCTTAGTCACCTGCACCAGTACTTGGTCGCCGGACTTCAGCGCATGCTCGATGCGGCGCGAACGCCCACCGAGGCCGGCAGACTTCCAATCCACCTCGCTGGCGTAGAGCACACCGTTGCGGCCCTGCCCGATGTCGATGAAGGCAGCTTCCATACTCGGCAGCACGTTTTGCACACGCCCCAGGTAGATGTTGCCAATCATCGAGGCCTGCGCATCAGAGGTAACAAAGTGCTCGACGAGCATGCCGTCTTCAAGCACACCAACCTGCGTGATCCGCCCCTGCCCGTCGTGGCGCTCCCGTTCACGCACGACCATGTGGCGCTCGACCGATTCGCGGCGCGCCAAGAACTCCGCCTGGCTCACAATGCGGGAGCGCTTGCGGTGTTCCTCGCGGCGCTCCGAGCGACGACGGCGCTGCGCCTCCAGACGAGACGACCCCTTGATCGCCACAGGCTCGTCGATCTCGCTGTGCGTATCGACGACACCCTCACCCGAATCCTCTACCTGGCCATCTTCGAGTGGCTCGTCTACCTGCTGCTTCTGTGAGGCGGTGTCCTCGGCCGGCTTCGCCTTGCGGGTGGCGCGGCGGCGTTCCGAACGCGTCGGTGCCTTAAACAGCGGCGCGTGAGTAGCGGGGATGCGATCCTCTTCCGGATCCTCCTGCGGCGCCGGGGTGATATCGGGCTCGATGTCGGTGAGCGGTTCCTCAGCCGGTTCCTCCGCTGGTTCTTCGGCAGGCTCCTCGGCCGGTTCTTCAGCCGTCTGCAGTTCCGCCTCGACCTTTTCTTCGATCTGGTGGATCTCGTTTTCCACGTCCTTGCGCACGCGGTTACGGATCTTCTCATCCGCCTCTTTATCGCGCTCAGGGTCGGATGTGGTGCTGGCACCTGCCGCCAAGGCGTCGAGAAGCATGTCTGCTTCCGCCTTGGTCAACGTAGACTGCGCAACCTTCACCAGACCTAAGTCTGCGAGTGCGACAACCAAGTCCTTCGATGGGACATCAAGCATTTTCGCCAGGTTGAACACCCTGGTCTTTTCCGACAGCGCCGAGCGGTCAAAATCGGCGAAACGGTTTGATTTATTTTTAGCCAAAGCGGCACGCTCCAGTGTTCCTGCCGTGGCCAACCGTCATGTCCGGGCGCCGGCAAAGTTACCGAGCAGCCGCGCGGAACATCGTGTGCCACGGGTATGCAAAAGTTTCTCAGCTCCGAGTCATCCTTGCTCGTCGCCTGAGACTCATTCTTGCACAACTTTCGTGCCACAGATACGCGACGCTACTGCTCGGCGACGCGCAGGAGATCAATCACCGCAGAAACCGGGGCGTCGCGGTGGTTTTCGGTCACCGCAGCACCGACGGCTACCTGGACAACACGCGTGGAGTTCAGACCGTCCACACCATGCTGTTCCATCATTTTGGTCACCATGCCTTTGAGCTCCTCAAGACCAGCGGAGGAAAACGCCTGCACTTC
Source organism: Corynebacterium sp. HMSC067D03 (assembly GCF_001811185.1). NCBI lineage: Bacteria > Bacillati > Actinomycetota > Actinomycetes > Mycobacteriales > Corynebacteriaceae > Corynebacterium > Corynebacterium sp. HMSC067D03. The sequence continues at coordinate 115,095 of NZ_KV803781.1, forward strand.
GCCCGGCTCGCGTTCGGAATCGACGAAAGCGTAGACCGTCTGGCGTACGCGCTCTGCTTGTGCGCACGAGATGACATTGACAACCGCTTCAGCGAACTGCACAGGGTCCTTCAGGTCGACGCTGCCACCCATGATCTCGTGGAACACCTTACGGCGGGACTCAAAAAGCTGATCCAGGCATGTGACCACGAGCTTTTCGCGCGTGGAATAGTAGTAACCGATCGACCCGACCGGCACTTTTGCTTCGGCGGCCACCTGCCGGTGGGTCACGCCGCGGAGCCCCTCGTTGAGCAGCAATTCAGTTGCTGCGTGAAGAATTGCTGCGCGCTTTTCAATCGCGCGCGCCTGCTCGGACCGTGATGACGTTGCCATCTACCCTCCATCGCATCGTGTAGACATGCGATTTCTTTAAATCCAATAAAAGCCGTAGAAAATCATAGAGTTTCGTTTCGTAGAAACGAAAACGGCACCTGCGCCCCTCACGCGGAGCACGGTGCCGGGAAGCGGACTTACCGCTTAGAGGTTCGGGAACCAGATAGCGATCTCGCGCTCAGCGGACTCCGGAGAGTCAGAGCCGTGCACGACGTTCTCACCAACGGTCAGGGCGAAGTCGCCGCGAATGGTGCCAGGGGTTGCCTTGGACACCGGGTCGGTGCCACCAGCGAGCTGACGCCACGCCTCGATGGCGCGCTCGCCCTCGACGATGCCAGCCACCAGCGGAGCGGAGGTGATGAAGTCGACCAGATCGCCGAAGAACGGCTTGTCCTTGTGCTCTGCGTAGTGCTTCTCAGCGGTCTCGCGGTCAGCGGTGCGCAGGTCGAGCTCGACGAGCTTCAGGCCCTTGCGCTCGATGCGGGAAATGATTTCGCCGACGTGGCCGTTTGCCACGCCGTCCGGCTTGATCAGGATCAGAGTACGTTCAGTCATGGCTCGCAATCTTACCCAACCCGACACGTGTTGCACGTCTTGGCTATGCCGTAGTCTTGCCCCCATGTGTCACCGCAGCCCACTTCCGGATATTGATCTACCGGGGACAACCCTGTTCGCGTCTGTCTTTGCGGCGGGTGAAGAGGCGCTGCCGGATACCCCCGCAATTACGGAGATCGACACTGGCCGCACAGTCACGTACCCGCAGTTGCGTGCGTTGGCGCTCGGCACTGCGGCCTCGCTCGCCGCGCGCGGCGTGGGCCCGGGCAGCGTCGTCGAGCTGCGCATGCCGAACTCCATCAACTTCGCCGCGGGCCTCCTCGGCGTATCCGCGACTGGCGCACGTGTGTGCGTCATTGGGCATTCGCTTATCGACGACGAAGCGAACCACCTCGCAACCCTCGCCCACACCACTGACCGCGTCACCGCCGAGGACATCCGCCCCGGCGAGTTCGAACCCGTTGGCAATGCTGACGACGTTGCGGTGATTCCGTTTTCCTCCGGCACCACAGGCCTGCCGAAAGGCGTGGAGTTAACCCACGTCGCGATCACCGCCAACGCCGCCCAGTTCAACGCAGCACTGGCTGCAAGCGGCATCGGCCGGGGCGGTGGTGTGATCGCCCCCCTGCCGTTTTCACACATCTATGGGCTAAACACACTGCTGTTGTCGTCGCTGACCGCACGCCGACACGTCACCACCGCGGCCCGCTTCAACCTTGCTGAGTTCACCGCTGCCCACCGCGGCCGCGCAATCGATGTGTCCTACATCGCTCCCCCGCTTGCACTCGCGTTGTCCAACCACCCCACCCCTGAAGATTTCGCCACCACCCGTTTTTTGGTGTGCGGCGCGGCATCGCTGGATACGAACCTGGCGCGCAAAGTCGAGCGCCACATCGGCGTTGAAATCCTCCAAGGCTACGGCACGACCGAATCCGCACCCGTGACCCACGTCGGCATCTCCGGCAAGTCAGACCCAGGCACGATCGGGTTCGCCATCCCCAACACCGAGTTCCGCCTCAGCGAGGACAACGAACTCCTTGTGCGCGGGCCCCAACTCATGCGTGGCTACTTGGACAACCCGGCTGCCACCGCAAACGCCATCCGGGACGGTTGGCTGCACACCGGCGACATCGCCCGGATCAACGAGGATGAAACGGTCACCATCATCGACCGCGCCAAGGACGTGTTCAAGTACCACGGGTTCCAAATCGCCCCCGCAGAACTCGAAGCGCTCCTGCTTACCCACCCCGATATCGACGACGTCGCCGTGACAGGCCACCGCCGAACGGTGGACGGGGTGGTTGAGGAGGTGCCACGGGCGTTCGTCGTCACGCAACAAGCGCTGAGCGACAACGCCATCATGGCTTGGGTCGCCAAGCGCGTCACCCCCTACAAAAAGGTGCGAATGGTCACCTTCGTCGATGCGATCCCCCGAAGCGCAGCAGGCAAAATCCTGCGGCGCGAACTTACGTCCCCAGGTGCTGAGTAACCAGGTAACCGTGACGCATGCGCTGAATCATCTCCGAGCGCATTTGAATGATGAAGTACCACACGATGCCGAAGATCACGCCCACAGCGGTCACCGACCAGTGGATGAAAAAGCCAAAAATTAGTGGAACCTGCAACGCCAGGTCGATCCACAGGGCGCCGGGCTTGCGCTGAAACGCAGCCATCACCACGTGCGCCAGACCAACAACGGTGATGTAGACCCAGTTAAACGTGGTCCAGTGCTCGCCCTCATCTACCTTAAGGATCACCGTGAGGATGAGCAGGATCGTGATCGCTTCCATGATCAACGTGCCGGACAGAACACCGGTAAGCCCAGCCATCGGATCCTTCACCGGAGCGTGACCGGGCCCAAGTGGGCCCATTTCCTGCTGCGTCTGCTTTCTCGCCATGGTGGTAATCGTAGCCAGACCTAGCTGGCATCCATAACCTGCGCCCGGCGCGGCGCCGCCGCAAGGTAGACAATGAACGGCAGCGCGAGAACGAACAACCCCACGGTGCCAATCGTCGCCCGAGGACCTTCCGGGATGACCTGCAGCACGGTAAACAGCCATGCGAGCGCCGACAAAATGTACACGTTCAAGGTTTTGCGCAGCAGGTGGTTGACGTCGCGGTCCACCTTCACCGACTCGTTAATACTCGGAACACCAAGTTGTCCGCGCAGTTTCGATGGAATACCAATCACCGCATCGAGTGGCTCGATGACGCTGATGTGAGAGTTCTGGCGGAAACGGGTGTCGTCGACAATCGCCATCGCACGCGCCGCAATCGTGCGGTCGCCGTAGCGCAGCCGCACAATATCCGAATCCTCGATGCCCAACGACTGCATCGAATCCGCGGTGAGGCGCACTACCGCGCGGGACTCGTCGATGTCGTTCGGTCGAGCGACCCGCATCACGTAGGTACGCGAACCGAGGAGCTTCCTCGCGGTCCAATACCACGACCTGCGCAGCGGGTTCTTGCGCGCGGTGGAGCGTTCGTTGTCCCCGAACACCGACGTGCCCTCCCCTTCGATCATCGGCACGACCATGATGTCGAAGAATTTCGCTGCGCGAAGGGCCCTATTGAGTTGGATGCGGTCTGGGTACGCGATGTCGTCGATACGCTCGCGCGGCCAAACACCCCTGTCCTTGTAGTGGGTGTCAATGAGCGTGTGGTGCTCTGGCGGGATAGCGTCGCGATGCGCCTTTGTGATGTCCATCGGCGGGTGCAGACGCAACAGGATGCGCTGATAACGAGAAATCTTGATGGTGCCGTCGGAGTATTCGCCTTCTGGGAACGTCTCGATCTCGTCGCGGGTGACAACGAACGAGCACCTGGTAAACGGGCATACCACCCGGTAGTGCTCCGCTTCCGGCAGCCGGGCGCGAACGGACTCGCTGATCACGATCGAACTATCGCCCGCCTTGTCTGCGCGCTGTTTCACGTTGGTGGAAAACACCTCCGCGTGCACAGGCTGAACCGACGCGACACCGTCAGGCACGGCACGGAGGATGCGTGCGGTTGCAGATGCCTCCTCGCCCGCACCACCCTTGATCAACTGCACTGCGGTAGTGCCGTCCAACAGCGCCGGGTGGTAATCGCTCAGCCCTTCCCACCCCGGCCAATCCCGGCCGATGACCAGCGAGTTCACCGGGTAGGTTGCCACACTGGCTTTCTTCCCGTTGAGCCGCACCTCACGGGCCGGCAGGTACATCTCGGTCATAGTTGCTCCAGATATTCAACGACTGCTGCTGCGACGTCAATTCCGGTGGTTTCCGTCAGCGACGCAAACTGCGCGTTCGAGTTCACCTCGCCGACCAGGGGTTCTTGCGCGTCAAGGAAGTCCACCGACCCAATATCCAGCCCGAGCGCTGTCATCGCGGCACGCGCAACGTCGACGTATTCGGCCGGGGGCTGCCAGGCTTCCGCACGCCCACCACCTGTGATGTTGGCGCGGAAATCTCCACCTTGGCCAAAGCGCCGCATCGCCGCGACAGGCGTGTCGCCCACCATGTAGATCCGCGCGTCGCGGCCGTGCGAGCCGGCAACGTACTCCTCCACAATCACCGGTGAGGGGTACGCCTCACGCAGCACGTCGATGAGCTCGTCGCGGCTATTTACAAGAAACACCCCGCTGCCCCACGACCCAACGGCATGTTTCGCCACCGCCGGAAACCCCAGGGCATATTCGACGGCGGCGAGAAACTCGCTGTTCGCCCATTCCTCCGTCTCGAGGTTGCGGTACACCAGCGGCGCGGTGATCGTTTTCGGGTGCGCGATCCCCGCCCGAGTCAGCGCCGCATGCGTGTACGCCTTGTTGTCGCACAGCGCAATGCTTTGCGACGAATTCACGCACCTGACCCCGAACGCCTCCAACTGCGCAACCGCGGCGACATCCTTATCCATGATGAAGGCCACCTCGGGAAGGTCCTCCAAATGAGTAACTGCGTAGTCGGTGGTCACACGCTCAATCTGGCCGTGTGATGCCCCGATGATCTGGTCGAACTGCCACTCAAACTTGTCCCAGTGCAGCCATCGGTTGGTCACCAGCCAGGTCGGTTTCACGCCAATTCCTCCGCAAAGCGCTGCACGATGCGCGTCAACGCAGCGAGCATGTGTTCGCGCGGCCCCTCGTCGAGCGCAGCACTGTTCATCTCCACTTGCACGTATGGGATGTTGGTACGCAGCGCGACGTCGGAGGACACGCGGTGAAGTCCCATTGCGGGAAAGATTTCGTCGACAAGCACGGGCACCCCGCACGCGTTGAACTCGGCGACCACAATGTCGCGCACCCGCCAATCGTCGTGGATGTTGCGCCCGCGACCGGTTCCCAGGATTACCTGATCGGGCCGGTCCGGGTTCATCTGGTGCAAGTCGATGCCCGCAACGATCCCACGCTGCTCGACCTCGCGCACCGCGACGTCCCGGAACGGACTGTGCTCGTCCGAGTTCGGATCCGCCTTATCCGCGTCGGTCTTGATCAACGCTGTCGCGCCTACGTGCTCGTGGAGTTGCTCCGCGAGCCAACGGGTCGCGGGCTCCGCAAGCTTGATCTTGCCGTCGCGCTGCTGCTCAACGGCGTGCGGCGCCGTAACAATCACAGGCGCCGTGCCAGGCAACAGCAGGTGCGCGGTCACTGCACACCCCGCGACGAACGCAGGTAGGTGCGCGCCTGACCTGCGGTGGCAACGGAGCCGGTGATGAGCACACCGACGCCTTCGGGGCCTTCCTCCTCGGCCAACTCGATGGCGAGTTCGATCGCCGAGGGCAGGTTGTCGTCGACACGCACACGCTCATCGCCGAAGATCTCGTAGGCCATCTCCGCCAACTCGTAAGCGTCCATCGCGCGCCGGTCGGTGTTCTGGGTGATCACCACATCCGCGAGCACCGGCTCGAGCGCTGCCAGCATCGCGCGAGCATCCTTGTCCGCGAAGATGGACACCACGCCGATGACGGACTGGTAGTTGAAGTCGCGCTGTATCGCCTCGGCAAGCGTGGCCGCGCCGTGGGGGTTGTGGGCGGCGTCGATGAGCACCACCGGATCACCCAGCACACGCTCCACGCGCGCAGGCACCTTCACCTCCGCGAAGCCCTGGCGCACCGAATCCATATCCAACGGGTGCTCGCGGGACACGCCGAAGAAACTCTCCACCGCAGCCAGCGCCACCGAAGCGTTCTCTGCCTGGTGTGCGCCGGAAAGCGGCAAGAAAATGTCGTCGTAGACTCCGCCAAGGCCCTGCAGCGACAGTTGCTGGCCGCCGACGGCGACGGAGGAGTCGTCGATAGTAAAGTCGCGCCCCTGTCGCGCCACCGCAGCGCCGGTTTCCACCGCGCGCTCCAGGATGACCTGCATCGCCTCCGGCTCCTGCTCAGCAACGATGGCGATGTTTTCCGCCGGTCCGTAGCCGTCGCGCTCACGCGCCTTGATGATGCCGGCCTTGTGCGCGGCGATCTCCTCAATCGTCTCGCCGAGGAAACGCTGGTGGTCGATACCGATCGGGGTGATGACGGACACGTCCGCCTCCACCACGTTCGTCGCATCCCAGGTGCCGCCCATGCCGACCTCGACGATCGCAACATCCACGGGTGCGTCCGCAAACGCCGCGTACGCAATGCCGACAAGCAGCTCGAAACGGCTCATCTCCGCCTCGCCGCGCTCGCGGAAGTGCGCGTCCACCATGTCCACGTACGGCTCAATGTCGCGCCAGACATCCACGAAACGGGTCTGGGAAATTTCCTCCCCGTCGATGAGGATGCACTCGGTGACACGCTCCAACTCAGGCGAGGTGAACAACCCCGTGCGACGGTTCAGCGCGCGAAGGATCGACTCCGCCATACGCGCCGTCGACGTCTTGCCGTTCGTGCCCGCCACGTGAATGACGTTGAAGGACTGCTGGGGCGTGCCCAGCAGATCCATCAGCATCGCAATGCGATCCAGCGACGGGTTCGGGTCGTTCGCCGCCGCACGCGCATCCAACTTGGCAACCACCGTGTCAAAGTCCGGGTGGTCCCCCTCCGGCGCCAAGCTGGGCGCGGGCTCGTCGCTGTCCGCATCGGCGGCATCCGCGCCACTTTCGGCCGACATGTCGGCCAGGTTGAGCGTGATGCCGTGATCGGTCATCTCCAGGTGGCCGAAGTCGGTGTCACGGCCGGATTCGAGGTCGGCGATGTCGATGCCCTCGAGGGCGTCGTCGCCAAGCTGTGCTCGAAGTGCCTCGTACGCTGCCCGCGCTTCCGGGTCGAACGACTTATCCGCCATTACTTCAGCGCCTCAAGACGAGCCGTGACGCGCTCAAACTCTTCCTGTGCGACCTTCTGACGCGCCTTGATCTTCTCGACGACCTGCGCCGGCGCATTAGCCAAGAACTGCTCATTGGCGAGCTGCCCGCCAGTGGTGTCGAGCTCCTTCTGCGCCGCCGCAAGCTCCTTTTCCAGGCGCTTGCGCTCCGCAGCGACATCGACGGTGTCGGACGTATCCAACGCGACGTCCAGGTTGACCTTGCTCAGGCGCATCTCAATGCTTGCCGAGGCCTCAAAGTCATCCTCCGGCGCCGTCACCTTCGCAATCTGGCGCACCATCGCCTCCTGGCCAACCAGATCAGCCGAAGCGAAGTCCAGGCGAGCCGGCACCTTCTGCGACGGCTTCACACCCTGATCAGAGCGGAAGCGACGCAGCTCGGTAATGAGCTTGATGGAATCTTCGATGCGACGGCGAGCGTCCTCATCGGTCGCGGCACCACCGTTGGTGTCCTCTGCGGTCGGCCACGGCGCGAGCGTCACCGTCTCGCCGCCAGTCAGCGCCTTCCACAGCACCTCGGTGATAAACGGCATCGTCGGGTGCAGCAGGCGCAGCACAACATCGATCACACGGCCGAGAACCACCTTGGTGTTCTCGCCACGGTCCTTCTCTTCCGACGAGGCGTCAGCCTCGTCCCGCGGGATCTGGGTCTTGGCGATCTCCAGGTACCAGTCACACAGCTCATCCCACGCGAAGTGGTAAAGCGCCTCGTTGGCCTTGGCAAACTGGTAATCGTCCAGGTAAGCATCCACCTTGGCGCGGACTTCCTCGGCTCGATCCAGGATCCAACGGTCAGCGTCGGTCAGCACCTCGCGTGCAGGCAACGCGTCCACGCGCGCGCCGTTCATGAGCGCGAACTTGGTGGCGTTAAACAGCTTGGTGGCAAAGTTGCGGGCGGCGGTGGCGTGGTCGTCGCCAATCGGCAGGTCCACACCCGGGTTCGCACCACGAGCCAGGGCGAAGCGCAGCGCGTCCGCACCGTACTGCTCCACCCAATCCATCGGGTCGATGCCGTTGCCCAAGGACTTCGACATCTTGCGGCCCTTCTCGTCGCGCACCAGGCCGTGCAGGTACAGGTGCTCGAACGGGATCTGCGGGCGGCCATCCTTGCCTTCGCCCAGGATCTCCGGGGTGGTCTGGCCTGCGAAGGTGCCGAACATCATCATGCGGGCAACCCAGAAGAACAAGATGTCGTAGGCGGTAACCAACACGGTGGTTGGGAAGAACTTCTCCAAATCCGGGGTCTTGTCCGGCCAACCCATCGTGGAAAACGGCCACAGCGCCGACGAGAACCAGGTATCCAAAACGTCCGGATCCTGCTCGTAGCCTGCCGGCGGCTCTTCGTCCGGGCCGACGCAGACCACGTCGCGCTCGCCGTTTTCGTCCTCCGGTCCGTACCAGATCGGGATGCGGTGACCCCACCACAACTGGCGCGAAATGGTCCAGTCGTGCATGTTGTCCACCCAGTCGAAGTAGCGCTTCTCCATGCTTTCCGGGTGGATCTTAGTGTCGCCTTCGCGCACGGCGTCGCCGGACATCTTGGCCAGCTCATCGACCTTGACAAACCACTGCAGGGACAGACGCGGCTCGATCGGCTCGCCGGAGCGTTCCGAGTGGCCCACGGAGTGGACGTACGGGCGCACTTCCTTGACAATGCGGCCCTGCTCAGCCAGTGCCTCACGCACGGCGACGCGGGCTTCTTCGCGGCTCATGCCGTCAAACTTGGTGCCGGTATCGGCGATGCGACCTTTCTCGTCCATGATGATCGGCATCTCAAGGTCGTGGCGCAGACCCATCTCGTAGTCGTTCGGGTCGTGCGCCGGGGTGATCTTCACCGCACCGGTGCCGAGTTCCATGTCCACGTAGTCGTCGGCAATGACCTTGACCTGCATGCCTTCGCGCAGTGGGTGCTCGAAGACTTCGCCGATGAGGTGTGAGTAGCGCTCGTCGTCAGGGTGAACGGCGATGGCGACGTCGCCCAGCATCGTCTCCACACGGGTGGTGGCGACGATCAGGTGCGGCTCGTCGTCGTTGAGCGAGCCGTAGCGGATAGAGACGAACTCGCCCTCGACATCCTTGTACACGACCTCAATGTCGGACACGGCGGTCTCCAGCACCGGCGACCAGTTGACCAGGCGGTAATCGCGGTAGACCAGGCCGCGGTCGTAGAGCTGCTTGAAAATGGTCTGGACGGCGCGCGACAGGCCCTCGTCCAGCGTGAAGCGCTCGCGGGACCAGTCGACGGAATCGCCGATCGCACGCATCTGCGAGGTGATCGTGCCACCGTACTGCTCCTTCCACTCCCACACCCGGTCGATGAACTCTTCACGGCCGTAGTCGTAGCGGTCCTTGCCTTCTTCGGCCTTGAGCTTCGCCTCGACCTTGGTCTGGGTGGCAATGCCTGCGTGGTCCATGCCCGGCAGCCACAGCACCTCGTAGCCCTGCATGCGCTTGCGGCGCACCAGGGAGTCCATCAGCGTGTGGTCGAGCGCATGGCCCATGTGCAGCTGACCCGTCACGTTTGGCGGCGGCAGCACGATGGAGTACGCAGGCTTGTCAGAGTGGGCGTCGGCAGTGAAATAGCCTGCCTTGACCCAGCCTTCGTAGAGGTCGCGTTCGTGGTCGCTGGGCTCCCACGACTTCGGCAGCGCGTCAGTGCGGTTCAGATTTTTGTCAGTCACGCGACCTATCTTAACGAGCTACCTAGAACAGCTTGTCGGCGATCGCCGCCTCGTCCTTCAAGGCGGTGATGTTGGCGCTGATACGCGCCCGCTGATCGTCGCTGAGCTCCAGCTTTTCGACGACCTCCCACGCACCATTTTCACCCGTCACCGGGAAGCCGAACACAAGCCCTTCGTCCACGCCGTACTGGCCCGTCGACGGCAACGCAGCCGTCGTCCACTTGCCAGCCGTGCCCTGTACCCAGTCGCGCATGTGATCCACCGACGCCGACGCTGCAGACGCCGCCGAGGACTTACCGCGCACCTCGATGATCTCCGCGCCACGCTTGGCCACGCGCGGGATGAACTCGTCGGTATACCAGGCGCGATCCACCTCAACCGGGTTGCCGTCCACCGTGGCGTAGGTGATGTCCGGGAACTGCGTATCCGAGTGGTTGCCCCACACCGTCAGGTGCTCAATGGCAGTCGAGGACACCCCGAGCTGCTGGGAGAGCATCGACAGCGCACGGTTGTGGTCCAAACGCATCAGCGCGTTGAAGCGATCCGCTGGCACATCCGGCGCCGCCTTGTTCGCAATGTAGGCATTCGTGTTCGCCGGGTTGCCGACCACCAGCACGCGGACGTCATCCGCAGCACCGTTGTTGATCGCCTGCCCCTGTCCGATGAAAATCTTGCCGTTTGCAGCCAGCATGTCCGCGCGCGACTCCCCCTTGCCGCGCGGCTTCGCCCCCACCAGGAACGCCGCCTGCGCACCGTCGAATGCCTTGTTTGCGTCGTCGGTCACCGTGATCTTGTTCAGAAGCGGCAGCGCCGAGTCGTTGAGCTCCATTGCCGTGCCCTCAGCCGCGCGCACCGCCTCCGGGATCTCCAGCAGCGTCAGGTTCACCGGACGATCGGGGCCGAAGACGTCGCCTGCTGCCACGCGCCACAGCAACGAGTACGCAATGTTGCCTGCTGCGCCGGTAACAACGACGTTTGCGGGGGTCTGGGACATGATGAGGCCTCCTCTTTCTGTTTCTGTTTCCCCTTCAACCTACCCCCACAGGGGGCAACATTGGCCGGTACTGCGCCACTGATCTGCCAAGTGGTGCACGATGAGAAGAAGCAAAGAAGCGTATCGACGACCCCACCACACCGAGCCACACCGAAAGGGAGCCCACGGACATGGCCGACACCGCCGCACCCGAGACTGCCACCTCCCCTTCCCCCGGTGCTGTCGTCGATGCCGCGATTGTCGCGTTTGCCCACAACGGTTACGACGACGTCAAACTCAACGCGCTTGCACGCACCACGGGCATGAGCAAGCGCATGATCCACTACCACTTTGGTAACAAGCGCGGCTTGTACCTCGCAGCGCTCAAGGTGGCAAGTGCTCGCATCACCCCGCCTCAGGACATCGCCACCCGCTCCTACGCCGCCCCCGTCGAGGGGATGCGCCGCTACATCGACGCCCTCTACCACGCGTTTTTGGACCACCCCGACGGTGTGCGCCTCGTCCTGCGTGAAAACCTCGACCCCGTCGCCGCCGAAGAAGACGCCGCAGCGCTTGTCAGCGAGAACGAAGTACTCCTCCACGTTGAACGTCTGTTGCTCGCAGGCCAAGACGCGGGAGCATTCCGCCCAGGTATCTCCGCTGTCGATCTGCTCACGCTGGTCGCATCGCTGTGTTTCTTCCGCGTGGGCAACAGCCTGACCGCACTGAGCGTCAGCGACGTGGACTTTGCAAGCCGCCGCAACGTCGACGGCATGCGCCGCATGGTCATCGACACCGTGCTGACGTTCCTCACGTCCAACATCCCCTACTCCGGCTACGAGTCCTACCTCGAACCCACCCCCACTGCGGAAGAAGAAACCGCCGACGTCTACAGCGACGACGGCGGCCTAGTCTAAGCAGAACTGCGTTACGCGGAGCGCTGCTTTTCTTCTTCAATGAACTTCGGTTCGCCCTCCCCGCGAGCGGCTGCCTCATCCAGCACAACCTCAGCGATGCCGTCACGATCCGGCAACTCGTACATCACCGGAACGAGCAGTTCCTCCATAATCGCACGCAGGCCACGCGCACCGGTCTTGCGCTCCGCCGCCTTGTCCGCGATCACACCGAGCGCCTCGTCGGTCACCGTCAACTCCGCGCCGTCCATCGCGAACAGGCGCTTGTACTGCTTCACCAACGAGTTCTTCGGCTCCGTAAGCACGCGCTTCATCGAGTCGCGGTCCAGATCATCGACGTGCGCGATGATCGGCAAACGGCCAATGAACTCGGGGATCAGGCCGAACTTCACCAGGTCGCCCGGCTGCACCTGCGCCATCATGTTCGCCTCGTCGCGCTCCGACTTCGAATCGATCTCCGCCCCGAAGCCGATGCCCTTCTTGCCCACGCGCTCCGCGATCACCTTGTCCAGGCCAGCGAACGCGCCGGCCACGATGAACAGGATGTTCGACGTGTCCATCTGGATGAACTCCTGGTTTGGGTGCTTACGTCCACCCTGTGGTGGCACGGACGCAACCGTGCCCTCCAGGATCTTCAGCAGCGCCTGCTGCACGCCCTCACCCGAAACGTCGCGGGTAATCGACGGGTTTTCGGACTTGCGGGAAATCTTGTCCACCTCGTCGACGTAAATGATGCCGTGCTGCGCACGATTCACATCGAAGTCTGCCGCCTGCAGTAACTTCAGCAGAATGTTCTCCACGTCCTCGCCGACATAGCCAGCCTCGGTCAGGCTGGTGGCATCCGCGATCGCAAACGGCACATTCAACATGCGCGCCAGCGTCTGCGCGAGATAGGTCTTGCCAGAACCCGTCGGGCCAAGCAGCAAGATGTTGGACTTGGAAATCTCCACTTCCTCGTCCTTCGCACGGGCCGAAAGGTTCGACTCCTCCGCCTTAATGCGCTTGTAGTGGTTGTACACAGCCACAGCAAGCGTGCGCTTGGCCGCATCCTGGCCGATCACATACTCGTCCAGAAACGCAGTGATCTCCGAAGGGCGCGGCAAACGCTCTCCTGATTCCTCCTGGCGTTCTGCGCCGGCGAGCTCCTCTTCGATGATCTCGTTGCACAGCTCGATGCATTCGTCGCAAATGTAGACGCCTCCGCCCGCAATCAGTTTGCGGACCTGCTGCTGGCTTTTGCCGCAGAAAGAGCACTTCAGAAGGCTAGCGCTGTCATGCGTAGTGGCCATATGCGCGTATCTACTCCCGTTCCCTCGCCGAAATCTTCCCCAAGTCTAGTGGGTGCTGAACCCCACACCCTACAACGCACGACGACACATCCCTGTTCCCGTCCCACGCACCCAAAACGCGGTGGGACTAAACTAAGCGCATTGTCCTCGGAACGATCAGCTAGCCTAGACACATTCTTTGATGTGTCTGAAAGGAAATCCGTACCCGTGAAACGCAGCCGCGCACTTGCCACCATCGCCGCAGCGCTCATCGCCGTCCCGGCGCTTTCCGCCTGCGGCGGCTCGGACGACGAGGCACGCATTGCTGAACCGGTGCTGGATTTCCCCCAAACCAGCACAACAGCCACCCCAACCCCGACGACCACCACCTCCGAGGAGGACGACGAGACCACAACCTCCTCGTCCACAACCACGAAGAGCTCCTCGAGCTCCTCGTCGAAGACGTCCACCAAGTCCAGCAGCAGTCGCCGCAGCTCGAGCGGATCCGGCAACTCCGGCGGTTCCGCACGCGAGCCAGAGGTCGCTCCCGCACCGGACGAGCCGGGGGCAGCCTGCGCATGGCCCGCACAAGGCTCGCAGGGCGCCAGCGACGAATACAGCACCTTCTGCGACCGTGAATGGGCCCGCACCGTCACACCAGACGGTCAGGACTACTACTGGGTCGCACGGGGCAACGGTTGGGCGTCTGTAGACCCACAAAACACCGCAGACGGCGTGTGCTGGTCGCGCGGCGACTTCGAGGGCGCACCAGAAGCCATCCGTAACGCAGTGAAGTTCTGCGACGACGCAGCGCCGACCTCCGCCGACGTCGTGGAAACCCCAACCGAACAGTAGGTGGTTGTGGTGCGACGCCGGTGAGGGTGTCGTCGTAAAGCTAAAAAGCGCCCTTACGGGCGCCTTTCTTTTTAGCCGTTGAGCTTGCGGTAGTCGAAGACCTGGTCGATGATCCCGTACTCCACGGCTTCCTCAGCGGTGAGGATCTTGTCGCGGTCGGTATCAATACGAACCTGCTCTGGCGTACGGCCCGTGTGGTGCGACAGCGTGTTCTCCATGAGACGACGCATACGGTCGATCTCAGCCGCCTGGATCTCCAGGTCCGACACCTGACCCTGGGTGCCCTGGGTAGCCGGCTGGTGGATCAGCACACGCGAGTTCGGCAGCGCCGCACGCTTACCCGGCGCACCGGCAGCCAGGATGACTGCGGCGGCGGATGCAGCCTGGCCGAGGCACACCGTCTGCACGTCGGGGCGGACGTACTGCATCGTGTCGTAAATCGCCATCAACGCGGTAAACGAACCACCCGGGGAGTTGATGTACATCGTGATGTCACGGTCCGGATCCTGGGACTCCAGGACCAGCAGCTGGGCCATGATGTCGTTCGCCGACGTGTCATCAACCTGGGTGCCAAGGAACACAATGCGCTCCTCAAACAGCTTGCCGTACGGATCAATCTGCTTCGTGCCGAAGCTGGTCTCCTCCAGGAACTGCGGCAGCACGTAGCGGGAGCTGGGCATTTGGAAAGTCATAGTAAAAGTCTCCTCTTCTCGTTGCTTGCCTTAGTCGCCAATCGCGTGCTCGCCAGCCATGGCGGCATTCTCGATGACGTGGTCCACGATGCCGTATTCCTTGGCCTCCATCGCGGTAAACCAACGGTCACGGTCCGAATCCTTCGTGATCTGTTCGAAGGTCTGGCCGGTGTGCTCTGCGATAAGTTCAGCCATCTCACGCTTCGTCGCGGCAAACTGCTCAGCCTGGATCGCAATATCAGCAGCAGTGCCGCCAACACCTGCGGAGGGCTGGTGCATCATGATGCGTGCGTGCGGCAGCGCGTAACGCTTGCCCTTCGTGCCGCCAGACAGCAGGAACTGGCCCATGGAAGCAGCCAGACCCATGCCGTAGGTAGCGATGTCGCACGGGGAGTACTTCATCGTGTCGTAAATCGCCATACCTGCGGTCACCGAACCGCCCGGCGAGTTGATGTAAAGACTGATGTCGCGCGTCGGATCCTCAGCCGACAGCAGCAGAATCTGGGCGCAAAGCTTGTTGGCAATCTCATCATCCACCTGCTGACCCAGGAAAATAATGCGCTCCCGCAGGAGGCGCTCGTACACCGAGTCTCCCAGGTTCATACCTTGAGTCGGGGAAGTCATAACAGATGCTCCTTCGCTAGTTCGTCGTGTAACGCCACCACCCTACTCGCGCGCGCGAGGGAGTTGAACCTTGTTCGCTACCGGCGTACGGCCAATTCTTATCGACGACCCCACGCCCCCAAACAAAAAGCGGCCGGAAGCGAAAGTTCGCTTCCGGCCGCCCAAAAACCCTTGGTTTAGAGGGGGTTACTGCTCCTCAGCAGCCTCGTCCTCTTCCTCGATCTCACCGAAGTAATCGTTCGGGTCAACCTTGTTGCCAGCCTCATCCTTCACCGAGGTGCGAGAGATAGCGGCGGCGAGGGCCTTGCCGCGACGCACGTCGGAGAACAGGTTCGCGATCTGGCCGGACTGCTGCAGCTGAGCCACGAACTGGTTCGGGTCCATGCCGTAGGACTGTGCGGTGAACAGGATGTGGTCGGTGAGCTCCTGCTGGGAAACCTCCGGCTGCTCTTCCTCTGCGACAGCGTCGAGGAACAGCTGGGTGCGCACGGACTCTTCAGCCTGCTTGCGGGACTCCTTGTCAAACTCTTCGCGGGTCGTGCCCTGCGCCTCAAGCAGCTGCGCCAGTGCGTTCTCGTCGTGAGCCATCTGGCCGAGCAGCTGGTGGAGCTGGTTGTGCACCTGCTCGTCGACGATCGACTCCGGCAGCGCGAACTCAACCTGGGCGAGGGCAGCCTTGAGGACCTCGTCGCGAATGTCAGCAGCCTGCTTCGCCTTCGCGTTCTCCTCAACCTGCTCGCGGGTGGACTCACGCAGCTCGTCGACGGTGTCGAACTCGGACGCCATCTGGACGAACTCGTCGTCAAGATCCGGAAGCTTGCGCTCCTTGGTCTGCTGGACGTGGACCTTGACGGTCGCCTTCTTGCCCTTGTTCTCGCCGTACTGGATCTCGGTTTCGAACTCGTTGTCCTCGCCGGTCTTCATGCCACGCAGAGCGGTGTCCAGACCCTTCATCAGGTCGTCGGCGCCGACGCGGTAGGTCAGGCCCTCAGCGGAAGCGTCGTCGAGCTTCTCGCCGTCGATAGAAGCCTCAAGGTCGATGACCGCAAAGTCGTCGGTCTTCATCTTGCGCTTGGTGTCCTTGAGCTCACCGAAACGCTCGCGCAGGGAGTCGAGCTCGGCGTCAACAGCCTCGTCGTCAACCTTGAGCTCCGGAACAGTGACCTCAATCTTGGAGAAGTCCGGCACCTCAATCTCCGGACGAACGTCGATCTCAGCGGTGAACTCGACAACGTCGTTGTCCTCGATCTTGGTGACCTCAATCTCCGGCTGGCCCAGCGGGTTCAGGTCGTTCTCTGCCAGAGCCTGCTCGTACCGGGTCGGCAGCATGTCGTTGACAACCTGCTCCAGGATCGGACCGCGGCCGAAACGAGCGTCGATCAGCTGGCGCGGAGCCTTGCCTCGACGGAAGCCCGGAATGTTGACCTGCTGGGAGATCGCCTTGTATGCCTGGTCGATCTCCTGGCCAAGCTCGTCGAACGGCACGCTGACGTTGAGCTTAACGCGGGTGTCGCTGAGCTTTTCGACGTTAGTCTTCACGGGTTTCTCCTGTACTTGTTTCCATCAACGAGTTTCAGTGCTTATAAGTGGCGGGCCCGTACAAAACGGGCCCGCCTTTGTCGGGGCGACAGGATTTGAACCTGCGACCCCCTGCTCCCAAAGCAGGTGCGCTACCAAACTGCGCCACGCCCCGTAGGCGGCAAAACCGCCACGGTATGAACCGAATCAGTAACCACTCAAGCGGTTCAGGTTGATCATTGTAGCGGGCGATCAAAGCGGGGTCACATCGGGGTAGAAGAAAACCGGTTCTGCATGCAGAACCGGTGGTCAAACGTGGAGGGAATGACGGGAATCGAACCCGCGTCTTCAGCTTGGAAGGCTGAGGTATTAGCCACTATACGACATTCCCATGCGTAGAAACGCTGCCTTAACGGCTGCTCGGAACTTTAGCGCAGGTTCACCCGTTGAACCAAACAACAACGAATTTTAGGAGGAGCCATGCTCGGTCTGTTGCTCATCGTCTTTGCTATTGGTGCGTTGATCATGCTGCCCACGATGGGTGGTGGCGGTCGTCGTCAAGTGCAATCGCGCCAGCAGGTGCAGATTTCTTTCGACGACGCCTACGCCGACGCCAAGCGATGGACCGACCGCCTCGGCTCGCAGGTGCTGAACCTCTCCGGCAACGACGCCGCCTCCACCCAGGCCATGGCCGACGCCTCCGAGCGCTTCAACGCAGCAAGCGCAGGTCTTGCCGACGCCCGCACGCCAAAGCAGGCCATGCTCGCCCGCGAATCCGCGCTCGAGGGCCTGCACTACGTCAACGCCGCGCGCGAAATCATGGGGCTTCCCGCCGGTCCTGCGCTGCCAGAGTTGGAAGGCCAGCGCCAGGCAGGCCGCGTGACTGAACAGCGCAGCGTGCGCCAAGAAGACGGCACCGTTGTTACCGCATCGCCCGTAGCCACCGAGGCGACCCCGCACTACTACCCCGGCGGAGCCGTCGCAGGCCGCCCCGTTCCTGCTGGCTGGTATTCCACCGCCTGGTGGGCCCCAGCGATGATGACGGGCATGTGGGCTGCGTCGTCGATGATGTTCTACTCCACCATGTTCGCCGGCATGTCCGGCGCTGCCGCACCCGAAGCGTTTGAGGCTGGCGGTCTCGGCGACGCTGCTGGCGCCGAGGGCATGGGCGACATGGGAGATATGGGTGACATGGGTGACATGGGCGGTGGCGATTTCGGCGGAGACATGGGTGACTTCGGCGGCGGCTTCGACTTCGGGGGATTCGACTTTTAGGCGTGCGCTAGACTGCGCACGATTGCCTACCCCCTACCTATAAGGAGTGGCCGTGCGTATTGCCGTGCTGCTGAAAGAGGTGCCGGACACCTACAGCGACCGCGAAATGAACCTGGAGACTGGTCTGACCGACCGCTCCGGCGACGTTGTTGCCGACGAAGTTGGCGAACGCGCCGTCGAAGCAGCGCTACGCATCGCGGAAGCACTTGACGACGACACCGTGGTCGAAATCCTCAGCGTCGGCCCCGAAACGTCTGCCGATTCGATCCGCCGCGGCATCGCCATGGGCGCCACCGAGGCCTACATCGTTTCCGACGACGCCCTGACCGGCGCCGACGCCACCCTCACCGCCGAGGTGCTTGCGGCGTTGATTCGCAAGAACGGTTACGACCTCGTCGTCACGGGCAACATGTCCTCCGACGGCGGCACCGGCGTCGTCGCCCCCATGATCGCCGAACACCTGAACTGGCCCGTACTGACCAACCTGACGGAACTGACCGTCGACGGCACAACCGCCACCGCCACCCAGGCTTCCGACGGCGCGATCGTCGAACTGCGCGCCGACCTTCCGGCCGTCGTCGCTGTTGCCGACGAGTTCGCCGACCCCCGCTACCCCAACTTCAAGGGACTCATGGCGGCGAAGAAGAAGGAGCTCAACACGCTCACACTCGCCGACCTGGACATCGACGCGGAAGATTTCACCCACCCGCGCGCCATCATGGTCGCCATTGACAAGCGCCCGGCACGCGAGCGCGGCGAAATCATCGACGCCAACTCCACCGCCGCCGCGAAACTTGTCGACTTCCTCGAATCCAAAAACCTCATTTAAGGAGCACCCATGACTGAAATTCTCGTTGTCCCGGACCGCTCCCACGACGGCAGCCTCGACCCCCACGCCGCCGAACTCATCGGCGCGGCCTCCGAAATCGGCACCCCCATCGTTCTTATCGACGACCGCACCCACGCCGACGCCCTCAGCACCCTCGGCGCGGCCACGGTGCTGGTTTCCGACGCCCCACTTGTCGACGCCACCACCACCGCCCTCACCACCCTCAACCCCGCCGCCGTGTTGTTTTCCCACACCGTGCGCGGGCGCGAAACCGCCGGCCGTGTAGCCGTGCGCGCAGGCAAGGCGCTGTTGACCGACGCGGTGGCGGTTCGTCGAGACGCAGAAGGCATCGTCACCGACCACCAGAACTTCGGCGGCGCCTACACCGCGACTGCCGCTGCCACCCACTCCGCACCGATCATCACCGTGCGCCCCGGTGCTGTGGAAACCCGCGCCGCTGCCGTCGCAACGCCTGAGGTGCGCGACCTCAACGTCGAAACCTCCGGCGCACGCACCGCCGAGGTCGTCTCCGTCACGCCGGTCGAGCGCACCTCCACCCGCCCCGACCTGCTCACCGCAGACAAGGTCGTTGCCGGTGGCGTCTCGCTCGGCGACGCCGACATGTTCGAAGAACTCGTCGGCGGGCTCGCGGACACCCTCGGCGCCGCCGTCGGCGCCACCCGCTCCGCCGTCGACGAAGACCAAGTCGCCTACGAAGCCCAAATCGGCCAAACCGGCGTACTGGTCAGCCCGAAGCTCTACATCGGCATCGGCATCTCCGGCGCTGTCCAACACCTGGTGGGCATGCAAACCGCCGACACCATCGTCGCCATCAACAATGACGAGGATGCCCCCATCTTCGACATCGCTGACTTCGGCATCATCGGCGACCTCTTCGACGTCGTCCCACAGATCATCTCCGAGATCGAGGCTCGTAAGTAATGCCCCAACTTCGACGCGGCCTGCCCCGTGTTCCCGGCGGCGAACCATGGCCCCCGCTCATCGACGACCCCACCACCCCGACCACCTGCGCACCCGCTGAGCCTGTCGCGGCGCCTGCCACTGTGTCTGCTTCCTCGCCCACCACCGGTTTGCGCCAGGGCCTACCTCGTACCCCGGGTGGTGAACCCTGGCCACCGGCCACCGCCGTCGCTGCCTTCGCAGGCGCTGCGGGCGCTGCTGCGGCTCCGTCCACAGCGACACCGAGCGAGCCTGACGCTGCTACGACTAGCACAGCCGACGCAGCCGATCAGGCCAATGCTCCAGCTGCAACCCCCGCAAACACCGTCGAAGTTCCCCTGCGCCGTGGTCTCCCCCGCGTCACAGGTGGCGAAGCCTGGCCGCCCGCCGGCACCGTCCACGTGCCCGCACCGCCAGAGCCCGAAGCCGCACCAGCTCCAGCACCGACGGCTGCACCAGCGGCCGCAACAACCGCCGACGCCACGCCAACGCCCGAGCCCGATTCGGCTCCGGCAGCACCGGCAGCCGCAGCGCCGGCGCCGGTGGAGGTACCGGCGGGGCGTGGGGTCGTCGATAAGCGATGGCTCATTCCAGCCCTCGTACTGGTCATCGCAGCATTCCTCGGCGCACGCTGGTTCATCGGCACCGACACCGGCGCCGACTTCGTCGCACGTTACGACGGAATGCAGCCACTACCCGACAACGCCCCCGTCGGCTTCCCCGCCTGGCTCAACTGGGCCCACTTCTTCAACATGTTCCTCATGGCGCTCATCGTCAAAACAGGCATCGACGTGCGCAGAGAGAAGCGGCCGGCGGGCTACTGGACGTCGAAACGCAACGGCAAAAAGATTTCCTTGACCCAATGGCTGCACCAAACCCTTGACATCGCATGGGTCGCACTCGGCGTAGTGTTCTACATCCTACTGTTTGCCACCGGCCAATGGGTCCGCATCGTGCCAACCAGCATCGATGCCATCCCCAACGCCATCTCCGCAGGACTGCAATACCTCGCGCTCGACTGGCCTAACGAACACGGCTGGGTCCACTACAACGCGCTGCAAGAACTCGCCTACTTCACCACCGTATTCATCGCCTCACCACTCGCGATCGCATCCGGCTTCCGCATGAGCTCCATGTGGCCGAAAACGTGGAACGGGGTGCCCGTCGCGTGGGCACGCGCCGTGCACTTCCCCACCATGATCTACTTCCTCATCTTCATGGTCATCCACGTTTTCCTCGTTGCGACGACCGGCCTGCGCGCCAACCTCAACGCCATGTTCGCCGCCCAAGACTCCACATCCTGGACCGGCACCTTGGTATTCCTCGGCGCCGTAGCCGTCACCGCGCTCGGATGGTTCCTCGCCCGCGGATCCTTCGCAGCACCACTCGCGAAACTGACCGGCAAAGTGACCAAACGCTAAAAGTCAAGACCCAGCCCAATCTGTGGATAACTTTCCGGCATGAGTCGGTGGGTTATCCACAGATTTTTTGTTGGGTCTTGTCGGTTGTTAGGCGGTTGCTTAGCGTTCATGCCATGGCATTTGTAGACCTTCTCGGCTTC